>NZ_UHIL01000002.1:301964-603929 GCF_900460535.1 Vibrio parahaemolyticus | reverse complement strand
AAGGGGAGCCAACAGGCTCCCCTTTCTATTATTCAATGTTTATCTTACTGGCTTTTTTGCTGTTCTGAACGGCAAACAGCAGCGGTAAAGATAACGTCTGTTGAACTGTTTAGCGCTGTTTCAGCAGAGTCTTGAATCACACCGATGATGAAACCAACCGCTACCACCTGCATTGCTACGTCGTTTGATATGCCAAACAAACCACACGCTAGAGGGATAAGCAGTAGAGAACCGCCCGCAACACCAGAAGCACCACATGCAGAAACCGCCGCGACAACACTTAGAAGTAGCGCTGTCATTAGGTCAACTTCAATACCCATTGTGTGCACTGCAGCCAGCGTTAGCGTTGTGATAGTGATTGCTGCACCAGCCATGTTGATGGTTGCACCCAGAGGGATAGATACTGAGTAAGTGTCTTCGTCTAAGTCTAACTTCTCACATAGCGCCATGTTTACTGGGATGTTCGCTGCACTTGAGCGAGTGAAGAACGCTGTTACGCCACTTTCACGTAGACATTGGAATACCAATGGGTACGGGTTTTGTTTGGTTTTGAAGAATACGATCGCTGGGTTTACTACTAGCGCGATAATCATCATTGCGCCAAGTAGAACCGCAAGAAGGTGAGCGTAGCTTGCTAGCGCGCTGAAGCCCGTTGTCGCGAAAGTTGAAGCAACCAGACCAAAGATACCAAATGGTGCAAGACGGATGATGAAGCGAACAATGTGAGAAACACTGTGGCTTAGGTCTTCAAATACCGCTTTCGTTGTTGCTGATGCGTGGTGAAGAGCAAGGCCAAGACCCACACCCCAAGCAAGAATACCGATGTAGTTCGCTTCTACTAGTGCGTTTACTGGGTTATCAACCAGTTTAAACAGCAATGTTCGTAGGATTTCTGCAATACCTTGAGGAGGAGTTGCACCTTCAGCGCCGGTTACAAGCGTTAGATGGGTCGGGAAAAGGAAGCTTAGAACCACGGCTGCAAGCGCTGCGAAGAACGTACCCATTAGGTACAAAACAACGATTGGGCGCATGTAAGTGTGTTGGTTTTTCTTTTGGTTCGCGATTGAAGCGGCAACCAAAATAAACACTAGGATCGGTGCGATGGCTTTAAGAGCGCCTACAAAAAGGCTACCAATCAGTCCAACGCTTTCAGCATGGCTTGGTGAAACTGTTGCGAGCAAAATACCAAAGACAATACCGACAAGGATCTGGAGAACGAGGTTACCGCGAGCATATCGGGCAACGAGGCTGTTGTGTTGCATACGTCATTCCTGCAATTTTATGTCAGAGCGGCAGGGCAATAGCCAAACATTACACGGCGATAATGCCCTTGATGAACAAGGAATGAGCATTGCTTCTGTGCGCTAAGAACATGATTATCAATTATCCTGTTTTTATAAATTCAGCCATTTTCTTGCTGAATATCACATATCTTAGCTTGGTAATATTTTGTGTCTAGTTTTAGTTTGTTTTTGGATTAAATGTTTGCTCGATGTTATCTAAACGAGATTTTTATGTTGAAAAATCTCGTTGGTTATGAGTAATGGTTTTTAATAAAGTTATTAAAAAGGAGACGAAAGTCTCCTTTGAATTTATTGACAACTCAAATCTAACAACTCAGTAACTTTGCTGACGTTTGCGTTTATCACTCATCACATTGCGAGTGAGTTTGCCAAATTGTCGGCTCTGAGCTCGTTGCTCTGCTAAGGTCGCGCCATTAAAGGCTTGTTCTCGCAGCAGCTTTTGATAATTGTTGAAACGGCGAACTTCAAGAGAGCCATTTTCAATGGCCGCTTGAACGGCGCAACCTGGCTCGGTTTGGTGTTTACAATCACCAAATCGACAATGCTCGGCAAGCGCTTCAACGTCAGCAAAGGCTTCGCTGACACCAGCTTCGCAATCGACGAGTTGGATTTCTCGCATTCCTGGAGTATCGATCAAAATCCCGCCTGCAGGTAATAGGTGAATCGAGCGCGAGGTCGTCGTATGGCGTCCTTTGCTGTCGTCTTCACGGATATGCCCTGTCGATTGTTCCTGTTGACCAAGTAACGCGTTGACCAGCGTTGACTTACCCACCCCTGATGAACCGATAAAAGCAACGGTTTGCCCTTCATTACACCAGCTCATGAGCTTAGAAGTACTTTCTGCATCTAAGCCGTTGACCGTCTCAATGACTAGCAGAGGGTCTAGCTTCTGTACTTGGCTTTTGAGTTCATCGACGTTGTCGCACAAATCGGCTTTGGAAAGCACGATAACGGGCTCGACGTCAGCTTCGTGAACTAAGGCTAAGTAACGTTCAATACGGCTTAAGTTGAAATCGTGATTGAGTGAGCAGACGATAAACACCGTATCGACATTGGCCGCGATGAGTTGCTCTGCCACTTTGCTGCCCGCCGCTTTGCGGCTAAAGAGGCTCAAGCGATCCAGTAAGCGAACAAATTGCTGATCTTCATTTAAGATCACCCAGTCTCCGACGGTCATATTGGGCAGAGAGTGGTGGACATTAAGGTGAACTTGCCCTGCTTCTGTTGCCAATAAATAACCACTTCGGTGATGCGCGATCACGCGTGCAAAGATCGTATTGTCGTAGTCGTCTAGTGTCAGTTGTTGCTGAAAAAATGGTTTCCAACCCAATCGTTTTAATGGGTTTGAAGTAGAAATTAATGTGTCACAAAAAGTATGTGTTTGATTCATTGTTGAATTATCCCAGACGCAACAAAGCGCCTTAATACAAATCGCATTAGGGTCTAATTCGGATAGAGTTGACCCCGGTGAAGACCGGGCAGAGAAGGGGAGTTGTGGTTATGCCACAGAGTTGGTGCGGTTAGGTTTACCCTTGCGATGCCCAGTTAGTGCTATTCAATACAATCATCATGTGTCCTCTTTAGTTAGTTGATACGTTGGTGAGTTCATTCTTTGGTTAATGAAACGAGGAGAGTATAGCTGCCCTTTTTATTTGTGGGTAGCAAAATCACCGCTTAGTTTGCTAGGAGAGTTGCTACGAGCGCCTAGCTTGTCATTCGTTCTTCCATGATCTGCGAATACGTGTTGGCTTTCAAACCGTATATGATTTGGATATGACGTTCATCCAACACAACAACACCATGAGCGCCATGTTTCTTTAAGGCCTCTTTATCTACGACAGCAGTAGAGCGCAGCGTGAGTCTTAGCCGCGTTGCACACGCCCCGGTTTCCACCACGTTATCGAGGCCACCAATTGCGGCAATAATGGTGTCCACGTCTTGCTCGACATTTGGATTGGTTTGAGTCAAAAAACTGAAAACGCGTTTGAGAGCTTGAAACATAAAGAGTTATCTCGGGAACAGGGTTAGATGCGGAAACAAGGAAATAGAGTTATAGCGAAGAGGGAGGTGTGTTGTATGGGGCATAAAGCACAGATTTACATTTTTAAATAAAATCGCCATTGCGCTGCGAGAGAGCGAAGAAAACAAAGGCTCCTAATGAGGAGCCTAATTCGATTTTAGTGGGCTGTATGTTTCATCCCTGCCATCACTTTTTTCACTGGCGCGTTAAAGCTCTGCTTTTGGCCGTTATCGTAAGTCACGGTTACTTCGATTTCATCCCCTTCATTGAGCGGCGTTTTCAAATCAAACAGCATGATGTGTAAGCTGCCCGGTTTTAGCTCGGTGGTCTCTTTTGCGCCTAGCGTGATGCGGTCGATTTGGCGCATTTTCATCACATCGCCGTCTTTAATGACATCGTGCAATTCGACTTTGCCCGCTGCTGGCGTTTCTGCGGCAACGATATTGATGTCGTCTTGGCTGCGGTTGGCAAAGGTTACGAAGACGGCGCTGGTGGTTGCACCCGGAGCCATAGCACGCGCATACGGTTCGTGCGCCATGACATCGAGCTTAGCCTGAGCTAAAGGGCTGAGCAGTAATGCACCCAAAGCCAATGTTTTGAACAGTTGATTAGCCTTCATTCGAGCCTTCCTTAGTGGTGAGTTTTGAAATTGCTTCAACAATCGGCGCAGGCGTTAGCGTGTGTGGCACTTTGGTGATCAACGTGCCGTCCGGTTTGAGGAAGTAGAAGTAAGAGCTGTGGTCAAGGGTGTACTTCAGCTCCGAGCCTTCTAATTCGGTTTTACGGAAAATAACGCCGTAGCGGTGAGCAAGTGGCGTCGTGATGTCCAACGGCGCAGATAGACCTTCAATCATAGGGTGGAAGTAGTGCGCATATTTTGCGGACGCGTCCGCTTCATCACGTTCTGGATCGAGAGAGATAAACATCGGGCGCAGCTGCGCTTTTTGCTCATCGCTGATTTGATTTAGTGCACCTGCCAGCATCGCGAGCGACGTTGGGCAGACATCAGGGCAACGAGTAAAACCGAAATACACGATACGAATACGAGGGTCGTTCACATCAAAGACGTTGACTGGTTGATTGTTTTCGCCAAACAACACGCTTTGTTCTGACGAGGTTGTTTCTGAAACGTCTGCGGGTTTATCTAGGCTATCTAAATAGGTTTTAGTACCGAAACCCAGTACGAATGCGACTACGAGAAAGAGAGACCAATTGCGGCTCATAATGATTCCTTATCTTTGCATTTTGATGGCGGGATAGATGGTGGATTGTCCGTCGGTCAGTTCTCCGACCCACGTCATCGATTCTTGAGTGCAAACGGGCAACACGACTTCGCCAGAGTATTTTCCAGGTGCTATTTTCTTGAGGAGAAACTTCGGCTCACCCATTTCCATTTCTCTTCCTGAAAGGCTCAGAACCAACTGCTCTGCGTCACTTTTGTTCCATTCGACATCGAATTTAGCAGGAATAAGGGGCTGAGCGTTATCGACATTGAGTGTCATGGTGACACCTTGTTGGACACATGCCGTTGTCGAGAGCAGGCAGTACTCATCAAGTGGTTTGACTGTCGAGGAAGAAGAGAAACTCTTGAGCAGCGTCGGGGCGTAGAATCCCGCAACGAGTGCGACCGCAATGGCGGCAATTTTTAACACTTTCATTAAGGTTCAGCATTTATCACTTAACATTAACCGCATCGTAGCACATATGTGTAACTCGCCAAGGCGTCTCCTCGACAATTTGTGCGTTATACCTAAATGATTTTGAGATGAATGAGTTAACGACTCATTGTGAGTCGGACTTGGGTTGAGAGCGTGTGCCGAACCACCGAATTGTCGGCTTTTTCTACGCCCTAAAAACAAAAACGGAGCCAATGGCTCCGTTTTCTATGAATGTGCTGCGCGGTTTATTTGTCAGAGTCTGCGAACTTTTCGAGACCTAAAACCAACGCAATAGCAGCCAGCATCATTACGACCGCAATCACTAGCTGCGATGGTTGAGAGGTAATGTGTTCAAATTCAAATGGAGACAAGTTGTGTTGTAGTAACGGTACTTGTTCGCCTTTCGAGTTCGTACGCCATGTTAAGGTTTCTTTCCAAGGCCAGATTTTAGGTAGTGTACCGATCATCAAACCAGTTAAGAACATCAGCGTGAAGTCGCGGAACTTGCGTAGTAACCACGAGAGCAGATGAGAGAAAGAAAGTAGGCCAATCACGCAGCCCGATAAAAACAGCGCCAACGTATCCACTTGGAAGCCTTTTACGGCCGCAAGTACCGGAGTATACATACCGATCAGTAGCAGGATGAAGCTGCCTGAGATACCAGGGAGGATCATCGCACAAATTGCGATCGCACCTGCAATCAGCGTATTAATAGCGGTAGGTTCAAGATGCAGTGGTTTCAGCACCGTAATGCTATACGCAAAGCCGACGCCCAGTAGAAGAGTCACGAAACGAATCGCATCGCGTTTCTCTACCTGACGGAGGATGTGATACACAGAGACCAAAATGAGGCCGAAGAAGAACGACCAAATAGGGATCGGATGAGTGTCTAGCAGCCATGTGATCAACTTCGCTAAGGTTGCAATGCTCGACAAGATGCCAGCAAACAGAGCAATAAGGAAAAAGCCATTAATATGATTGAATGCGGCTTTAAAACCGTCTTTTCGCCAGATAGAGAAAAGAGACGGGTTAATACGACGAATGCTTTCAAGCAGTGTATCGTAAATGCCAGTTATGAATGCGATAGTACCGCCCGACACGCCAGGGACAACGTCGGCTGCACCCATGGCTATTCCTTTGAAGAAAGTAATTAGATAGTTCATTTCTTTAGTGCTAAGTCATGTAGTTGGCACAGAGTATACAAAGATTGTTGCGAAAAAAGTATGAAATAGTGTCGTAGTTAATATTTGAGTGGTTGCTTATGAATCAATCCCAGGAAAAGGCGAGAACAGCGAACTTTCAACTCGTTAACATTTTATTTTCATTTACATTTTGACTAACTCAATTGTTAATAAATTACCTAAGTTGCATTTTGAAATTGCATAATGCAATTATTTTTTGTTTTTTGCAAAAATTTATATAGGCAATATCAGTTTATATGAGATCTTGTGCCCAAAAATAAAGCTTTGAAAATTGGCATGATTAATGCATAATACTTCTCGACCCTTCTTAAGCCGAGGGTCACCTAGCCAACTGACGTTGTTAGTGAATATAGATTGTTCACAATAAATATGAGCCAATCGCGATTATTGCGGTTGGCTATTTTTTTGCCTGTCGTATATGAACAACGTTACTTACGTGCTTTGCAAATTGCACTTCCCTCACTGGCGGCCTATAAAAAAGGGCTGACGCATAACGCCAACCCATTTTTGTTTTCAATTAAAAGCCCACTTCTTTACTAAGGTTATTTGATTTAGTAACCCATCAATTGTAGTAAATTCTCCGCAGTTACAATGGCTTCTTTACGATTCGCGATGTTGAGCTTTTGATACAAGTTGCGAATGTGGGTTTTGATTGTCGTACCTGCCACATCCAATTCTTGTGCGATTTGCTCGTTACTAAAGCCAGAATAAATCAAACCTAGAACCTGCCATTCGCGCTGTGTTAACGGGCTCGTGCGTACAAGCTCCGGCACATTCGGGTGATTTACCAACTTTTCAATAAAGTCTTCATCAAAGTGGATCGAGCGGCTGCGCTGATTCGATGAAATGTCTTTCATTAGTTGTTGAGCGCGGTGACGTTCTAGATCGCCCAGCTCATGACGCAGGCTGAGTTTCTCTAGCAGGCCACCAATCGTAGCGCCATCAATCAGGAAGTTTCCGACCATACCGGTTTGGTTCGTCATTACTAGCGCTTCTTTTAGCAGCGCTTTGGCTTGCTCCTCGTCTTTTTGGCGTGCGGCCAATACGGCTTCAACAACGAGGTTGCGATTGGTATCGGTAATGAGGTTGGTACGGCGCGCTTCACTTTGCAGGAAGTTTAGCGCTTGGCGTGCTTCCTCATACTGACCCAAATTGATGTGTGCACGCACTATATTGCGCCATTGCAGTTGCAAGAAGTGGTTACATGCCGATTCTGGACGAACCGCTGTATTCAACCATTCTTGCATGGCTTCTGTATTGCCACGCGCTTGCCAGAATAAGATCAACGATAAAGAGGCGTTGGCGGTCCAATCTACGTGGTACGTAGACTGCTTCATTAAATGTTGAATGTGCTCGATGAATTTACCGGCTTTGTCTAGCTCGCCACGGCCAATCGCAATGCGCGCCAACATTGAGTAGCTATGTAAGTGCTTACTCGGCGAATGGTTCTCGAGAATTTGTAGGCCTCGGTACGCACACTCTTCGGCTTCATCTAGGCGGTTCCAGCACCATAAAACTTGCGCGCGGATACGCAATAAAAACTCGTGTAGAGGAACGTGCTGTAATTGCTGATCTTCAATCAGACGGAAGCCCGAATCTTGCAGCTCAAAGGCCGCTTGCACGTAACCTTGAGCAATCAATATTTCGCTTTGTTGTAAAATCGCCCACAGTGCTTGATGGTAAACCTGATACTGGCGCGCCAATTTTTCGGTTTGCTGCATCATCGGCAACGCGCGGTCGAGTTTACCCAGTACGTGGTTCACTTCGCCTACGACTGAGGTCGCGACAATTCGGCTACGGTAAATAGTGTTGTCTAGTTGGCTGAGAGCCAGCTCCGCAAGTTCAAGCGCTTTCTCGGGTTGGTTGCTGTTAATCGCGACCTGAGCAAGCAGCGCGTTGGCTTGGCCTTGGTAATGGATATCTAGCTCGATGTTGCGCTTTTTATGCTCTTCTTCGGCTTCTTCAAGCAATTGGCCAACTTGATTGTATCGGTGTTGGCTCTGCGCTAACCATGCACGTAACATCGTCAATTTAGGGTGGCTAAATAGCAGTTCTGCATCCAGCTTATTGATGGCATGCTCGAGTGTGCTTAGTTCACCTTGGTTGAACATCTTCCAACCGAATTCATTCAAAATCTCAACGACTAAGTCTTTATCGTTGGATTTTTGCGCGTGATGAATGGCTTGGTGTGGCGATTTTTGTTGCAACCAAGCGACCGCCGCATTGCGGTGAAGATCTTTTTCTTGTTGAGGAATACGTGCTTGACGCTCGTGAGACAAGAACTCGCCAAACAAGTTGTGGAAGCGGAACCAGTTATGCTCGCCTTCAAGTGGATAAATGAACAAGCCATAACGGTTAAGCGATTCAATCAGACCCAGCGCGTCTTCGCGTTGAGTGAGGGCAAATACCAGTTCATCGTTAAAGTGATCCAGCACGGACACTTGCATCAAGAAGTGACGAGTTTCGTGATCGAGCAGGTCGAATACTTCTTCGACTAGGTAATCCCACAAATGCGCGTGATTGAACTGCGATACCGACTCGACGGTTTGCGCCAATGTGCGGTTTTGATGTTGGGCTTGCAGCGCGATCAACTGCATGGCAGATGGCCAACCTTCCACGTAGGTTCTTAGGCTGTTCGCCATGTCTTCATCAATGCCATCGGCGATTCGTTGGTTAAAGAAGCGGGTGGTTTCTTCAGTATCAAACGCCAACATTTCGTTGCCGATTTCGATCATTAAATCGCGCACACGCAAGTTAGCTGTGCCCAGAGGTGGTGCTGCACGGCTGGTGACGACAACCGTTAAATTGTCTGGCATGTGCTTGAGGAAGAAACGCATGGATTCATGAATTTCATCATTGGTGATCAAGTGGTAGTCATCGAGTACCACGTAGCACTCTTGATGAAAATCTGCCATTTCGGCAAATACTTCGCTAAACAGGGAGCGTAAAGAGGAAATCTGGCGCTTTTCGGCCAGTTTTTGCGCATTCGAGCAGCTGAAGTTGGTCGCTTTGTTCAGCGCTTGGAGTAAATAGTTGACGAAACGAAAGCCATCATTGTCACTGTCGTCAATGCTGTACCAACCGACGTTTGGCTTATCGGATAGCCACTGAGCGGCCATCGTTGTTTTTCCGTAACCTGCTGGAGAACGGAACAAAACCAATTTGTAGTAAGGCGCTTGTTGTAGTAAGTCCAACACTCGTGGGCGCACAATGGCATTGTGTAGTCGGCCGGGACGAGTAAGTTTAGATGGAATCCACATTAGTAATTATGTCCTTATTTATGATACCCAAGTGACTTCAACGCACTGTTTTTAACAAGAGACCCTCTCGAAGTCTTCCTCTCGTCCAGCGACACCGTTAAACAACCATCAATGTTTCGGCGATTAAGCGTGATTTTCACTTTGCACTGCCCTGTTTTGGGTTTGGCAATATCCACACAAAATGCCATCTCCCGAGGTCACTTAGGTATAAAAGCTAGCAAAACTAGAAATGACTCACACCGCATAATTCTAGCTTGTATAAAAATTGCTCAATCTAGTAAGCCGAGAGGGATGGTACGACATCAGAAATGCTCGTTACTTTGATCCACTTCCTAATTCTCAAGAGTTGATGGATTTGGCATCAACTACGCCCTTGTTTTGTGATTTTTATCACTTAAATGTCTTTGGTGTTGGTGCTATTAAGATTGTGTTGCACATCTCTTGCGAAAAATTTCTCGATGTTAACGAAGCTAATGTGATCGGTAAGACACTTTTTGCATGATAGGTGAAAAGGGCAATAAAAAGCGTCATGAACAATCTTTAACCTTTCTCATATTTGGTTGTGATCAAAATCACTAAGAATAGGAGCCAAGGATGTCGTGTTGAGATTTGGATCACTAACTTCCTTATGGTCCCCCCTCTACGCCCTCACCCCTCCTCCTGCAAAGGAGGAGAATTAGGAGGATGTTTATTCACAGAGGTAAATGCACGATGTATGGCAGATGAATTACTAAAAGACGTGAGAATTTCGTAATGAAACCTACTCAACAGAAACAATTTGACAAGAAGTCCTTCCAAGACAGCGTTAAGAAACACCTTTCCGTAACTTACGCTCACACGGTTGAAAACGCAGACAGCCGCGCATGGTACCTAGCAATGGGTCGCGCACTGGCTGAGTTCACTACTTTTGATTTGCTTGCTACTGAAACCGATCCTCGCATCCAACAAGCGAAGAGCGTTAACTACCTTTCACTAGAATTCCTTATCGGTCGTTTAACGGGCAACAACTTAATCAGCATGGGTCTGTACGAACAAGTAACAGAAGCAATGGCTGAATTAGGTCATAACCTAACTGACCTTCTAGAAGAAGAGCGCGATCCATCACTTGGTAACGGTGGTCTTGGTCGTCTGGCTGCATGTTTCATGGATTCATGTGCTGCTCAAGAGTTCCCAACAGTGGGCTACGGCCTTCACTACGAATACGGCCTGTTTAAGCAGTCGTTCAAAGACGGTCGCCAACAAGAAGCACCAGACGCATGGCGTGGTGTGGAAGGCTACCCTTGGGAAGTCGCTCGTCCTGAGCTGGCGCAAGAAATCGGTTTTTACGGTCATGTTGAAGTTGTTAATGTAGACGGTAAAGAAGTTCGCAAATGGGTTCCTGGCATGTCTGTAAAAGCAATGCCTTGGGATCTGCCTATCGTAGGTTACGAATCAGACACAGTTTATCCGCTACGTCTTTGGGAATGTCAGGCGATTGCACCATTCTCACTAGCAAGCTTTAACAACGGTGATTACTTCGAAGCGCAACACGCACTGATCGACGCAGGTAACATCACCAAAGTGCTTTACCCGAACGACAACCACGAGAAAGGTAAAACACTGCGTCTGATGCAGCAGTACTTCCACTCAGCAGCGTCTGTACGCGACATCCTACGTCGCCACGAAGCAGCAGGCTACTCGCTAGCGGATCTACCTAAGCAAGAGACTATCCAGCTTAACGATACGCACCCAACGATTGCGATTCCTGAACTAATGCGCATCCTGATGGACGAAAAAGGTCTAACTTGGGAAGCGGCTTGGGAAATCAGCTCTAAGACATTCGCGTACACCAACCACACGCTACTTCCTGAAGCACTAGAGACATGGCCAGAGTCGCTAATCCAGCACCTACTACCACGTCACATGGAGATCATTTACGAGATCAACCATCGCTTCCTACAAGACGTACGTGCAATGTGGCCGGGTGATGTCGCGAAACAACAGAAGCTTTCTATCATCGAAGAAGGTTTCCACCGTATGGTTCGTATGGCAAACCTATGTGTAATCGGCTCTTACGCAGTAAACGGTGTAGCAGCACTTCACTCTGAATTGGTTAAGAAAGACCTATTCCCAGAGTTCCACGAAATGTACCCGACACGTCTACACAACGTAACGAACGGTATTACGCCACGTCGCTGGTTGAAGTTCTGTAACCCAGGTCTGTCTCAGCTTATCACTGAGAAAGTAGGCGCAGAATGGCCAGCGAAACTTGAGCAGCTAGAAGGCATTGCTAAGTACGCGACTGACGCGACATTCCAAAAAGAATTCATGGCAGTGAAGAAAGAGAACAAAGAGCGCCTAGCAAACTGGGTGAAAGAGCACATGGGTATCGAGCTCGATACTAATGCTATCTTCGATGTTCAAATCAAGCGTCTGCACGAGTACAAACGTCAGCACCTAGATTTGCTACACGTACTGTCTTTGTACCACCGTATTCTTAACGAACCAGGTTTTGAGTGCACGCCACGCGTAGTGTTCTTCGCAGCGAAAGCCGCACCGGGTTACCACCTAGCGAAAGAAATCATCTTCGCAATCAACAAGATTGCAGACAAGGTGAACAACGACCCGCGCATCGGTAACAAGCTGAAAGTGGTATTCATTCCTGACTACCGCGTGAGCATGGCTGAAATCATCATCCCTGCGGCTGACGTTTCTCAACAAATCTCGTTAGCGGGTAAAGAAGCATCAGGTACGGGTAACATGAAGATGGCGCTAAACGGTGCCCTAACTATCGGTACGATGGATGGTGCGAACGTTGAAATTCGTGAAGAAGTGGGCGATGAAAACATCTACATCTTCGGTCTAGACGTTGAAGGTGTGAAAGCGCTAAAAGCTCAAGGTTACAACCCATTTGACTACTACAACGCGGATCACTTACTCAAAGCGTCCATGGACCTACTACTGGGTGAAGAATTCACTCCAGGTCAACCGGGCCTACTACGTGCAACGTACGATAGCCTACTGGATGGCGGTGACCCATACCTATGTCTTGCGGACTTCGCATCGTATGTGAAAGCGCACGAAGAGATGGGCAAACAATATAAAGACCAAGCTGGCTGGGCGAAGAAAGCCATTCTTAATACCGCCCTTGTTGGTAAGTTCACCTCAGACCGCTCAATTCGCGACTACGTGAACAATATCTGGAAACTAGAAGCGGTTCACCGTTAATAGAACAGAGTTAAGACCAAGGTAGCCAAGCGCTACCTTTGGTCATTTGCAAACTTACGTTATTGATAACAATAAAACCCTACATGGAAGGTGTTGGTATTACCTTCGGAGAAAGCGATGAAAGAACAAACAGCATTAAAGAAAGTCGCGGAAATGGCGAGATTGGCTGACAGCTATGTCAGCGCGTGGGGAGACGAGGCAAAAGTTTCTGACGAGACTCTACGCCGCTTGCTCACTTCACTAGGCTACGATACTAGCAGCGATGAAAAACTATTGGCTTCTGCTGAAAAGAAACATAAGAAAGACGTACTAGCCCCTGTTCTTGTTTTACGCGACGGCGAACCAGTCGAAGTGGAACTAAACCTAGGTACGAGTGCTCGTGAGAGTGAATTCAGCTGGCGTTTAGAAACAGAACAAGGAGAGGTACTTGAAGGCTATCTTCAGTCTCAAATTGTTCGTGATGAGCGTGCTGAGGGTGGCCCTCTAGTGTTTGCATTGCCAAAGAACTTGGCATGGGGTTACCACAAACTGATCATCAGTCGTAAGCGTCGTAAAACGCCTTATGAGATGTCATTGATCATCACACCGAAAGCGTGTTTCAAACAAGAAGACCTAAACCAACACAAAAAGCTATGGGGCCCAAGCATCCAGCTTTACACACTGCGTACTCAGCATAACTGGGGCATCGGTGATTTTGGCGACCTAAAACAGTTGGTGAGTGACATTGCCTCTCGTGGTGGTGATTTCATTGGTTTGAACCCGATTCACTCACTTTTCCCAGCAAACCCAGAAGGCGCGAGCCCATACAGCCCATCTTCTCGTCGCTGGCTGAACATCATGTACATCGACGTAAGCTCTGTACCTGAGTTTGCGCTAAGTGCAGAAGCACAACAGCGAGTGGGCAGCGCAGAGTTTCAACAACGTCTACAAAAAGCGCGTGACTCGCATTGGGTGAACTACACCGAAGTTTCTCAACTAAAAATGAGCGTATTGCCGCTGCTGTTTAGTGAGTTCAAGGCTCGTCATCTCGATAAAAACACGGACCGCGCTCGCGCATTCTTAGATTTCGTAGAGAAGGGCGGCGAAAGTTTATTGCACCAAGCGGCATTTGATGCGCTTCATGCAGATTTGCATGCTGAAGATTCTGGCGTTTGGGGTTGGCCTGTATTCCCTGAGAAATACCGCACATTCGACGCGGCTGGCACTCAGAAATACATCAAAGACAACCAAGATCGCGTTCACTTGTACATGTACCTACAATGGATCGCAGACGATCAAATCAAAGAAGCGCAAGCTCTAGCAGAAGAAAAAGGCATGGCTGTGGGTCTGTACCGCGACCTTGCTGTAGGTGTTGCTGATTCTGGCAGTGAGACATGGGCGGATGAAGGCAACCTAGTGCTGGATGCAAGCATCGGTGCGCCACCAGATATTCTTGGTCCTCTAGGTCAAAACTGGGGTCTGCCACCGCTTAACCCTCAAGTGTTGGAAGCGACAGGCTACGATGCGTACATCAAGTTGCTACGTGCCAACATGAAACATTGTGGTGCACTGCGTATCGACCACGTACTTGGCCTATTGCGTCTATGGTGGATTCCAAAAGGCGAAAAAGCGACAGAAGGCGCGTACTTGTACTACCCAGTAGAAGACATGCTCGCAATCCTAGCGCTTGAGTCGCACCGTCATCAGTGCTCTGTGATTGGTGAAGACTTAGGTACTGTGCCAGATGAAATCGTTGATATCCTACGTGATGCGGGCGTGCATTCGTACAAAGTCTTCTTCTTCGAAACCTCAAAAGAGGACGGCGGCTTTATTTCTCCGAAGCATTACGCAGAGCAGTCTATGGCGGCATTGTGTACGCACGACATGCCAACCCTACGCGGCTTCTGGCACTGTGATGATTTGAAAATGGGTCGTGAGATTGGTCTGTACCCAGATGAAAAACAGTTGGAAGGCTTATTCGCTGACCGTTTGAAGTGCAAACAAGGCATCCTAGACAGCGTTCGTTGGCACGGTTACTTGCCAGAAGGCATTGGCCATGATGCGCAGTTCGTACCAATGGATTCATACCTAAGCGAAGCGCTTCAATTGCACGTTGCTGCGGGTGATTCTGCACTGCTTAGCGTTCAGCTTGAAGACTGGTTAGAAATGGATCAACCGGTCAACATTCCTGGCACGGTTGATGAGTATCCAAACTGGCGTCGTAAGCTGTCGATGAACCTAGATGAAATCTTCAGTCGTGAAGACGTGAATCGCATTTCTAAACGCCTTACAGAAGTTCGCGCACAGGCGAGCAAATAAGATGCGTAGAGTGACGTAGATGAATGAGCGGATTACTAATTTTGTTAGCTCAGAGGTACGAAAGTTCCGTCTAGGTCACTCATTCAACCCACACAATCCGTTAGGATGAAGTACCGTTATTATGCCCGCGACAATAGCGGGCATTTTTGTATTTTGACGCCGTTTACGCGACGAACGTGAGAAGCGGAGTCTTTTGTGAGTTCACAACGTTGGCTGTGGAGAAACCAACATTCGGTTCAAACGAATATTGGCTCTAGGGAGAAAGATTTGAAAATCACCAAAACAAAGAAAATAAAGAAAAAACACGAACGCGCGTACGAACTGCTTGCTGAGGCGGCTTACTCAGATCCATTTGCGGCGTTGGGCCCATTCATTGATGACGGCGAAGGTTCGCTGCGAGTGTGGATGCCAGGCGCAAACAAGGTTGAACTGCTTGTTAATGGTGAACCTCGCGTGGCGCTTGAACGCGATGGCGACAGCGGTTTTATCTTAAAAGAGCAACGCGATTTACACCTGACCCACTACCGTTTAGCGGTCGATTGGAATGGTGTTGAACAAATTATTGATGACCCGTACCAGTACCACAATATCTACCAAGAGTACGAGCATCTGCATACACCAAAAGACATGTATCACTACATGGGCGCGCACTTTGTCACGCTAGAACGTGGCGGTGAAAACATTTCCGGTGTTCGTTTCCTTGTCTACGCTCCGCATGCATCGGCTGTTAGCCTTGTGGGTTGCTTCAACCAATGGGATGGTCGTCGTCACCCAATGCAACGTTTAGATTATGGCATTTGGGGTTTGTTCATTCCTGGCTTAGAAGAAGGCGTTCAGTACAAATTTGAGCTCAAAGGGCCAAATGGGGAAGGGCTGCCACACAAACAAGACCCTTGGGGTTTCTACTCTGAGCAATACCCATCGTTCGCATCCATTACTTACGATCACAAGCGTTACCGATGGCAAGATGCGAAATGGCAAAACCGCGCAGTGACACAAAAGCGTGATGAAGCGTTATCGTTTTATGAGCTGCATGCTGGATCATGGAAGCGCGACGAGAAAGGTGATTTCCTCAACTACCGAGAACTCGCAGAGCAGTTGGTGCCATACCTTGTGGATATGGGCTACACCCACGTTGAGCTGATGCCTGTGTCTGAGCATCCATTCTATGGTTCATGGGGCTATCAACCCGTTGGCCTATTTGCGCCAACCAGCCGTTACGGCTCTCCTGATGATTTCAAATTCTTCGTGGATGCGTGTCACCAAGCTGGTATCGGTGTGGTGCTGGATTGGGTTCCGGCACATTTCCCATCGGATGACCACGGTTTAGCAAACTTTGACGGCACACCGTTGTTCCACGACCCGGACCCGCGTCGCGGTTGGCACCAAGATTGGAACTCATACATCTACGATCTCGGTCGTGAACATGTGCGTCGCTTCCTTGTATCAAATGCGCTGTACTGGTTTGAACAATTCCATATTGATGGCATTCGCGTGGACGCAGTCGCATCGATGCTTTACCTCGACTACTCACGTAGCCACGATCAGTGGGTACCAAACGTCGACGGTGGCAACGAAAACTACGACGCAATCGCAACCTTAAAATGGATGAACGAAGAAGTGTACAAGCACTTCCCGAATGCGATGACGATTGCGGAAGAGTCAACGGCGTTTCCGGGGGTGTCTGCGCCAACCTTTATGGGTGGTTTAGGTTTTGGCTTCAAGTGGAATATGGGGTGGATGCACGACAGTCTTTCATACATCAAAGAAGATCCTGTTCACCGCAAATACCACCACAATACCATCACATTCCCGCTGGTTTATGCGCACAGCGAGAACTACGTCTTGTCTCTCTCTCACGATGAGGTGGTGTACGGCAAAGGCTCTATCCATAACAAGATGCCGGGTGATGAATGGCAGCAAACTGCAAACCTACGTGCATACTACGGTTACATGTATGGTCAACCGGGCAAAAAGCTGAACTTCATGGGCGCGGAAATCGGCCAAACGGCGGAGTGGAACCACGATGATCAGTTGCAATGGTTCTTGCTGGAATATGAGCGTCATCAAGGCGTGCAAAAGCTGATGCGCGATTTGAACCACTTGTACCGAAATGAAGCGGCGATGCACGATCAAGATTGTGTCCCTGCGGGTTTTGAGTGGCGTCTACAAGACGAAGCGGATGCGAGTATCCTAGCGCACGAGCGTATCAGTCAAGAAGGTGAGCGTATTCTCATCATCACTAACTTTACGCCCGTACCACACGAGCGTTTTCGTTTACGCGTTCCAAATGCAGGTCAATACGAACTACTGCTGAACACGGACGACAGCAAATACGGCGGCAGCGATTTTAAAGTGCTGACCAGTGTGAAAACGGAAAAAGTCGAAAGTGAATCACTGCCTCAATCACTTGAGCTTCGTTTACCACCACTTTCAACTGTGTTCTACAAGCTGAATAAATAATTCAGTCTAATCAAATTCTAAGCCCGTTTTACAATGTAAATCGGGCTTTTTTTGACCTATTTTTTACCTCGAAAACTTGTTGTTCCTGATTGAATCAGGCAAGCTCGCTGGTTTGTTTATCATCAATCGCTAATGCATTGGGGAGCCACACATGTTGAAAAGGCTTAAGTCATTTCTATTTAAAATGGTGTTGATATTACTGATCGCCCCAGTCGTTTTGGTGGGTGTGGTGAAATATGTCGATCCACCAATATGGGGATGGAAGTTAAGCCGCATTGTAGCGCCACCAAAGAACTATCCAGACAGCAGCCAACACGAATGGGTATCCTTGTCGCGTATTTCAAAAAATATGCAGTTAGCGGTGATTGCGACCGAAGACCAAAAATTCCCTCATCATTATGGTGTCGATTTCGAATCTCTATTCGACGTGATTTCCGAGGCAGGTGATCATGGTCCGTCGAGAGGCGCGAGCACCATTACCCAACAAGCTGCGAAAAATGTGTTTTTGTTTCCATCTCACTCCTACGTTCGCAAGGCTTATGAGCTTTACTTTGCCTTGCTGATGGAGCTGATGTGGAGTAAAGAGCGCATTCTCGAAGTGTATCTAAATGTGGTTGAATTTGGTCCCGGAATTTACGGCGCTGAAGCGGCTGCGCAGAATTATTTTGGTGTCAGTGCAAAGCAACTCTCGAAGTGGCAAGCAGCGCGTTTAGCCGTGGTGTTGCCAAACCCATATCGAATCAAAGTCTATCCACAAAGTGATTACACTGCTCGCCGCACAAGATGGGCGATGAACCAAATGAGCAATCTTGGCAGCGTGCAACTTTAACTCCATCAATCCATTACGCTTAAATAGAACTACGCCCCTATATCAATAAAATGTGAAGCGTCACAACCTTTGGGGCGTAGGCAGTTAGAATGATGTGTTCAGTTTCTTATCTAGGCACAATTAGTGTGAATAAAACTAATAAATGTGCATGGTTACCATGTGCAGCCAATGGAATGAACGATGAAACTGAACCTGATTACCACTACTTTACTGCTTGTGTCGGCAAGTGCCATCGCCGAGCCTAACATCACCATTTCTACCACGACCAACAGCCGTGACTTCCCGCTAAGTGCAGAGCAGCCTTTGGTTGTGCCCTTAACCAAAGATGGATACACGCTCAAAATCACGGGTGTTGAAGGCGACTGCGTTGCACCCGATGGTCAGAAAGTGAAGTTCAACAAACCTATCGCGCTAAATTGTGGCAAGCCGACCGAACTGCCACTCAAAGTTCGCTTTACTGGCGACTATTCCTTCGCTTATGACGACGCGGCTAAGACGTTGCTGTTTAAGCGAGAGCCGAAAAAAGCAGCAAAAACCGAATTTAAACGCCCGATCCCGCAAGTGCAATGTGAGGTTTACCAAGGCGGAGAAGTGACGATCGCTGTGGGGGATAGCTTTCCTGAAGGCACCAAGTTACGCGATGCTTATTCAGGTCAAATGGTTGAAGTGAAAGAGCAGAAAGTATCACTGACGCCAAGTAAAGACTCAGGCGGCCTAGTGCTGCTAGAGCCTGTGCAGAAAACCAAAGAGGCGGTGCCATTTGATTACCGAAACGCGAACATTTACTTCGTGATGGTTGACCGTTTCAACAACGCAGACGCAAGTAACGACAACAGTTATGGGCGTAAAAAAGACGGCAAAGATGAAGTTGGCACGTTCCATGGCGGTGACCTTAAAGGTGTAATTGAGAAATTGGATTACATCAAGAGCCTAGGTACAGACGCGATTTGGTTGTCGCCAATCGTTGAACAAGTGCACGGCTTTGTCGGTGGTGGCGATAGTGGCTCATTCCCGTTTTATGCTTACCATGGCTACTGGACGCGCGATTTCACCAAGATTGATGAGAACTTCGGTAACGAAGAAGATTTAAAAACGCTGGTGGAAGAGGCGCACAAGCGTGGCCTCAAAGTCTTGATGGATGCGGTTATCAACCATTCTGGTTACTCAACATTGGCGGATCTACAGTTTGATGGTATCGATGTGTTAAAGCCTAATGCCGAACTGCCCAAGAAATGGGGCGACTGGCAACCAAAAGCTGGCGAAAATTGGCATAGCTACCACCAGAATATTGATTATCAGAGTCCGAACTGGGCGAAGTGGTGGGGCGGCGATTGGGTAAGAACCGGCTTGCCGGGTTACCCAGCTCCGGGCAGTAGCGACATTACGATGTCTCTTGCTGGTTTACCAGATTTCATCACTGAATCCAATAAAACCGTCACGCCGCCGCAATGGTTGTTGAATAACCCTGGCACTCGCGTAGAAGCTCGTGACAATTACACCGTCTCGGATTACTTGATTGAATGGCAAACTGACTGGGTGAAACGCTTTGGCATTGATGGTTACCGTGTCGATACGGTGAAGCACGTCGAAGGTGAAGTTTGGAAGCGTCTAAAAGAGGAAGCATCGAACAGCCTAGAACAATGGCGTAAAGAAAATGGCAAATCAGGTCAGCCGTTCTGGATGATGGGCGAAGTCTGGGGACACACCGCGTATCGTAGCCCTTATTTCGATGATGGTTTTGACGCGTTGATCAACTTCGATATGCAGAAGAAGCTAGACAAAGGCGCGGCGTGCTTTAGCCAAATGGCAGACACTTACCAAAGCTATGCGGACACTATCGCGAACGAGAAAGACTTCAACCCAGTCAGTTACATGTCTTCTCACGATACGGAGTTGTTCTTCTCACGTTTTAAAGATTACGGCATGCAACGTAATGCCGCGAACGCACTGCTCCTTAGCCCAGGAGCGGTTCAGGTTTATTATGGCGATGAAGTAGGCCGTAACATTGGCCCTTACGCGGATGATTTCCACCAAGGCACACGTTCAGACATGGTTTGGAAGCTATCTGATGACAAACAAGCTTTGCTGAAACACTGGCAAACCCTTGGTCAGTTCCGTCAAGCACACCCTGCCATTGGCGCAGGTCAGCATCAAGTGATTGAACAGGAAGGCGCGTACGTTTTCTCCCGTTCGCTTGGCAATGACAAAGTCGTCGTGGCGTTTGTTGGACGTGATAAGTAACTAAACGCTCTTTATGTCGGTAAATATAAAGCCCTTCCTTGAGTTATCAGGGAAGGGCTCTGTTGTTTTAGTTCGCCAGTTCTTGGTCGATGACTTTTTCTAGCTCGTCAAACGGCACATAACCAGGAATGATCTGATCATTAATGATCAACGCGGGCGTGCCGCGTAAACCAAGTTGCGTGAAATACTGATAGTTTTTATCAAGCAGCGCTTTGGTTTCTTTGTCGTCGACAAGCTGCGCTTCTGTCCCCGTTTTCTTCGCGATCTGTTTTAACGAACGTGCATCATGTGCGCCCGGTTTTTTCACCAATAACTCATGCACTTGTTCGTACTTATCTCGCTGGTTTTGCCAAACATTTAATGCGTAACTTGCCGAGTTGTAGCCGTTTTTCTCGTATTGTTCTTTAAAAGAGACATTGAGGTTAAGCACTTTTATCTGCGGATATTCCTTACCAACTTTGACCAGTTCTCCTTCTAAACGTTTACAAAAAGGGCAACTGTAGTCCGTTACGTTAATAATGGTTAACTCTGGGGTTTCAGCTCCAAAAGAGGAATGTTTGCCATCATTTAGATATTGACGAACCTCCTTCAAGGTGTCGCCAAATGACTGTTGATACGCAATGTACTCTTGCAGGTTTTGGTGCAATGAATCAAGAATTTGAGGGTTCTCTTTTAGTATCTGAGTAATTTCCTCTAGCTTTTGTTCTGAGGTCTTTTCTGATGCGAAAGATACGGCAGGTACGATAGCCATCGTTAACGCCAAAAGTGTACGAGTGAATGTCATAATATTTCCTAAAACTTTTAGATTTTGTTGTTTGTTATGTGAAGTGAATAAAATACGTACAAAAGTCAGGCGAGCGGGTTTCTCGCCTTGCTGGGTTTATTCTCTAAACACGCAAAGTTTTAGGTGAACCCGATACTTTTCCCGTATCGGTTCTGTGTATTCCAGATAACGAATTGCTGTGGATGCCATCGGCAGCGCCACAATCAAAGCAAACAGAAAAAATGGAATAAGTATATGATCAAACTGGTGTTGGTACGCTTGAACCAGCTTCTCTGAAAGGTCGCAAGATGGTGATAAATTCACGCTTTCATTTTGCTGACTCTGTATTTGGTGAGCCTTAGGGCAGCTTTTCGAGAAGCCGGAGTTTTGGCTCAAACATACCATCACCACCCAAAACACGAGGGCGAGTGTCCACTTGGCTATTTTAGGTTGTGAGCGTAACAATGGGCTGCCTAGTCCTGTTGATTCTGGTTTATGCCGTTTGCATATGACCGGACAATCCTAACCTAAATTTCATTATGGAATGTTACTTTCGAGTTAATCGATATCGCCTCAATGCCAAAGTATGAAGTACGTCATGAATGTTGTAGAAAGCAATATTCGTTGGAATCATTGGTCGGATTGATGAAGAAGTTATGAGGTATCGATATAGATTAATATACCTAATTGTTAGCACAAATTTTTATTATCTTTCAAATGTGATTAAAATCATAAAACAAAACTTCATAACAGAGTCGCCAGAATGTTCGGCAGGCGGATTGATTTTGATCATCTCTCTAGCACATTATTCGGGTGAACATATGTGTCCTGTCCCACATGTGTAGGTAATGTTATGAAAAATCCTGTTCAAACCGAGCGCAAGGTTACGCTGGGGTGCTACGTTGCACTGGCGTTTGCGGTCGTCTTCTTTTCTGGTCTCATGCAATCGAACGAATGGTATGGCGTATTTGATTTCACCACGTTGAATGGCTCTTTTGGCAAGGTGGCTTATGGTGTCACCGAAACGGCTGACGGTGTGCAAGTTGCAACAACGTCGCTTCGTGGTACTGGTGGTAGCGGTGCACGTGACGGTTTCATTTTTGCACTTACTTTGATTCCTACCGTTATGTTCGCACTGGGTATGATCAATGTACTTGAGCACTATGGCGCACTAGAAGCGGCACGCAAACTATTAACGCCGCTTCTTCGTCCAATTATGGGTATTCCGGGTAACTCTGGTTTGGCTCTTATCGCTTCGCTGCAAAGTACCGACGCGGGCGCGGCGATGACTCGTCAGCTTAAAGATGAAGGCCATCTTACCAAACGCGAAACCGATGTGTTCACTATGTTCCAGTTCACCGCTGGTGCCACTATTGTTAACTTTTTCTCCTCAGGGGCGGTACTGTTTACGTTGACGATGGCGGATGGCTCACTTGCCGTAACGTCTTCTATTGGTTTGGCGGTTGTGGTGATGTTCTTGTTTAAAATCGTGGGTGCGAACTTATTCCGTATCTACCTAAACATCACAGAAGGTAAAGAAGACAAGCAAGAGCAAAGCAAATCTGAGAACTTAAAAGAGGAGACGGCGTAATGAGTGACGTAAAAGTAAGTAAGCCGATGGTGACGGATATTTTCGTTGAAGGCGCTAAAAAAGGCTGGGTTATTGCGACAACATCAACCGTGCCTAACGTTCTTATGGCGTTTGTCATCATTAAGGCGTTGCAGATTACTGGCGCGTTGGATTTGATGGGCTCGGTGTTTTCTCCAGTAATGGCGGTTTTTGGTTTGCCAGGTGAAGCGGCAGCGGTGCTGATTGGTGCTTGGATGTCGATGGGCGGGGCAGTTGGCGTGGTTATCACATTGTTTGACCAAGGCATCTTGAACGGTACGCACATCGCGATTCTTGCACCTGCAATTTACCTAATGGGCTCACAGGTTCAGTACATGGGTCGAATTATGGGACCTATCGGTACTGAAGGTCGTTACATCCCAATCATGATTGCGATTTCCGTATTGAACGCATTTGGCGCAATGCTAGTCATGAACTTGTTTGTTTAAGGAGCAATCATGCAGTTTTCTCTCAATGAATATCTTGAAGAACTTCGTCCTCTCATCAATGTCGATTGTGGCACGTACACCACTGATGGCATTGAGTTTATCGCTTCTCAATTTGAAGAGAAGTACCAAGCGATGTCTGGTTGGAGCGTAAAACGCATCGACTGTGGTAGAGCGGGTATCGGTCTTGAAGTTCGAAACAAGCCTGAGGCTGAGCAAGTTGACGTGATGCTGATTGGTCACATGGATACAGTGTTCCCTGTCGGCACCGCTGGATTACGTCCTATGTCTCAAGACGCTGACAAAGCGTACGGTCCGGGTGTCTCGGACATGAAATCTGGCTTGCTGAATATTGTGTACGCGATGCGTAACCTCGACCAAGCGGTGTTGGATAAACTGTCGATTTGTATCTGCATGAACCCAGACGAAGAAACCGGATCGTTAGATTCGGTCGACTGGATTCAATCTGTTGCAAAAAACGCGAAAAACGTATTGGTGGCAGAAGCAGCACGCGCAGACGGCGGTTTAGTCAAAGCGCGCAAAGGCATGGCGCGTTACAAAATCACGTTTAATGGCATTGCAGCCCACGCTGGCAACGAGCCAGAAAATGGCCGCAGTGCAATTACCGAGATGGCGAACTGGATTCTCGCAATCAATGCCATGACGAACTTCGAATCTGGCACCACATTAAACGTGGGTATTGTGTCTGGCGGTAACGGCGCAAACATCGTCCCTGAGCACGCTGAAGCGATCGTGGATGTGCGTTTCTGGAGTAATGAAGAATACGATGATGTCGATAGCAAGCTAAACGGCATGCTGGAAACACCATTCGTTGATGGCGTTAGCATCGAGTTGGTTCGTGAAGCTTACAAACCCTCTATGGTGCCAAGCACGCAAACTGAAAGCTTGATGGCATTAGTTGAAGAAGCAGCAAGTGAACTGTCTATCGACATCAACTGGAAAGAAGTGGGTGGCGGCTCTGATGCAAACAATACGGCAATTCTTGGCGTTCCAACTTTGGATGGTCTAGGACCTATCGGTGCAGGTTTCCACAGTGACCAAGAGTACTTGTTGCTTGAGTCTATCGAACCACGTATAAAAATGCTGATGCGTGTACTGGAGAAGATAGCTCAGTAGCGCACTCGACAACTTAGTTCCCAACATCACGATCCCCAGACTTCAGTTTGGGGATTTTTCTATCTGTGTTTTTGTTTCACTTTACTATCATTTCTTGTTATTAATCTTGCGTTCAGGTTCGATTTATTAATATGTTGGCCACAGTCATAAATTTCGGAGGCAACGATGACCACAACAATGTCTGTAAAATCGGCGCCGAAAGACGCTAAAGATCAAACGATGCAAGCGCCAGATGAGAAAACCTTCTGGCGAAAAATGAAAGGGTCGGTTAAGAAAGCGGGTGAAGAAATTGCCGTAATGGGCATAAAATCATGGCTCGCGATGACAGATTCCAACACCGCCGTTCGCCATAAGGCGATTTTAGGTGGCGCGTTGGCTTACTTTGTATTACCAACCGATATGGTGCCTGATGTACTAGCAGGCGTCGGCTTTACCGATGACATGGCAGCACTTACGTTAGCCGCCAACTCTGTCGGCAATGCCATCACTAAAGAACACGAAGCACAAGCCAGAGAAAAACTGAATTCGATGGCGGATTAGAAAGAGCATTTCTAGACGCGGAGAAAACAAAAGCCCCGATGTTTCCATCGGGGCTTTCTTTTAGACAGGACTATATAATTTCAGAATGGTAATCGTAGAACGATTTAGGCGTCAGCGCGTTTAAGATGCACTTCTTCTTCGGCAACGCCTGCCATTGGGTCGTTGAAGCGAGCTTCATCCAATGCACCTTCTGATTTCGCAACGATGACGGTTACTGCACTGTCACCAGTGATGTTTACCGCGGTACGAATCATATCAAGAAGACGGTCAACACCCATGATGAGCGCGATACCTTCAAGCGGCAGACCAACTTGGTTCAATACCATAGCAAGCATGACAAGACCTACCCCAGGAACACCCGCAGTACCAATAGACGCAAGTGTTGCGGTCATGATAACCATCATGTAATCGCCCATGCTCAAATCAATATTGAATGCTTGAGCAATAAATGCGGTTGCGACACCTTGCATGATGGCTGTGCCGTCCATATTCACGGTTGCACCTAGAGGAACAGTGAATGATGAAATACGGTTATCTACGCCCATGCGGTGTTTTGCTGTTTCCATTGTCACTGGAATGGTCGCGTTTGATGATGCCGTTGAGAAGGCAAACATGATTGCGTCTTCCATCTTACGTAGGAACGTAATTGGGCTAAGGCCAGTAAAGCCTTTTAGCATTAGACTGTAAGTCACTAGGCCGTGAAGCAATAGTGTGCCCGCTAACACAACAAAGTACTCGGCTAGGTTGACGATGGCACTTAAGCCAAGACCAGTAAACAACTTCGCCATCAAGAAGAACACGCCATATGGAGCTAGGTTCATCAAAATTGCTACAAGCTTCATGATCACTTCGTTTAGATCAGAGAAGAATGCTGCAATTCGCTCACCAGGCTTACCTGCTGCGCTGATCGCGACACCAAACAGAACCGCAAATACGATCACTTGCAGGGTTTTACCTTCTGCCATCGCGCTGATTGGGTTGGTTGGGAACATATCGATGATCACTTGACCCAAAGAAGGCGCCTCTGCCGACTTAAATGAGCTTGCTGCTGTCAGATCAGCGCCAGCTCCCGGTTGGAATAGCGTGCCCATTGTAAGCGCAAGTGTGATAGCGATAGCGGTCGTTGCTATATAGAAAGCAAGGGTTTTACCACCCATGCGACCCAATGTAGAAAGGTCTTTTAGAGAGCTCGTGCCGCAAACCAGTGAAACAAACACTAGTGGTACGACAAGCATTTTTAAGCTGGCGACGAAGATCTGCCCACCAACTTCAAATAATCCATTAACGATGTATGCGTCGACAAATCCGTTGTCGGCAAAAAGTGTGCGAATTGCAAATCCTGTCAAGATACCCGCTACCATACCTAAAATTACTCGGCTGGTGAGCGACATCGGTTTCTTGGTATTCATGAGAACACTCCTTATAGTTATGCACCTTGAGTTCACTTCAAAGCGGCGAGCAGAGTAGCAGTGGAGTGGGAAAATACGAAAGAATAATCCTCTGATTGATTAATAGATGTGAACTTTGTCACTATAAAAAATAGAACTTTAACTAAATTGTAACGAAATGGATGGTTGAAAACTTCAAGTTTTAACACTTTTATCGAACATACAACCGATAGAAATGAATTCTTACATTTCGGTTAAATAAGGAATGATGTGCATATCTTCGAGGCGGAAACTGATTTTTGCATAAATAGTTACGGTTTATGCAGTGTGAAATAGGTGATAGGTCGTAATAGTATTTGGATCTAGACGGCGATGCTAATGCTCACTACAGTCAATAGCATCACAGCTCAAGGTTGCGTAATTACGATTTTTTGTAGTGAGATAGTGTGGAGGTGCGTTGGTGATCCCAACACCAATGATTATGTTCGCTTATTCGCACTCCGCCCACCCAGTAACATTGCTTTGCTCGCTTTTGGCCTGTTAAACACGCTTTGCCAAATTCGGTCAAAGTAACTTTTTGTTCCCACCAATTTTTCTCTACTGAGTCGATAGCGAAAAGCGGCACTTCGGATTGAGTAAGTGGAAACAGTAGGGCGTAAAACATGACATCACCTAAAAAAGGTAGCGGTTCAATTTGCTGATACCGCTTGAACCACTCTGTTACAGAGATGGGTGAACGCTGTGAACTCAATACATTTAAAGCAAGCTGTTGAGTCATGCTCAAACCGCTATTGGTATGAGGCAGTTCTTGCAAGAGACGCCTAAGCACATCGGACATGTTCGGTAAGCAATCCAGTTGATGTTGCTCTATCAAACTGACGATAGCTTTTGGTGAGGAACATGACACTGCTTGCCAACACTGCTTTGCTTGGCTCAATAACTTAGCAGATACGGGGGTACGATATCGCCAACAAGAACGAATAGCTTCTTCAGGCAACTGCCCAAAGCCGATGAATCGCTCAGTACCCGGGAACTGGTTCAACTCAATGATCTCTATCACTTTGTTCTCTACATTCTCTAACAGTGTTAGAGCACGAATTAGCATCAATTGATCATAGCTGTCATGTTCGACCCAAAAGACGATTCGTTCAAATACATCACTTTGCAACAGATCGAGGTTTGATTGTTCCAATGTGACTATATCTTGAACCGAGTCTTCACGCTTCATCACGGGCAGCAGAGTCTCTACGACATATTGGGCACGAATGGCAAGGAAGTTCTGCGGTGTTGCTGGTATGGGGCCAATACAAAGCGGATCGAGCAGGGCTAAAAATGTCCCTTCAAATCCGCTGGCTTTAAGTTGTTGTTGAATGTCGTGGCCACAACGAACGTGTAGCGTTTTTACTTTCGCATCTAGGGGCGGTTTTTGTTCTTTGATGGCTAGTTTGTGCGCTTCTAGCTCTTTGATATGAGCTTTTAGTTTACTCCAACTGGATAAGCCCAGTTCTCTTGCGAGTGCATGTTGAACGTCAGCCAATTGAATTGTACTGGGAGCCAAAGATTCTGGTTTGGAGTGAAATCGCTTAACTAACTCCAACGTAGCGTTATCGTATAGGCGGATAGCTTTGAGCCTTTTTTTAGCAATGGATTTTTGCTGATTGATATTGATCGAGAAGCTATTTGTAGAGTTCATATTTTACCTTTCTTATTTCTTCCACACTCGCCTAAATAGAAGCTAAAAAGAAGGTAAAAACAGATTGTGCCTGCTAAACCAAGCAGGTGAGGATATTGCCGTGAACCGAGTTCTTTCCGCGAGTGTTGGGTGCTTTAGGCATGAGCAGAGTGATAGTAGGTGGTCGCTATCCTTCGTGCAACCTTTTGTGAGAGTGTAGCGTCACAAAATGGCCGTTTCTCTATATTTAGGGAGAATCAATAGGCGATAACACTAGCGATTCAACTCAATACCACTGTCGCTAGGCTCGAGTTTCTACACTTTTGAGTAAAGTACGATAAAGCGCTTGAGTCGCAGGACCACTTTTGGCTCCTTTGGGCAAAGTGAGGTGCAGCGCAACTTGATATTGATGGGAGTGTTCGATCTCCAATACTTTAATTTTATCGCTCTCGCGGGCTGCGACTAAGTGCGCTGGTAGACGACAAAATCCAGCGCCTTGCTCTACGGCGTGAAAAGCGTGGTCGAAGTTATCGACGGTAATACGCTGACGTGCGCGTAACCAACCCACATCTCTTTTCGTTTTGTCTGAATCGCCTAAGTCACGGATGACAATTTGGCTGGTGGTTGTAAAATCGTCGATGGAAACATGCGGCTTTTTAGCGAGTGGATGGTGTGCTGCGATTACAGGCAGCATGGTTGTTACGCCAAATGCTTCGGCAGGGTAGTTGGTTATCGGTAAGTTGATGATTGCGATGTCAGCGAGCTCATTTACGACCATTTCGGTTGTTTTGCTCAGTGACGTTTCAACCACTTGAACGGAGGTCGTGTTGTTGTCCTCCAAAAATTGACTGAGTGGTGCATAAAGCCAACAAGGGTCACAAAGATGATCTACTGCGACCGTGATTTGAGATTCCACCCCACTTTTTAACTGCTCGCTGATGACCTCCAGTTCCCGCGCTTGTTCAAGCATGGATTGTGCACGACGCAGTATGGCTTTGCCGTGCTCAGTCAAACCTGCTTTGCGCCCTCGTACTTCGATAAGTTGAATACCAAGTTGGTCTTCTAACTTCCTCACCGAGTAGATCAATGTGGTATGGCTCTTGTTGAGCAGCAAAGCTGCGGATTGAATGCTGCCTTCTTGATCAATCGCTTGTAGCGTTTGCCATTGTTCTAAGGTCGTTTTTAGTCTCATAAGTCAATTTTTTAGACGGTTAATGGCAAAATTATGAACTTTTTTGTCAGTTTTATAAAGGTAATAATCTTGTCATCGAAAGCGAGTCAGTAAGAAGAGGAGACTCAAGATGGCTAAATTATTGCAAGTTGATTTTGAATTTCATGGTCCGTTTGGTGAAGAGATGTCGAATGCTTTGGTCGACTTAGCTAAGTCGATTAACCAAGAGCCGGGCATGATTTGGAAAATTTGGACGGAAAGCGAAAAAGACAAACTCGGTGGTGGTATCTATCTTTTTGAAGATGAAGCCACGGCGCAAGCTTATCTCGAAATGCATGCCGCACGCTTACGAAAAATGGGCGTAGTCGAAGTGCGAGGTCAAATCTTCGATATCAATGTGCCGTTAACGACGATCAATCAAGGGCCGATTGGAGGATAAGGGGATGATGACTAACCGCGCTTTTCTAACCGTTCATGGTGTCATATATACGGTATTCGCTTTCGCGTTGTTTTTTGTACCAACCATGATGTGGCCGATGTATGGCGTACAAATTAACGACCAATACGCGCTGTTTTTATCGCAACATACATCGATCTTTTTAGGTGGAATCGCTGCGGTGAGTTTGATGCTACGTGATGTGGAATCTGGTAAGACTGCGAAACAGCTGTTTAAAGCATTATTGATTACTAATGGGTTAGGGGCAGTGATTACTACCTATGCCGGCATTACAGGAGTATTTGTCGGTTTTGGTTGGAGTGACCCAATATTCTTTGTCTCGCTCAGTTTGTTGACGTATAAGCAATTAAGAGTGCAATAGACAAAGCCCTGCTGTTTCTAGCAGGGCTTTGTCATATTTGGTCAAATTAGCGATCTAGATTAATTCATGATTCGCTTTTGTACGCGTAGTTGTAGTAGCCGTATCCATAGCCGTATGAGTTAGATGCTTTTTTCTCAACCGCATTGAGAATCACACCTTTAACTTCTACACCTGATTGCTCGAAGCGACCACGTGCTACCTCAATTTCTTTCAATGTCGTTTGGTCAAAGCGAGCTACCATCAATGTGGTGCCAGCAAGTGCACCAACGATGCTTGGATCCGTTACTGCAAGTACAGGCGGTGTATCGATGATGACTAGATCGTATTCTTTTGATACTTGTTCTACAAATTCAACAAATCGTGGATGCATCAAAAGCTCTGATGGATTTGGTGGTACTTGACCGCGAGTAACCACATCCAAGTTTTCAACTTGACTTGGTTTGATTGCGGTTGCTCGATCAATTTTTCCACTTAGTAAGTCAGATAACCCTTGCTCTGCTGTGAGGCCAAAACATTGCTGTAAATAACCTTTTCGCATGTCAGCATCCACCAAAAGGACTTTTTGACCCGTTTTAGCCGCAACGGCAGCAAAGTTGGTTGATACGAACGTCTTACCAATGGAAGGCGCTGGGCCTGAAATCATTAAGACATTGTTTTTGGCTTCCAACATTGCGAAGTGTAAGCTGGTTCGAAGTCCACGTAGTGCTTCAATTGATAGATCTGCTGGATTGGCATTTGCTAAAAGAAGTAAGTCTTTGTTGTTTTTGCGTTTTAGCTTGTTCGCGACTTCCAATTGTTGTGCCGATTTAGGAACACTTGCATATACAGATATTCCAGTTTGCTCAATTACATCAGGAGAAGTCACTCCACGATGAAACGCGGTTTTTACCAGAACAAATGCGACAGCTACCATGCCTCCAAGAAGAGTAGCCAAAACCACAATCAAAGGTTTTTTCGGTTTAATAGGAACGGCGTAAGATTGTGCATTGTCAATAATACGCACATTACCCACGGTGCCAGCTTTTATGATATTTAGCTCTTGAACTTTATTCAAAAGTTGGATGTAGATTTGCTGGTTTACTTCGACATCACGAGTCATACGCAAGACTTCGCGCTGTGTTTTTGGCAGTTTTTGAACTTGTTTGTTAAGACGCTCTTTCTCTTGCAGTAATGTCTGACGTTTGTCTAACAGCGATTTATAAGCTGGGTGGTCTTGGGTGAATTTTTGACTGATTTCACTTTCTTTAAATGTTAACTCATTAAGTTGGGCTTCAAGTGCCACCATCACTTTTAGAGTAGATTGTGCTTCGAGATTTAAATCGATAGATTCGTTTTCTTGTCTAAAACTGTTCAATGTATCTTCTGAAATAGTTAGCTTGTCCTTAATCTCGGGTAAATGACCTTTAAGGAAGTTGAGGCTCTGCTCAGCTTCAGCTGAGTTTCTTCTAACATTCTGCAAAAAATAGTTTTGAACAACATCATTTAAAACAAGCTGATTGTGGTCTGGGTATTCACCTTCAATGCTTAGAGACACAATACCTGTTTGGTTACCTCTCTCTGAAATAGAAAGTTGTGAAGCTAACTTGTTGATAGCATCTAACTTGCTTATTTTACTTATTGTAAAAGTATCTTCATTTTGAGCATTGAGCTGGTTCACTTTTACACGATAGCCATTCATCTCAATCAGTTGACCAACTGAACCAGAAAGTACCATTTGGTCTTCAAGCATTAGGCTGAATTGACCTTTCTCGACATCTGTAGCAATCAGTTGATGAGATAACCCTCTAGCCGTTCGAGGTACTTCAAACGTGGTCAAAGAAATGTAGTTTTGAGTACCGTTGATTCGTGCTAGACCTTTACCAACAAAAGGTAAGTAATCAGGAGTGGCAATGGTTGTTAAGTTAAACTTATCAACGGTATCGCCAAGAATCATTCTCGATTTAATTATTTCAATTTCTGTAGTTGCAGATGATTCGGCAGAAAAGAGTTCTCCCATGTCACCGACCATCGCCGAGATACCACCTGAACTCTTCTTTTCGATTTGTATTAACGCGTCGGCTTTGTAAATCGGAGTTGATAGCAACGCGACCGCGATACCTAATGTTGCAAAAAAGAGTGTAATGCTGATGATAAACCATTTCGCGTCTATCAATATGCCGAAGAGCTTGCCTAGGTCGATCTCATCATCAGCAAGAGCAGATGATTGTATTGTTTGGTTAGCCATTATTTTATATTTCGCCAAGTGATCTGAATTTATATTTTTTTTGCCCATGCATGAGCAGCATTTTCAATCAGAGATAATGCATGTTCAAAGGCTTCTCTACTCTGTCTGTATGGATCTGGAATATCCACGGAACCTATCCAGTGACCAAATAACATTGCTTTACCTCTAGCCTCCGGTACCAGCTCCGTCAAAGCATCGATATGACCTTGTTCCATCACCAATATTAGGTCTTGCTTTGCGCACAACTGAGCGGTTAGCTGCTGTGCTTTGTGGTCTAGCAGGTAGATACCACGTTCTGACGCGACAAGTCTGGCGGTTTCATCTGCTGGTTTTCCGGTTAGGCGACTTTTTTCTACGGCAATACCCGCCGAAGAAATCTGTTTATCTGGGAGTAGTTGCTGTAGTAACCGCTCGCCTGTGGGGGAGCGACAAATATTACCTACACACACGACAAGAATGTTCGAAAACATGTTTTGCTCCTTCTTATAGACAACGTTTGAATGACTTGTTTGTGTTCAAACAAGCCCTTCAGAATGCTTTTTCTATGGCCAAGTCCTGACTCGAAGGACGCCTTCTGTAAGTTCATTGAAGCCTGAGATGGTAGGTACTAGCTGTGCAATAACGCGATTCCAACGACTGATAGGCGCCGCAGTGACATAAACGATGTCATACGGTTTGAGAGCAAATTCAGTACCAATAACGAGCGCTGCCGCATCGGAGACATCAAGTTGATATATGTCGCCCAGTGAACCTGCGTCTTGTGACCTCCTAATTACGAATACACCTGTCGCATCCGCTGATATCTGATTAATACCGCCAACGTTACTCAGAGCTTCCGTAAGGCTCATGCCAGCGCGATCTATTTTCAGTAGTTTAGGGTCGTTAACTTCACCCATAACGAAAACCTTTTGCGAATCATTTCTTGGCACATGGATGATATCACCTGGTTGAAGTAGCCTATTTTCAGTGAGGTCGCCTTCTTGCATCAGCGCATAAAGAGATATGTTTTCAACAATGCCGTTTCTTGTCAGTGTTACATTTTTCCAGTCGGCGTTTTCGGCTAATCCACCTGCACGGTTAATTGCATCTAACAAGGTCAGTGGGATATTGGTGATTGGTTGTTGTCCCGGATTATTTACCTCACCAGTTATGTAGGATTTTTTCGAACGAAAAGCGGCGACGCTGACATCCACTTGAGGACTTTCTATGTACTTTGCTAATCGACGAGAAATATCTGCACGAATTTGACGAACGTTTTTACCCGCAACATCAACAATACCTATATATGGATAGAAGATAGTACCATCAGCATGTACCCAGTTACCCGCTTCAGCAGAGCTGCGATAAGAACCAGCAGGAATAGTTAGTTCTGGGTGATCCCAAATAGTAATGTTTAGTATATCTCCAGGGCCAACCTCATACTCATAAGCGCTAAGTTGGCGATCTAGCTCAGGGTTGGATTTGGCTTCTATTCCCAAACTTTTAAGTTGAGATACTTTATCAAGTGTAAGTGGAAAAACATTGAAATCAGAAGTGCGACTAACATTGCTGTCTTCGACGAAGTTTTTTCCATCTGTGGAAAGGTGACTACCGGGTACAGTACATCCAGAAAGAAGTACTGAGGAAAGCACTAAACTAGCTAGCTTTTTATGTTTGAAATTCATGTTTTTTCATTCATCTGACGTAAAGAGCGAGTTGCTGGTAGCAACATCCTTCTCCAGAAAAAACTTCACAACATAATCTTATAGGCACTACTTCTTTTTATTTATAAAGCGCTCAATAAGGAATTGGTTGCATCTGGAGACGCGAACTCTAATGAATTTCAATGACTAGAGCAATAGACAGAAATTCAGCAAGTGTCCAGATAAATATCGTATTTTTATGTTTTTATTTACAAGATTTCATATTGTGGATAAAAAACTTGTTCAATTAGCTCAAATTTTGTTTATTAGCTCTATATGTAGTGTTTTCTTTCTAAAATACAACCAAGAAAATCTACCGACTAATTATCTCGTTGTATTAAATAGGATTATCAATAATGTGACTCATATCTCATTTTTGTTTCGTTGTCTTTCAGCATGGTCACTTCTTTGCTAACCCCTTTCCATTCAAATACGGAAGAATATGCGGACGAGACTCACCAGCTAACTTGCTCGTAACTTCTTGTGACCACGTACTTTGTTTTTGATTGCTTGAGCGGTTTGCATAGTAGTTCTGCATCGTTTGGTCGTATTCTTGAATGTCATCTAAGTTGAGATCTTGGTACTGGTTCTCGTGCACCACTACGTGTGCAGGTAGGCGAGGCTTAACTTCTGGGTTTTGATCTGGGTGGCCCAAACACATACCAAATAGGATGGCGGTATTCTGGGGTAGCCCCAGTAGCTCATCCACTTGCTGAGCATTATTTCTTAAACCGCCAATGTATACGCCCCCCAAGCCCATCGATTCTGCTGCCAATAAGCAGTTTTGAGCCATGATTCCAGAGTCTACGGCGCCTATTAGCGTTAACTCTGTGAAATCGGCTTGAATACCAGGATTAATACTGGTGTGACGCTGGTAGTCGATACAGAACACCAAGAACTCTGCCGCGCTTTCAACGTATGCTTGATTCCCTGCAAATTTCGCTAGTTGTGATCTCTTCTCTGTGTCCGTGACTCTAACAATTGATACTACCTGCAACATACTGGATGAGGATGCGGCAAGACCCGCTTGAAGGATGGTTTCCAGTTGCTCTTTATCGATAGGCTGTGAGGTAAATTTACGAATGGAACGGTGGCCAAGAATGGTTTGGATCGTACTGTTCATGATGACTTAACATCCTTTGTTCTATTGTTAGGCTGAGCGTTCACCTTAGCGGTATTTAATGAATGGGTAAACTATCGCGAAAGAAAAAATGTGCCTTAGAGCATAAGTTTGAGTTCAGACTGGGGAAACGGCGCGCATTCTGTTTGTGAAGGTATATACTGTTTTTAGAATCAATAGTTTATCTGCGTTGGGAAGATGAAAGAGCTGATACTTCATACTGTCACGGTGTTCATGGGCTTTTTTGCGATTATGAATCCCATTGCCAATATTCCTATCTTTTTGAGCCTCACGGCGGATGAAGATAAAGAGACCGTTCGATCAATCGCACTTCGTTCGGTGTTTATTGCTTTTGTCATCGTGGCTATTTTTGCCATCGCAGGAAAAGTGATTTTCGACCTCTTTGGTATCACCCTTTATGCGCTGCGCATTACTGGGGGGATCTTAGTCTTCATGATAGGTTTTAATATGTTGCAAGGAGATTCCACGCATCAAAAAACCAAGGAAAAAGCGTATTCGCCTGCGCAGCAACAGGCAGCCTTGAGTATTGCCGTATCACCGTTGGCGATGCCAATACTCGCGGGGCCGGGTACGATTGCGACAGCGATGAACTTTGCGACCACAGGTGGTTTTGACCAAACCATTATTACCATCGTTTCATTTGCGGTTCTTTGTATCATCACCTACATATTGTTCCTGTTTGGGGACAAACTGGTCAAAGCGGTAGGGCCTAGTGCTTTGAATGTGGTGACAAAAATGATGGGCCTGATTTTGGCGGTTATCGGCACCCAAATGTTCATCGATGGTGCTGGCGAAGCCTACAAAACCGTGTTTGCCTAACTCTTCCCATATTTCCCAAATCCACACTTGTGTTGCGTCATAAGTGTGGATTTTTTGATCTTTAGTTTTCATTTTCTAAGGCAGAAATACATAGACTTCACCTATTTCAATAATAAGAATAACCAATTGTTGCTAATGCACGAATTTCATTACTCTTTTCCGAGAAATTAATGGGGGAAACATGGCAACGAAAGCAATTGTAGTGGAAGGTGGAGCGATGCGCGGCGTCTTTGCCAGTGGCGTGTTAGACGCATTTCTAGAGCGAGATTATAAGCCATTTGATTTTGCGATTGGTGTGTCGGCAGGCGCATCTAATTTGATTGGTTATCTGACCGATTACCCGCACCGCAGTATAAATGTGATTACAAAGCTCGCGACCAGCAAGCGCTTTTTCGACCCGACCCGTTTCCTCAAAGGTGGCGATTTGATTGATGTAAAATGGCTGTTTGAAGAGTCCAACCGTTTGTATCCCGTCGATGAGAAAAAGCTTTTTGAAGGCATTCCTTTTTTTGCGGCCACCACGAATGTGGACACAGGTAAAGCGGACTACTATCGAGTGACGCGAGAAAATTTCCATCATGCGATAGAAGCGACAACAGCATTGCCGATTGCTTACAAACATACTCCGTGTTTTTCTGGTGGTTGTTATACCGATGGTGGTGTGGCGGATTCTATTCCGGTTCGAGAAGCTTACCGAAGAGGAGCGCGAGACATCACGGTTGTGCTATCGCACCCGCTGAATTACTCCAAAAAACCAGTAAAAAATACTTGGTTAATGAACAAGTTGTTTTCTGAACATCCTAAAATGGTAGAAGCGATGTTGCATCGTTCAGAGAACTACAATGAGTCCTTGGAATTTATCCGCAATCCACCACAAGGAACCCGCGTGAGAGTGATTGCACCGCCGGATGACTTTCATGTGCAACGCTTGTCGATGCGCCAATCCGTTCTACTCGAAGGGTATGAAATGGGGCTTCAAGAAGGCAGAACTCATATCACCAATCTGTCTGGTGGTTATGGTTTAAGTCGAGAAAACTGCCACTTTTGTCTTTAACTCGCAGTGATTGATAAAGTAAAAAGAACCCCGCGATTGGCGGGGTTCTTTACGTCTATCGTCTGCGAGATTAGTTCAGTTTATCCCAAGCCATTTCCCAGTGTGAGCCTGTCGCTGGCTCAAATTGTGTTGCACTCTCACTCCACTGTACGCAGTAGCCAGAGTAAGGGAATGGTTTACATTGATAAATCGCGCCGTCGCTTGCTAACACTTTTGTACCTGCTGTGTAGCTAGAAAGCCCCTCTGGGAATACAAAGTCGTATTCGCCTGATGGTGGTGGGGTGACTTCCTCACTTTTTAGATGGAAATCCAGAGTTTGCTGATCGACAAGGTTGCCATCGGTATCTTTAATGCGGGTCACTAACATGTGGTGCCCCGGTTCTGATTTGCTCAGCGTGAGTTCTACTTGTTCGCTTGCACCATCTTGAATTGAACCCGTCCAACTTGCTAGTGGTTCGCGATGATGATTGTAAACCGTTAACTCGGCGGTTAAGTCGCCCTCTGCGGTAAGAGTGAGGTCTAAAGCGGTTAGCTCTGTACCAATTATGTACTCACTAGCAAGACCATCAACCGTGAGTGAATAGTCAGGTACTGGCGTTTCAATATTGTAGCCAATTTCAACACGCTCAAGGCCACTGTTTGATTGCAGGTAAATTGGGTTCGTGCCGTACACTGGCGTGAACTTGTCTTCCGAATATTGACCAGCTTGAAGCTTAGTTTGCTCTTGGTTGATTTTACTCGCCAAGGCGTAAGACCAGTTTTTCGCTTGAGTGAGTGCGTCGTTACTAATTGCTAGTTCAGTGCGGTACGCAACGTTCTCACCAGATTGATCAAACACGCGAGTGTAAACCGAATCGCCAACCTTTAGATTCATAGTAGGGATGATTTGGCCACCTTGAGTCCACTCAGGAATCACAGGGTCGTCACCATCAAATTTGACATCGATAACGTTGTAGAATGATGCAGCGGTATCACCCACATCCCATACCACAAGGATGACATGGTACCCCTCGCGTTCAGGCACGTTACATTGGTGGCTCATCTGTTTTGGTGGTTGAACCATATTGCCGTCAACCACACAGAAAGGGTTGAGATCGAACGAGTCGCGTGACAATGAAGCGTTCGGGTTCCAATTCGGTTTTGTGATGTAGTATTTCCAATCACGAGTCACGTGGTTTGCTGTAAAAGTCCATTCAAACGTTTGTGTACCAGATTTTATCGGACGTTTTACCCAGCGGTCGGCGGTTTGTTCGTCTAGTGCAGCTGCTAAAGCCGTTTCTGCGCTGGCAATTTTCCCGTCGCGAGGGCCTGTCTCTGGGAAGCCATCAGGGCCTTCGACGCTTTGTGGTTCATATTGAATTGCGCCACAGTTAGTGTTTCTTTCATTGGTATCCGATGTTGGGTACTTACACAGCGCTGCACGACTTGCTGCGACGCCATCGTTGGATTCCGATACGTAACCGTGTGCTAAGACACCAGAGCTCATGCTTGCGATAGCAAGGGCAACGAGCGATTTATTAGGGAATGATTTCATTACACGTCCTCTTGTTTGGCTGACAAATGAATGCCACAACTCGGCGCATGCAGAGCACTCTCATCCGCATCTGATTGGAACTCATTAGATACAGATAGAAAGTGGCAACCCCGCTATCTTAAGCACTAGTGTTGACTAGTTAAGCAGTGCTGGAAGACCGGAAGCTTTGCGTCCCATCCTTTCGAATGGTTTGCCGAAATGTGATTGAGCACTCGGAATGTAGCGTATGAATCTGGGCAAATAAAAATAATTCATCTCCTTGTGGAATCGTTCTCGCAATTTAATATCCATTTGCTAAATAAACGAATGACCTTTGTAATTGTATGTAATTTAACTATCTGAAAATATTTATTTTTAGGTGTTTTTAATTGATTTTATGAATGAAATTCTGAGCATTCTATTGGTATGGTTTTTGAGTTTGTTTTGCTGCTAGCACTGATGAGGGGGAAGTGCTCAGGGCTAAGTGCGATTGTGCTCTTGGTGGTTTTTTTAGGTGTGTTTACTGTTGTCGAGTTCGATTTGAAACGTAAATGTTTTGCTTGAATGTTAGTGGGAAAGTGAATAAATAGTGATTGTAAAAAAAGAGGGCGGGCTATATGGGATAAGGCCCGCCAAAGCCTTTGAGTCACTTAAGCTTGTTTACGTTGAGCTGCTTTTTTCGCTAGCTTTGCTTCGCGTCGCTGCGCACGTTGCTTAGCACTTTCACCACCAACGTGCTGCTCGCCTCGTTGATCGGCTAATGAAACTTGCTTTTCGCGCTCGCGGAATCGCGCAACTTGCTCTTCTGAATGTTTGCCGTGACATTTCGGGCAGCTCACGCCTTGCTCGAACAATTCAGACTGCTTGTCTTCGTCTGTGATCGGTAATCGACAAGCGTTACACAAATCGTAATCGGCTTTCTCAAGCTGGTGGTTGACAGCCACACGACCGTCAAACACGTAACAATCGCCTTCCCACATGCTCTCTTCTTGTGGTACTTCTTCAAGGTATTTAAGAATGCCGCCTTCTAGGTGGTAAACTTCCTCAAAGCCTTGCTCTTTCATGTAAGCGGTTGATTTCTCACAGCGGATACCACCTGTACAGAACATCGCAACTTTCTTGTGTTTTGCCGGATCCATGTTTTCTTTCACATAGCCTGGGAACTCACGGAACGTTTCAGTATTTGGGTTTACAGCCCCTTTGAAGGTACCGATTTCGATTTCGTAATCGTTGCGAGTATCCACCACAAACACTTCTGGATCGGCGATCAGATCGTTCCAATCTTGAGGCTTCACATACGTACCTACCACATGGCGAGGATCGATGCCTTCAACACCCAATGTCACGATCTCTTTTTTCAGCTTCACTTTGGTGCGGTTGAATGGTTGCGTTTCAGAGTAAGATTCTTTGTAGACCGTGCCCGTTAAACGAGGCTCAGTATTTAGCCACTCAAGCAGTGTATCAATACCCGCGCGGTCAGAGGCGACCGTACCATTGATACCTTCCCCAGCCAGCAGTAACGTGCCGCGAATATGGTGTTTTTCCATCAACGCAAGTAATGGCTCGCGTAGCTCTTGATAGTTATTCAGCTCCACAAACTTGTACAGCGCACAGACTACATACTGACTCATGAGATTTCCTTTATAAAAACAGGTGGTCGATGACCTTTAAATTTTAGCGGCTCGGAGTATACCTGAGTAAATTAGTCGGAAATACGGACAAAATTTACGGATATTCTTGTCCGAAGAGAGACGATGCTGGATGGCTAATCGCTCGGCAGCGAGACAAATCCGGTATGTGTTCAAACTCTTGGCAAAAACAAAAGGAGGAAAGGGAAATCAAACTCGACATGGTTGGTTGAAATTTGTACTTTAGCTAGGCTTTATATTTCTACCTAAATAGGTGATGAGCGAAAGCCAAAATGACAATAAAACCATCAGTTCGCAGGAAAAGGACATGCAGCAGTTTCACATCAGAAGGCTGAGAGAAGAAGATATCCCTTTACTCAAAGGATTATTGGTAGAGCTCGATACCTCTCACTATGAAGCCGAGCCTAACTTCTACCGATCACCCGAAGAAATGGCGCAGCTAAGGGAAGAACGTGGCGTCTTTGACAAGTATTTCGATGACAGAATGATCGCCTTTATCGCTTGCTCACATCGACAAGTCGTTGGATTTATCTCTGGTACCGTTCGAGATATTGACTCGATGGTTTCTGTTGCAAAGCGCGTTGGCTTCGTTAACGAGTTGGTGGTGTTGGAAAGTCATCGTAACTTAGGAATAGGCTTGTCGCTCATGGATAAAATCGAAAGCGATTTGTGCAATCAAGGTATTGAAGAAATTGGTTTAACCGTCGCATCGTTTAATCATGAAGGTGAAGATTTCTATCATAAGATGGGTTATCGCGTGATGACCAAAATGATGAGCAAAAGAGTGAAAGACTGATCGCCATAGTTCATAAGCCGCTATAAACGCCTTTTCACCAAATACTAAAAAGGCGTTTTTTAACGTCTGTCGTGCTTATTTCAACGTAGCTGCGGTCTGTTTTCCCATGGCAATGAGCCTGTCGAGAATGCGTTCACCGTCGGCACGCAAACCGTTGTGCTCGTACTCGTTGGTGATCCATGCTTTTGAATTTGGGATTAACGCGAGCGTCTCTCGGCTGATATCCATTTCAACAAACATATCATCGGCGTAAACGGCGCAACTGACAGGCACTTTATTTTGAGCCAATTGTGTTTGATCGTACAGCGCAGCCCAATCGTCTTTCGCGGCCAATATTTCGGCGGCGTCTTTTAGTGGTTTAAGGTTGACGTATTGGTCGAACATCCAAGGGAAGACCATTTCCCCCGTAAAGTAAAAGGGCTGGCCAGGTTCATAATTAAACTCTGGTCGGGTTTGGCGAACACGGTGCGCACTCCAATTCGATGCAAAGCCTTGGCAGTAAATCGATTCATGCAAAATGGCGTAGATCGGGTTGGTTTGGAAGTTTTGCTGCGCCAACATATCGTTCAAGAACTCATAGCGAAGTTGTGGTTTGCCGTCCACTTCAATCAACGCGCTTTCTAGCCAATAGTAAGTCGGCAAGAAAGTATCACTCACACCAAAGTTGATGCCGATTTGTTGAAATTGCTCCACCGTGAAGCGTTGACCATTTGGTAGGTACTCTTCATTTTCCAGCAAGTGATTCGCAATGTTTTGGCAAAGTTGCTGTGCATTGGGAAATTGTTGGAAGAACGCTTGGTTTTTCTCCATGGTGCGTTTGAAGGTAGCTTCATACACATCGTCGGCATGACGCGAGACTGATGGCACGCCACCCGTGATGTAGCTTTGCAGCAAGCTGTCTGGGAACAAAGACAAATAGGTGAGGGAACAAAAACCACCAAAGCTTTGACCTAAGATCGCCCATTTTTCGACGCCAAATTGCTCACGAATGTATTCCGCGTCGCGCACGATGTTATCCGCTCGGAAGTGGCTCAAGTAGTCTGCTTGTTGCTCTGGCGTGAGGTGAGCAAGCGTCTGATGATTAATTACGCTGCTGTTGCCCGTACCGCGCTGGTCGAGAAGCAAAACTCGGTACTCTTGCAGCGCGCGTTTTACCCAGCCGCTATTGCCGTTTTGACGCGGAGAGGGAAAGCCCGGCCCGCCCTGAAAGTAAACCAACCAAGGTTTGGTCGATTCTTCGTCGCCGACTAGGCAAACCGCACGGGCGAAGATTTCAATGGTGCCTTTGCTCGCGTCTTGGTAATCCAGAGGAACGGTAAAACTGTGGGGAGTGTAATGCAATCCTGCGTCGATAAATGATTGAGCGTTCATTGTTATCTTTATTTCCTTATTGAGGGGTAGCGCTACTTTACTGCGAATGGCATGAAGAACCAATGCTATTTCCCAATCGCCTCTTCAGTTCTATACCTTGGTCAAATCAATGTAAGTTCAAGAAAATGAAACGATTAGCGACTGGTGCAACTGGTTGAGTGAGCTATGCTCAATAGAGTAGCGACAAAGTAAGAGCATGGAGGAAGTCGGATGAAAGTGTCACTGGCTCGATGGACAATTGTGACTTGTTTAATAAGCGTACCTACTTTTGCCGTTGTTACGCCCCACCCACCTCAGTTACAGGCAAAAGGCTACGTATTAATGGACTTTCAATCCGGTGCCATTATTGCCGAGCATAACGGGCGAGCAGGCCTTGCTCCGGCGAGTTTAACCAAGTTGATGACCGCTTATGTAGTTGGACAAGAAATCAAAGCGGGGCGTTTGAAATGGGATGATGTTGTCACCGTGAGCGAAAACGCGTGGTCGGCCAAGTTTCCCGGTTCTTCTAAAATGTTCATCAAACCGAAAGATGAAATTAGTGTTGCGAACTTAATGCGCGGCGTGATCATCCAATCAGGAAATGACGCGTGCGTTGCACTGGCTGAGCACGTTGCAGGCAGTGAACGCGGCTTTGTCGCCTTGATGAATGGTTGGGCGGAGAAATTAGGACTGCAAGACACCTATTTTGTGAACTCCCATGGTCTTGATAGTGATGGCATCCAAACCTCACCAACCGATATGGCAAAACTCATGCAGTCGATCATCAGCGATGTTCCTGATGTGTATGCGCTATACAGTGAGAAAGTCTTCAAGTGGAACGACATTACACAGTACAACCGCAATAAATTGCTGTGGGACAATTCCATTGATGTCGACGGGGGAAAAACCGGCTACACCAGCAATGCCGGATACAGCTTGGTGAGCTCGGCCAAAGAAGGAAGAATGCGCCTTATCTCGGTGGTGATGGGTACGCCAAGTAAACAGGCTCGGATCAGCCAATCGAAGAATCTACTCAGCTATGGTTTTCGCTTTTATGACACCAAGCAAGTTGCTAAGCAAGGCCAAGTTGAGTCTAAAGTTCGCGTTTGGAAGGGAAATACCAATCAAGTTGAGGCGCTCTTTGCTAAAGATGCCTATCTCACTCTGCCTCGTTCAATGACGGCTGGGCTTGATAAGAGTGTGGTGTTAAATGAACCGTTGATTGCGCCGATCGCGCAAGGAGATGAGATTGGTAAGGTCGTTTGGAAAAGCGATGACAGTACCGTGGCGAGTTATCCCTTGGTCAGCAGCCAAGCGGTAGAAGAGGGCTCGTGGTTCGCTCAGCTTTGGGACAGTCTGGTGCTGTGGGTGAAATCGTGCTTTAACTAGAATAAAAACGAGCAGAAGTGTCTTTCTGCATTTTTTTGTTGATGGCCGCCCAGCTAAACGCTGGGCGGTGTTTTATTTAACGGTTTATTCCGACAAGGTGATGATAGGTAAATCGTCCCAAATCTTACTTTCATCCGATGCGCCACCGGAGAACTTCCAAGGGCCTTTGTCTTGCTCTAGCGGACGGTAAGTTGCTGAAAGACCGTCTAAGTCCCAAGTCGTGACATAGAAACGGATACCATCGAGCGAATCTGGGCGGCCTAGTGCATCGCTAGCAAAGTCCATTGAAATGGTGTTGTTGGCTTTGTCTACTGTCACTGTTGGTGCTGGCGTTACGGCTTCTCCCCATGTCGTCGCATTTGCTCCTTTGGTGTTGTAAATAGAGCTTTGCCAGCCAAAAACAACCGCATTGCGACTCCAGGTTCCGCTTGGCATAGAAGCGTTGATCTTCGGTAGCTCAGACAAGTTGGTTGCGGCTTCTTCAGGTAAATCAATGAAGATGGTGAAACCTACGTGGTCGAAGCCGTTTGGTGGTAACCAAGTGTCGGTGATCTTGTCCATGGTGAAGGTCAAACGTACGTTACTGCCAACGGTAAATACCTCAGCTTTGTTGATTGCGAGTTGGCTATTGTTTTTATCGAATGTTGGATCCGTTGGTAGCGAATAGTTACCGTTAGGACCGCCCATGCCATCTTGCGCATCACCCGCGTCATCAATAGTGTCGTCTGGCGTGTTCGACCAGCTTAAGTCCGACACAAAGTTAACATCTTCAATGCCAGCTTTTTTGTCAGTAGAATAAATCGCGAAGCGGTGTTGCTGTTCGCCAATCGCAAAGTTACGGGTAGATAAAGTCACGCTGAATTGACCGTCAGCACCTACGGTAATGGCTTGTGCTGTTTCCAGATTACCGTCTACGACAAGGTTCAATTTCTCGTTTGCGTTAGCAGTACCAGTGATCACGATGTCATCAGTGATGGTTTGTCCTTCCCAATCTTGAGCAAGTCGGATATTGAGGTCTGGGGTATCTACAGATTGATTGCTGCTTGTTTTTGAGTAAATCACTGCAGACTTGGCTGGTAGCTCAAGGGTTACGTTACCATTTTCATCTGCGACTAACTGTTCTGGAGCGTGTGCCCAGTTCGACATGATTTGTTGTTTGAAGACGGTGCCGCCAACTTGTTCTACATCGAGTTGGTTCATCAACATCGGCGAGTTGGATGTATTCATCACAACCAAGACTTCGTCGTTATCCAACGTTCGGGTAAAGGCGAACACGCCCGCGCCCGCTTTATCGCTGCCAATCACTTTCATTTCGCCACGTGTCATGACTTTGTTTTCAGTACGTAGCTTGGCAAGTTCTTGAATAAACAAGTACATCTCACTGTTTTGGTCGAATGAGTCTACGTAGTCGCCATCTTCACGGTAACCGCCAGCAAACATCGCATCGCGCGCTGCTGACATCGCCTGTTCAGTACCTTGGTAAATCACAGGAATACCCGGCACGCTCATCATGGTGATCAGTGCTTGTTTCATGTCATTCACGCTACCTTGCGACAGAAAGCGCGGCATGTCGTGATTATCAATGAAGTTCGGCATGATGTACGGATTCGGGAACATCTCCATCATTTTCTCAAGACGGAAACGCAAATAGTCGGTCGGTTGCCCTGATGCAAATACGCGCGTCATGGTCGCTTGCAATGGGAAGTTCAGTACCGAGGTTAGCTGTTTCGGCGAGCCACTTTCACCGATGTAAGTCAGCATCTTCTCTTCGCCTTCGGTGTGGTAAGGCGTAGATGTTTCGAATACTTCACCAAAAGTGAGGAAGTTGTCACGACCGGTATCAACCGCTTGCGTCATCACACCATCGTCGGCGTGTAGGAAATCGTTCCAGAAATCGTGTTCAACAAACTTCACCGTATCGATACGGAATCCGTCGACGCCGACTTCGCGAATCCATTTTCGGTAGCTCTCTTTTAAGTAAGCGCGCACTTCGGGATCGGACGTATTAAGGTCATCCAAATCAGAGAGTTGCCAGGTTTTTTCTTGTACCGGATCGTTGTGGTCGGTGATGGTTGGCGTCCAGTGGTAACTACCTGTGCCGTCTGTTTTACACTCGTTCATGTTGAGTGGGTATGGCAGTTCTTGCCCGGCGGGTAGTGCATTTTTTATCAAACGGAAGCCTTGGCAAGGTAGGCTTGGATCATAACTGTAAGGATCATCGTAGGTGAAGAAGTTGCCTACATGGTTGGTCACGATGTCCTGAATTAAGAACATGTTACGCGCATGCACTTCGCGTGCTAACGCTTGGTAGCTTTCTAGGTCGCCGAAGTGCTCATCCACTTTTTGGAAATCGCGCGCCCAGTACCCGTGGTAGCCGCCGTAGTTTTGCTCTGCATCCCACCATTGGTTAGCAACTGGCGGAGTAATCCAGATCGATGTGGCACCGAGATCTTCGATGTAGCTTAACTTATCACTCACACCAACGAGGTCGCCGCCGCTAAATTTTTTATCCGAAGTCGGATCGAATTCGTTTTGCCCTTGATCATTAAGAGCGCTGTCGCCGTCGTTAAAACGGTCGATCATCAGGAAGTAAATGATTTGATCTTGCCAATCAGGAGATGCCACGTGGCTGCCTGTATCGACTGGTGTGGTTTCGTCGCTTCCACAACCAGAAAGAGCAAGAGCGATCGCTAAAGGAAGTATTTTTATTTTATTCATTGGGTTAGGTAGAGTTTCAAACACAGTTTTTGCCTCCGTTATGCAGCAATGCAGAAACGATAAAGCAAAGATTTGAAATTGAGAGTGTCAATTTACGCCAAAAAAGATGTGAAATGATGTCACGAAGCGGCGACTTTGATCTGACCGACAGTTTTAATTGAGCGGTTGCACAATAGGATATTGTATCGGGTAATGCTCTTTCGCGAGCTCGTTGTCGGATTCATCATAAAGGCGGAAACGGCACTGCTTTGCAGTTTGAGTGAGCGATAATTGCAGCACCCAACAAGCATAATGTTGCGAGTGTTGGGTCAAGCGCATTGCGTGAGGTGTGGGGTCATCATCGACGTAACCGTCAATCCTCACAACGTTTTCAAGTCGGCATGCCAGTTCGACAAAGAGCGTATATTGCGCCCCAATGTTAATAAGTTGCCGAGTCGGGACAATATATTCCGTTGCGCCAATTAAAAGCCCTTTAGAAACCACATAATCACGCTGGTGGTTGTTCTCAATGTAACGTTCTCCATCGACTTCATAACACAGGCGAAAGGTAAGGGGATGCGCCACCGGAAGTTCGGTCGTTGCCCAGAGTTCGGTGCCATGACTTAAAAAACGCTCGAAGAAGGCGGGGTAGCGCCGCCATGCGCCATCACGGTCACGGCATTCTACCGAGACCACTTTTTCAAACGCAATATTGTCCACTTCCATCCAGATTTTGCCGACAGGTTGGTCGATGTGGTTATCGTCGAAGGTATTGGCTTTGGCGTAGTACAAGCGGATCGGTTGCTGATTTAGTTGAGTTCGGTTATCCAAACATTGTTGGCGATACTGCATGGGTGAAAACGGATACCAACGACGAAAAGTGCGGTGAAAGTTCGATGGTTCTTCGTAACCAAGTTGATAGGCGATTTGCTGCGTCGTGAGTTGGGTGTCGGCAAGCAAAGTGAGTGCTTGCTTTCTTTTCGCGAAATCAACGCATTGAGAGTAGCTCATTTGCTTTTCTTGCAGTCGACGTTGCAAGGTGCGTTTGGAGACGCCCAGTTGCCTTGCCGCTTGCTCTAACTTGAGCGCGTAATTGCTGTTTTTGATGAACAAGGCGTTCAAAACACTCAGTAATTCTGGTTGCTCAATTGGCTGGTGAGAAAGCAGCAAATAAACATGTTTCACCAGGTCAAACACGCTTGAACTCGTTTTAGAATCTCGCGTTTCCCCTAGAAAAATATCGGCCGCGAGTGGATTGCTGGCTTGAATTTGTACCTGTATTGATTCGCTTAACTCAAGCATTTCCAACTGCATTTTGAGCAAGCTAAACACCGACTCGGCCCAACTTGGCTTATCGGCCGTTCTGCATTCGACTTGCAGATGGATTTGGGCATCTCCATGTTGCAATGTGACGTACAAACGGCGGTCGAATAATGAAACACTTTTACTCCACCAAAGCAGCCCTTCTTGCAGGTTAGGCGCTTCTTTCAACATCATACATTGCAAGGCAACCAACTTCTCAATGTGCCAATATTGGCCGGCAATTCTCAGGTGATTGTGACCGAGCTTTTTACACAGAAAGGATGTAATAACGTTATCTTGAGGCAGCATGAGTTGAGTTTGGTTGCGAGCAAACATGCATTATTGCCGAAAAGATGAAGAAGTTCAGTGAGAACGTTCAAAGCCTTTCTTATCTTTTATTTTCAAATTTATTTTGAAAATGTTTTTAATCGAAATCGGTTTTTCCCTTTATCTCATGAGGTTATGCTGTTACACAGCTTAAATTCATTAATTGGAGAACCTCATGGATATCGTACAAGCTGCAAAATCTCGTTACTCAACGAAAGTGTTTGACCCAACGCGCAAGCTACCTCAAGAAAAAATCGATGCAGTTAAAGAGCTGATTCGTTTTAGTCCATCGAGTGTGAACTCCCAGCCTTGGCATTTCATTCTGGCAAGCACAGAAGAAGGCAAACAGCGCATCGCTAAAGCGGCGCAAGAGAACTACGCGTTTAACGCGGCGAAGATTCTCAACGCTTCTCACGTATTGGTGTTTTGTGCAAAAACAGGCATTGATAACGACTACATTGAAGCGCTAATGGTGCAAGAAGAAAAAGATGGTCGATTCCCAACTGAAGAAGCGAAAGCGGCTGTGCGCGGTGGTCGTAGCTACTTTGTGAACATGCACCGTTTTGATCTGAAAGATGCGAACCATTGGATGGAGAAACAAGTTTACCTCAACGTGGGTACGTTGTTGTTGGGTGCTTCGACGCTAGAAATTGATGCAGTGCCAATTGAAGGGTTTGATCCCAAAGTGCTGGATGAAGAATTTGGCTTGCGTGAAAAAGGTTATACCAGCGTTGTGATCGTGCCGCTTGGCTACCACGCGGAAGATGACTTCAACGCGAAAACGCCAAAGTCTCGCTGGGACGCAGAAACCGTATTCACCGAGATCTAATTCGAGCTTACTTGCAGGTGACATAGAACCCTGTAATCAATATATAAATCGCAAAAGAGTGATAAAACGATGATCCACTTAGTTGCAGAAGTGAAAGCCTATCCAGACAGCAAGGATCAGGTGGTGAATTTGCTTGCTGGTTTACTAGAGCCAACTCGTCAAGAAGAAGGCTGTTGCCAATACGAGTTGTATCTTGACGAGAAAGTTGAAGGCTTATTTATGTTCCAAGAGATTTGGGCATCGCAAGAGGCCTTGGATAAGCATTTGCAAAGCCCGCACATGGCGACGTTTCTTGAAACATTAGAAGAGAACGATTGGGTTGAATATACCCAGATTCGTCCTCTTCGATTTATCGCCTAATGACAGAAGGTTGCCAGCACGTTGGCGCGTTGTTGGCAGCATTTTTGTTGGATAAAGTCGCGGAAAGTCCGAATCGTTGGCGTCAGTAAGCGACGATCGGCGCACACCATGTAGAGCGGTACTGGGCCGCAATCCCACTCTGGTAACACTCGCACCAATCTTCCCTCGATTAAGTCTCGGCTGATGTCCATCAACGATTTATTCGCAATGCCTTTGCCTTTGATCGCTAACCGATGTGGCAAGTCACTATCGTTGCTCATCAAGTTACCGCTGACCACGACTTGTTCTTTCTCGCCGTCACGCGTGAGCGTCCATTTGTTGTAGACCGAATCCGCGACCATATAGCACAAACAGTTGTGTTGCGTTAAATCGGCAGGAGAGGTGAGTTCTGGATGTGTGGCTACGTACTCTGGCGATGCACATAAGATCCGCTCGTTTGCCCCACACAATGCCAACACGACCAGATTAGAGTCGGCCGGCTCGCCGTAGCGAATCGCAATATCGACACGCTTGGTGTACATATCCGTCAAGCTATCGGACAGCTCTAGTTTTATGGAAACATTTGGGTAGAGATCGATGAACTCATCCACCCAATCGAGCAACATATTGCGACCAAAATCGGAGGGCGCAGTAATGTGCAGTTGACCAGATAACTCGCCACGCGCACTTGAGATCTGATCCAACCCCTCTTGCAATGTTGCCAACGCTTGCGTGGTTTTGTCTAAAAACAGTTCGCCTTCTGAGGTTAAACGCAGGCTTCGGGTAGAACGCACAAACAGCGGGAAACCGATTTGCCCTTCAAGACGCTTAATCGATGCGCTAATGGCGGCAGGTGTCATGTCCATGCTGTTAGCGGCTTTTGAAAAGCTGCCTTGGCGCGCGGTTTCGACAAAAATATTGAGGTCGTTGAGGGCTTTCATCGTGAAAAGGATGTTTGTGAAGTTTGAGCTACTATAGGGGAGATGAGCAAAGTAATTCAAGCTAAACGCCTTTGAAGGTGAAAACATTAGGTTAAGTGGTCACTTTGAGTTAGATTAGCCCGCCACTTACATCGTTACTGGATCAACAACATGAGCAACGAACAGCCGAATAACCCTCTGCATGGGTTGAGTTTAGAAAAAATCGTCACCCGACTAGTTGAACACTTTGGTTGGAATGGCCTGTATGAGCGCGTTCGAGTGAACTGTTTTAAGAAAGATCCGTCGATCAAATCTTCTCTGAAGTTTTTGCGTAAAACGCAATGGGCACGAGACAAAGTCGAAGCGCTGTATATCGAGACGTTTTGCTAAGCGTTACGCTTTCAGCTAAAAAATCCGAATCAAAAAAGGTGGCCATGAGCCACCTTTTTGTTTGTTTCTTACTTACTTGTTTCTTCGCTGACTTTTTACTGTACGCTGCCGATTTATTCCAAATGGTGCGTACTGCCAACCGTGCTTTCTAACTCAAGAATGGATTGGCGCACATGATCAGGAATGGCCGCTTTCTCGTTGTTTTTAAAATCGAACATCACGCCTGTCGCGGTTGAGACCGTCGTAATCTTGCCCCATTTTTTACTCAATACTTGATATTCCATAGTGATGCGATCTTCTTGCATGTCGATCACGCGCGAGCCGACCAGCAACGTGTCTGGGTAAGTGACAGGCAGTTTGTAGCGACATTGCGTCTCGCTGAGTACTGGCCCAATTTGCGAGGTTTGCAGGTCGACCAGCAGATTAATTTTGTTGAAGTAATCTAAACGCGCCGTCTCAAAGTAGCGGAAATAGACCACGTTATTGACGTGTTGCAGAGCATCCATTTCACCCCATGCGACTTTGATCTCTGTGATAACGGGAAAGTCCTTTAACAGTGTGTCCATTTTTAGTGCTCCTTTTTCATCTGCATTGCCACAAAATTGCGACGCGACTTATCACTTTGAGCATTTATTCTAGATGTAATCATTTAATATGTAATAAAATTGTTTTTAAAATGTGAAATGAAATGGCAATCTTATTATGTAAACTAGAAACTTTACATAATCGAGTTGAAGGCGTAAGTTTAACTAAGAGTAACCAAATAGGAGGTGTCTTATGACTGAGCTGAAAGGTTTCAATCTAGCCAAGGTGGAAAAACGCATTGACTGGACTGGCGAGCTGTTCAGTTTAAGGGTCTCAGGCGCGCCTCTTACCTTTAAAGCTGGTCAGTTCACCAAGCTTGCTTTGCTAGATGATGAGGGCAAGCCTATCAGCCGTGCTTACTCTGTGGTTAATGCACCAAGCGAGCAACACGAGTGGCTCGAATTCCTCATTGTGGCAGATCCTCAAGGGCAACTTTCTCCAAGGTTGCAAAAGCTAAAAGCGGGTGACCCGATTTATGTGGGTGAAACCGCGCATGGCGATCTCATTCACGACACTATTCCTAAGCAAGCGAGTGATCTATGGTTGCTTTCGACGGGGACTGGTATTGGCCCGTTTTTATCTTTGCTGGATGACATTAACCTGCTTCCTCACAATGATCGTATCGTGCTGGTGCATGGTGTTCGCTACGGAAAAGATTTGGTCTACAAATACCTGATTGAGCATCTTCAATTCCGATATGAAGGACGCTTAAAGTACGTGCCAATCGTGAGTCGTGAATCGTCACTCGGAAAACTGCAAGGTCGAATCCCAGAGTTGATTGCATCTGGTGAGCTTGCCAATAAAGTGGATGTGCCTTTCTCTCCGCAAAGCAGCTTTGTGATGCTGTGTGGTAACCCAGAGATGATTAAAGATACCTTGCCTGTGCTGCAAGGGCTAGGGTTAGAAAAATATCGAACTCGAACAGGCGGTCACGTTATCTATGAGCGTTATTGGTAAGTACCCACCCATCGCTGAAACCGAGATAACTAAGTTATATCGGTGTAAATTAAAAATCACTTTTGAGACATGATACGAATTTATAGACTTATCAATTGAGCACATATACAACAATGCCTAGACTGCGTTCACTGTTGTTGTAGGTGGTTATATGTACTCTTCAATTGCGAGCAAAATGCAGCGGCTTATAGGCGGTTTCGTTGATCTGTTCGTCGTCATTAGCGTTGTCGTTGTTATCGCGTTGGGTATCAATTTTTGGCTCTATGACTTCCGTTTATCCCTGCAAGAAAACTTCACACTTGTTTACGACACCCACGCGGTGTATCTCCTTACTGTTCCCATTCTTCTCGTGATTAACTGGTATTGGTTGAAGGAAGGGCAAACCATCGGCATGCGTTTTGTTGGTATCAAAGTGGTGATGAAAAATGGTCGTGCCGCGACCAAAGTGACGGTTTCCATCCGGCTTGGCATCAGCTATCTACTCGAAATGTTTATTCCTGGCGTTCCGTTGGTGAACCTTGTGCTGCTTGTTTTTCATCCAGAGCGACGTTTGTTGCATGATTTCCTCACCAAGACCAAAGTCGTGCAAGCACCTGACTCGCTGCTGTCTATTTTGCATGATCAAAAAAAGCCACATTAAGTGGCTTTTTAAATCAGGTCAGTCAATCAACGACTATTGCTGATTGATGTACGCTTTAAAGCGCGCTTTTGTTTCTGCGTCTGCTTTTTGGTACCAGAAGTGCAGCATTTCTTCTGCCGTAGAATCTGCTTTCACTGCGGTTGCACGCGCTTGTTTCATGTCTTCAGGAATTTTTGCAGGAAGTGTGACTGGTTGCATGGTCGCTGCACCAGCAAAAGCGACGGCTGCTGTACCGCCAGCGCGGTTGTAATCTTCGATTTCACGCACGTAATCACGGCCGATTTGCATACCCGGTTTGATCAGCTTGTCTTGGTCAACTACGACTGCTTTGCCTGAACCATCAACCAGTTTCCAATCGAGATCTTTGATGTTTTCTTCCGCGTCACGCATGTTGCGGTATTTTGGAACTTCAATCGTCAACTCTGCATTTGCAGTATCGAAGCGTGCCACGATAGCGTCACTTTCTACGCTTAGACGGTCATTACCTTGGTTGAAGTAAGGTGCGTAGCGGAAAACGACTTGGTTTACGCCATCGGGTAGCGTCAATGTTTTTTCAGAAGCAAAAAAGCCGCCAGAAAGTTTCGCTTTTTCACCGTTTGCTGCCAATACTGAAACGTCGTCAGGAACGCTAACCGTAACGTCTGCGAATGCCATGCCACTCATTGCTAGAGCAAGCGCGCAAGTTAAAGGCTTGATCAATTTCATTGTTTTTATCCTAAGCTTTGTAATTGTCCCAATTCGTCAAGATCGGTCGCTCAAATGTAGGGGGATCTTGGAATTCTTTGGGTATAGCGATCAACGAGATTGCATCGTTAAGTGCTTGATTGCAACTCTCAAGTGTAAGAAGTATGAAAATTTAACAAGAACGTCATTTTTATCTCATCCGTTGTGATGAAACTGTGAGCTAACGTTAAAGAGAAACAAACCGCTGCAGGGCAACGGTTTGTTTTATTCGGTCAAAGAGAAGGCATTACCTTGGTAATTTAAATACCGGCACCATGTCCAGATTCTGTTTGTTCCTCTTCTTCTTTGAGTTCAGCCATTTCTTCTTGCTGTTGTGCTTTCTCGATGCTCAACCACCAAACGAACAACTCATACCAAATCGCCAGAATAACTGCACCTAGGAACAGGCCAACGATACCGTAGAAAAGCATACCGCCGATGGCCCCAAGCAGAATCACTGGCATTGGTACGTCTACACCACGGCCCATAAACATTGGTTTTAGTAAGTTCTCAGACAGCGCACCGACAACCGCCCACACGGTAAACATGGTCGCGGTTGTGCTGTCTTGCGTCATGTACATGTAGCCAATCACTGGCAATACGGCAAGCAGCGCAGGAAGCTGAGCGATACACAAAATCATCAGAATCAGAGTAAGCAAACCAGCAGCAGGAACGCCAAACACAAAGAAGCCAGCACCTATCAATAGCGCTTGAATCGCAGCCACACCAACTACGCCCAGCAGCACGCTTTTAATGGTCGCGGCGATAAGCGTTGTCCAGCTTTTCGCGTTTTCGCCAGCGGTGCGGATCGCGATAGTTTGCAGGCCTGATGCCAACGACTCTGAATACGTCATAAAGCCAGCAGCGATAGCCAGTGACAAGATAGACAGCAACAAGCTACCTAACACGCCGCCAACCATACCAAGCAAAGAGGTTAATGCTGACTTGATTTGTGGCATAAAGGTTTGTATTGCTTGCTCTAAGTTAGTCGCAAAGAGCGTCCATACTTCATAAAGTTTGTCACCCACAAGAGGCCAATCAGCAACAGAAGCTTTAGGTCCAGGGATTTTCACCTGACCATTTTGCAGTACGTCCAACGCGTGTGTTGCACCATCCACGATAGAGCCCGACACCATCACTAGTGGCGTTACCAGCAGGGCGATACCCAGCAGTGCGATTGTCGTGGCAGCTAAGCCGCGTCTGCCGCCGTAAGCGCGTTGCAGTTTTTTGGTCAGTGGTAGTAGCGCTACCGCGATGATGGCACCCCAAATCACTGGAAGGATGAAAGGCCTGATGATGTCGTACGTAAACATCAGCAATACGAAGATCAAGCCAATACGTATCGCTGATTCCACCATGTTACTGATGAAAAGCTTACTTTCATTTCTTTCCGATTGTTTATCCATTTTTGTTTACCTGATGATCAATGTTGGAACTGACGAGACTTGAAACAACAATCGCCATATAAAACACACCTGTAATGGCCTCTAAATACACCACGACTTGAGCCAGTGGCGTTAGAGGGCTGATGTCGCCATAACCGAGCGTGGTTAAGGTGACGAAACTGAAATACGCCGCATTGGAGAAGTTCTGCCCCCAAGAAATCGCTTCCATACCGGTAAAGGCTTCAGGCGAGAACTCAAGCAGAATGAGGTAGGCAATCGCCCACATCAGACCAAGCAGCAAGAAAAGCGCGACCGAGCCAATCACTTTGTTGCTGTTGACGTGGCCAGTGAAAAGAATCTGTCTTGCGATGGATTTAAAAGTGCCGAAAAAGAACGCGAAGGTGAGAGCAAGCATCACCACATTCATCTCGCGGATGTTAAAAACGGTCTTGATCACAATCACCAGTACCCAAACACCAAACAGGGTATAGAGGAATCGAGACCACGTTTTGTCAAAGCGAAGGCTGGCAAAACAGACAATGAACGTGAGAACCGTGAACGCCTGCAGTATGTGTTCAATCGTCCCTTCACCCACCACTTGTGCCATCGCACTCCCTAGCAACAAAATCACCAGCGCTAAGGTTAGATAGAAGAAGTTGTTTTCTTCATTAATGTTTTTGAGTTTTTTACCAATGACCATGGTTCTTCTCACTTAGTTACTGTTCATTTTCTGCCGATGAATCTTTCATCACCATAATGGACGCAGAAAGCCCGAATCGAAGATCAACATCTTCAGGAAGCTCTTGGATGGAGATTCGTACCGGAATACGTTGTGCTAAGCGAATCCACTGAAAAACAGGGTTCACGTTTGGAAGAAGGTTGTAACCGACCGTGCCGTCTTTTGGCGCAATACCCCAACCGATAGAGTCAACGGTCGCGTCGATAGGCGTGTCTGGGTGAGACATCAAGGTGACACGTGCTTGGCTACCCGGTTCGATTTGCGCGAGTTGGTTTTCGCGGAAGAAGCCAAATACCCAGAAACTGTTTTTGTCGATCAGTGCGAGCAGCGGTTGGTTTGCGACCGCTTGTGTACCGTTTCGAATATCGAGGTTAGACACAAAACCATCGACGGTCGCATAAACTTTGGTGAAACTGAGGTTAAGGCGCGCTGACTTTAATTGCTCTTCTGCAGATTTGATTTGCAGTAGCGATTCTTCGTAAGCGATTTCACGACGAATCAGATCCTTGTGAGAAACAGCGCCGCGGTCTTTCGCACGAATGTCTTTAAGGCGATCGTATTCGATTTTTTTACCGCGAGAGCTCACGATGGATTTTTCCAACGCCACTTCGGCTTGAGATAGTGCGACTTCGTAAGTGGTTGGGTCGATTTCGAACAGTAAATCGCCCGTTTTCACTTCTTGGTTGTCTTGCACCGAAACATTCACAATTGGGCCAGACACTCGCGGTGCGACCTTGATGACGTTCGCGCGTACTTGGCCATCGCGTGTCCATGGGTTATTAAAATACTCTTCAAATTTTTGATAGCCGAGCCAAGCTGCGCCACCAAGAATGACAAGATTGAGTGCGATTACGAATAGTTTTTTCATCTTGTTTGGCACCTAAAATTGAATATAAAAGCTGTCAATGGCCACAACATAACCTACCATGATGGCAATAAACGTCAGAGACGGAAAAGCGATGAAGCGAGACAAACGTGTCTTGTTCAATATCATCACCGTTATCCACGTTGCCGTGACGGCGAGAAAGAGCACCAGTAGCGTGGGAGAAAAATAAATGTCTCCCCAAGAGAGTTCATGAGGCATTAGAGATCCTCCGTTTTGTTCTTATCGCCGTTTTCCGTCGGTGTTTCGATAGGCAAAGGTGGCAACGTGCGGTTTTCTTCATCCAGATAACCGTCCCAATCGGTACGATCTTGCATCTGCTTGGCGATGGATTCTTCAAGGAATGGTTTCCCCGTTTGTGCCTGCCAGCCGCCGCCCAACGCTTTGTACAGCGCTATTACTTGGTTCGCGACATTGCCTTTAATTTGCGCGTAACTGTCTTCCGCGCGGGTCATTTTTTCGACTGAGTTGAGCAGTCGCTCAAAAGAAATTTGGCCGTTTTCGTACTGCGTCATGGAGATGTTGAACGCACGAATGGAAGAGTTGACCGATTGCAAACGTAAATCTTTTTGCTGCAAATACAGGTCATACGCTTCGATCGCATTGGTCACTTCGTTCACGGCTTGCAGCACTTTTTTGTTGTAGTTGGTCAGCGTTTCTTGGAAACGAGCATCTTCGAAACGAATGTTATTTTTCACGCGTCCGTATTGGAAAATGTTCCAACTGAACGTTGGGCCAACCACCATGGTGAGCGAATCGCTAAAACTGAAACTGCTGCCGTCGGGAACCGTACTGTCGATACCGATGGAGCCGAACAATGAAAAGCTTGGGTACAGAGCCGTTTCCGCCACGCCAATCTGCGCACTTTGCGCGCGAGCTTGCATCTCAGAGACTTGCAAATCCGGACGTCGCATCACTAAGTTCGCGTCCACTTGCGTATCCAACAGCGGTGGACGCGGCACAATGGAGTGCTCGTCGGTGCCCGATAGCGCCGATTTTCTGCCTGTCGATTTGAACTGCGCTTCATAATCAGCAATTTGCTGCGTCAAACCGTCCGATTGCAGCAATTTCTCTACTTCTTCAGGCAGTACACCCAACAGTAAAGCCAGTGCCGTGCGCGACTGCTTCATCGCGACTTCGAGGCTTGGTTGCGCGGCTTTTGTGGTGTAAAGCTGGTTTTTCGCTTGCTGTACGTCTAGCTCTGTTACGTTGCCGGAATCAAACTGAACTTGGGTGATGTGCACAACGCGTTCTTGAATCTCGATATTGCGGCGAGAAAGCAAAATACGTTCTTGGAATGTGCGATAGTTGATGTAATTGCGCGCCACCTCAGCTGTGATGGTGACCATGATGTCGTGATACGACGCGATGGATGCGTAATAACCAGCTTCTGCAGATTCGATACCACGAGCGTATTTGCCCCAAATATCCATTTCCCACGCAGCATCAAACGACAGAGCGGCGTTGTTTACCCCCTGATCATTCACGTAGGCACGCGCTAGATTTCCTGACACGGTTTGAACTTGCGGGTATTGCAAGCCGGTCGAAATGCCAAGTAATGAACGCGCTTGAACAATGCGCAGCCCCGCGGCTTCTATGTCTAGGTTTTGCTCATTCGCCAACTCGACTAATTGATTGAGCGTCGGGTCGTTAAACTGCTGCCACCACTGTTGTAATTGTTGCTCGGATTGCTGCGTATCTTTGGCGGCTTTTTGCACCGACCAATCGCTTGGTAATGGCGTTTGCGGTGGGTGGACATAGTCTGGCCCCACAGTGGTACACGCACTGAGCCCGAGCAGGGAAAGTATGGCGAGGCTTGGTTTGGTTAGTTTTGGAAGCATCATATCCCCACCTTTAAAACCGCTTCTGTTGTAAGTTCACCCAATCGATATCCTCGTAGGTTTGCTTGCAATGCTTGATTGCTTCGAACACGTTCCGTTTTAAATTCAGCAAGATATAAAAACCGGCTATCTCAGAATAAGCGTAGTCAGATAAATCCAACTCACTAAAAAAATCTTCCAGTTTATCTTCGAATGTTTGGTAATCCTGACTGTATTGGTCGAATACGGAGTCGAGTTCTTGTGTTGCTTGGTGGCTGGCTAAAGCGCCCGCCATCAAAGGAATGATGGAATCGCGGTGTTGTTGGCGAAGCTGAGTGATCAGCGGATTGGTCATCAACTTTTTCTCGGCGGCCATTAAGATGTTGATGTGATTACTGAGTACATCACACGCTTTGCTAAACGCGCCAATCGCTTCTGGCGTGGTTTTGTCAAAGTGTTTGTGGTTGATTTTCGACCCCCACACCTTGAGCTTTTTCGATGAAACGTTGAGCGTCACCAAGTGCAAGGCCCGTTTGAGCGGCGTAATAATAGAGCTGGATTGCTTCTGATAGGAGTCAAACAGATCCCGAGTGTGCCTAAAATAGCGCTCTTTTATGGTCAAAAAGAGGTGTTCTGGTCGTGAGCTAAACGGGAAGTAGTGCGCGAAAATGATCATGAACACCACCATGTAGAACAGCAGCATGATCGTCATGAGGATCCCGAAGTGATAGAACATGTTGTTATCTAAACCGAGAACAAACAAGCCCACCATGTAGAAAATCGTCACTGGCCCGTTGAACAGATAAAAGCCGATAAAGGTGTAGATAAAGATGAATAGGCCAAGCTCTAACCCGAGATCCAATTGGGGAAGAATGAAGACGTAAGAAGGCACCGCGAACAAAAAGCCGAAAGTGAACAGCACAAGCAACAAAATCGGGTGCACAGGCACGAACGATAGCAAAGACATAAACATGGTCGAGAAGACCACGAACGAGTAGCCGCCTGGTGGATTGAAATAAATCCAAATCAGTCCTGCAACCCAATAAGTGACAAAGGTTTTGACCGCGGTTTTAAAGTTTTCTGCGTCCCACCATAGAAACTTGCCTTTCGGTTTCGGCAGCGGCACGTCAAAGGAGACATTGTTCGTCACAGAGTCAATGCAGCTAATGCTCTCCGCTAAACGTGACAAGTTTTGATGCATGAGCCCCAAGAGGTGCCCCAGCATAAGCGCAGAGCCTTTCTCTAGGTGCGCTGCGTCTTCAAGTAACGCTTGGTTGTATTCGACTTTGAACTCTTGAGCACGAAAAGCGGGCTCTTTTTCGTCCCAGACCTGTTGGCAGGTATCAAATAGCGCGTCAATTTCCGCAACGGCTTGATCAAAGTTGCTGATGCTTTCACGGTCTTGCTGGTGGCTAAAGTGGCTGTGTGCCGCGACGGTCAATTGTTGCGTTACTTGCTTGTTCAAATGAACCGCCAAGCGCCACTCTTTCATGTAGGCCGACACGTCGCTGCATTCCACACTGACTGTGGAAAAACGCTGTTCGAGCGCATTTTGGGCGGCAAACATCTGTTCGATAAGAGAATCCACGTTAGGTTGTGGCTCTTCAGCTTCTAGATTTTCTTCTCCCTCTTCTTGAGGAGAGACTTGCCTCGCCGATTTTTGCTCGAAATTTTGCAAGACAGCGGTGAACAACGCGCGTTGTGCTTGGTTGAGTTGTTCGATGAGCTGTCTTAGGTTTTGTTCTGTTTTGGTCGGGAATAAGAAAGTCCCCACGAGTGTGTAAACCACCACCCCAAACACCGTCATATAAGCGCGGTCAACGCCATAAAGAAACGCACCTTCTGCGTCACCGCCATTGGACATCATCAGCGTCATGACGCCGGTCAGCATGAGTAGCGTTGGATCTTTTTGGTAGGCATTACGGAAGTAAAAAATGAAAGAGACCACAACCGACACGCTCAGCATGTACAGCAAGCGGTCTTGAGCAAACAATCCCACCAGTAACAAGCCAACGACGGCGCCAACCAACGTACCGAACACGCGTAAGGTACCTTTGGCGAGAGATTCACGACGACTGCCTGTGGATGCAATCAGCATCACTGTGGTTGCGGCCGTCGATGCTTGCGGCCAACCCATGGCAAACGGGATCAGATAAGCCAGAGTCAGGCTAAGCGATACTTTAATAGCGAATTTTATTTTGTCGTTCATAGTGTCAAAGTTTGCTCAGGCTTATCGTTATAAGTTGATGAATTTCTTATGTGAATAATCAGAATCTTGTTCTGAATAAATTCGGGGGGCGGAATATAGCGGGTGAAAAAGTGTGCTTTGTAAACCCTTTGTCAAAACACAAAGTGCGTATTTGGCTCGATCTCGCGCTAGCCCTTGGCGTTATTGACGAAACGCCTAAAACGAGCAAAATCGCGATCTGTGACGATTCTCACTTTTGAAACAAAATCGTCGTGTTGTGTGAGCCAATTCTCACCTTATATCCTTCGCCTGATACTAAAGCAGGCCACTCGTACCATCTGCAATGAGCTTTGCTGCTTTAAAAAGCATAGATGATGAATGGGTATTTGAGAGGGAAAGTTATTACTTTTTATCGGCTTGCCGGTTGTTTGCTTGTTTTTTTGGATCGAGATAAAAAAACCAAAGCGATACCACCAAGAATGATGCCACTGGTTAAAAGTGTATGCAGTGAAAGAGACTCGTGGAGTACGACGGTACCTAACAGCAAAGCAATGGCTGGCACGGAAAGTTGGCTGACGGCGGCTTGAAGTAAAGATAGCTTGCGCATGACTTGATACCAAAGCGTATACCCAAGGCCAGATGCAATGGCGCCAGACGTGATAGCGAGCAAGATTCCGCTCAAAGAGAGATGGATTGAGGACAGCATCAATGGCGATAGCAGTATGCCAATCATAGATGCAGCGATAAATCCCCACGTGATGCCACTACTTGGAGAAGGCGCTTGTTTGCCGAGCGCAGTAAACGCAGCCCAACAAACGCCAGAAATCAACATGAGAAGTGCAGAACTGATATCGGGGCGAGTGGTTGATGGCAACATTAACCAAGCAAAGCCAACAATCGAAAGGCCGATACCGATGATTTCGAGAAATTGAAAGCGCTCACCTTGCCACCAATAGATGGCCAGTAACGTCAGTTGCACGGCACCAAACAAAAGCAAAGCACCGGTTCCTGTCGCCAGTTGTAAGTACGCGAAAGAGAAAAGGGCAGCGTAACCAAATAAAGCAACGCCAGCAAAAAAGCGAAAGCGAGAAGTTGGCCGATCGGTTTTCCACTGACCTCTCACGACAAGCAATGCGATTAAGGTAATCGCACCGGATATCAATCGAACGAGAGTGAAGCTTCCTGCATCAATAAACCCTTCGGCCAATGCAAGTCGGCACAATAATGAATTGGCGGCGAACGCCAGCATCGTAATAGCAGTGAGTAAAAAGGTCGACATCCTTGGCCCTTAACGCAGAAATATGGACTGAGTGTAGCGTCAAACGACCTTTTTCATTAGTTGATAAAGTGATTAGTTATAGCTGTCAGAGCGAGAAAATCAGCAAAAATCACCAGAGAAAACCTGACCTTAGCCTAAGTGTTACTGTGGTAGGGGAGGTTGTTCAAACAATGACTTGATGGTGTTTTTCAACCATAGCAATTTGGGATTGTACGCATTGCGTTTATGCCAAATCATGGTAAATGGAATCAGTAATTTGTCTTGTTGAGCTTGGTCTAACGGAATTGGCAAGCACACCAAATCGAGATGCAGCTTTTCTGTGTAGCTTTTGCAATAGTGCGGCGCGGTGGTGATCATGCCATGCGTCGGCTGCGCAGCCATAAAAAGGGATTGCTCAAAGTTGGACATCGTCAGCCCGATAGAGCGTTGTCGCCCTAGCTCCGTTAACACTTCATCCAACGCCCAAGTTTCACTTTTTTCCCAAACAATATTGATGTGTTGGTAGCTCAGAAAGGTCTCGAGATTCCACTCTTGCTGTAATGCCGGATGATCTTTATGTAAATACACCATCGGCAGGTCATAAAATAGAATCTCAAAATCCAAGAAATACGGCAGAAGATCCAACGACTCTTTCGATCTCGGGTGACTTTCTCGGCCGGTAAAACCGATATCCGCCTCGCCTCGAATGATGGCGTCGAGTGAATCGTAATCCCAGTTACTGGTTTTTACTTTCGCTTCAGGGTATCGCTGGTGGATAGCGACGATGAGCCTGTCCAGCACCGTGAGCACTAATGGCGACTCGATCGTGATATCAAAACGTACTCCTTTCGGCGTAATATCGCTGCGTTTTTCTACAATCTGGCTGCCAATTTGCAGCCATTCTGCAAGATCTTGCTCCATGCTTTGCGCCAAAGGCGTTGGCGCAAGACCTTTAGGTGTTTTGACAAACAAAGGATCATCGAACCAATGACGAAGTTTGTTGAGCGACTTACTTACGGTAGAGGGCGTAACGTTCAGCTTTTTCGAGGCTTTCGAGACGCTTTGCTCTTGCAGCAATAATTGCAGAGTGAACAGTAAGTTTAAATCAAGTCGCGCTAGGGATTTCTTCATAATGGGTATCGTGAACAGGCTTTGGAATCAATAGTATTAGAGCAAGGCTGATTACGCTACCTAACACTAAGATAAACACCAACATATTCAGTGCACTAACGCCGATGAAACCCATAAACCAAATATAGAACGCTGAACTACAAACTTGAGCAATGCCCAGTAGTGAGCTCGCCACGCCAGCTTGTTGAGAGAATGGGCTGAGCGCTTGGCTCATGGCCACGCCAAAGCCACAAGCGAAGCCAGCGCAAATCAGCCCAAGTCCGAATACATAGTAAAGAGATTGTCCATCATGGAAATGGGCAGCACTGAGCACGATGGCTGCACAAGCGAGCAATACTTGAGAGGTCATCATTAAGGTTCGCTGCTTAAAAATCCCCAATGCCAATGGCGCCGAGAACGAAATCAACATACTGATCGTCGCAGTCCCTGCCATGATGGAAGAATAGCCACCGCGATCAAAACCAAGCATGCTCATCACGACAATTGGTGAAGCGTTAACAAAGGTCAGGATGGTGGTCACTCCAAGTGCAGTAATGATCAGTCTACTGATAAAAAATCGCTCGAAGAAAGTCTCTTGATGGATCTCTGGCGCTGTCTGTTCTTCACCTTGTTGGCTGGGTAGTGATTCCTTGAGAACAAAAATGGCCAATACACTGACGAGAATGCCCATTCCTGCCATTGTGGTAAACAAACTCGGCCAAGGAAATTTCAGCATAATCAAGTGACCAATCACGGGTGCGATCACTGGAATGATACAGGTGATGCCATTGAGCATCGACAATACTTTCGCGCGGCGTTCATCGTCTAGCGTGTCGCGTAAAATCGCGAACGCGACGACATAGCAAGATCCAGCCCCGATGCCTTGGCAAAAGCGAGCAATCAAAAAAGTGTTTGGCTGTTCAGCCATTCCGCCGAGAAAAGATGCGAGCACAAAGATCATCGCGCCGACGACGGCAACAGGCTTTCGTCCCACAGAGTCTGCAATTTTCCCCGCGAATAACATGGTGGTAGCCATGCCAGCTAAATAGATCGAAAACGCAATATGCAACTGTGATTCACTGGCGTTGAGATCTGACGCAATTTGAGGCAAACCAACAAGATACAAATCAATGGCAGTAGGGTAGAGTAAAACGAGTGCAAAACTACAAAGTAAAAAACGGGACATGGAAACCTCTCTATCGAATGGCGAGGATAATAGAGTGCTAAACGTTTGCCTGCGAGTGGGAAATACGACACTAGGTATTTCTATTTACGACATACCCTGTATGAATTGAGCATAAAAACAACAAGGAAGATTATGATTACTATTGAAAAGTATTCGCCTGAGCGACATGAACAAACTTGCGAACTTAGCGTGCTAGAAGAGCAATCGCAGTTTACGGTCGCGGATGTGGGTGAAATGCTTACACGTCTTGAACCCACAGAGCTTCCGCATCTGATTCTGGCGGACGATGACGTGGTTGGCTTTTTTCTATTTGATGCAGCTTACAGCGAGAAATACGATTTTTGCCCGAAAAACAGTTTAGGCGTGCGTTCTTTGCTGGTGGATCACCGTCATCAAGGCAAAGGCATCGCCAAGCAAGCCATTCAACAGTTTGCCGATTTCGCCAAACGCCATTATCCCGAGTTTGAGGCGCTTTATCTCACCGTGAATTGCCGCAACATACCTGCTTATCAGTGCTATTTAAAATCAGGGTTTGAAGATACCAATGAGCTTTACCACGGCGGCCCCGTTGGACCGCAGTACATTATGAGACAACCGCTTTAACTAGGAAAACACCAAGGATGGAAATATGAGAATTGAAATCGACAATTTAGAACGGCCGCAGGTGATTGCGTTGTTGGAAGAGCATTTACAGGACATGTACGCTACATCGCCACCAGAGAGCGTGCATGCGTTAGATGTAAGCAAGTTGAAGCTGCCTTCAATCACGTTTTGGACGGGCTGGGATGGTGAGCAGCTATTGGGATGTGTGGCAATGAGCCAACTAGAAGATGGTCACGCAGAGTTGAAATCGATGCGTACGACGCCGTCGGCGAGAAAACAGGGCGTGGCATCCCGCTTACTCAATCACGTGATTGAGCAAGCGAAACATCAGGGGATACAACGTCTAAGTTTGGAAACTGGGTCGATGGCATTTTTTGAACCTGCGCATCGCCTATATGAAAAACATGGCTTCGTGTACTGCGAGCCGTTTGGCGACTATCAACCTGATCCAAATAGCCGCTTTATGACCCTAGCGTTGTAGCCCGTCGCAACTAAAAGTTAAAGTAGTAATTAGCTCCTGGCGAGATGAGTGATGCACGCTCACGTGCCAGTTGTTTTCTTCTCTCTCTAATGCGCTTCGCGTTGTCTTTATCTAAGTTTGCATCCAATTGATGATCAAGGCGTGATATCTCCGCATCTAACGCGTTAATGCGTTGTTGACGCTGATATTCTTGATGGCCTAACTGATAGTTTTTAAGGAAAAGATCGTTAGAGCAAACGCCATAGTAGGTTTTTCCTTCTACACCCACCGTGTAACCATTGTCTGGCGAACAGTAAAGAATAGTGCCTTTATCAAAACCGTCTTGCCACTCAACGTGATTTGGCGTTACGCCTGCTTCGCGACAGTCTTTAATGTATTCGTACAAAACGTTTGGGTTGTTGCCTGAGCGGCCATCTTGGTAGCCGACGCGATACCAATCTGCGGTTTGGCATTGTTCTGGCGACATGCTGCTACAACCAGAAAGTAATGCAAACATGGCAAAGAGAAGCGCAATGCGTTTCATGAAGTGGATTCCTTGTTACTGCGTTAGGTTCGCTGATTATAAATGAACAGTGTTCATTTATAATAGATAAAATTAATAATTACCGACTTATTGATGCGTTGAGATTGTGAGTTTGTCGGCTTGAAGCAAAAATTTTTTGCTTGTGGAACGAGCGTTTTTCGTCAGTAGTGATGTTACGAATAGAGTAGTTTGCGTGAAGGTTGAGGCGAGATTAGTGGTGTGGGAATCTCTTCGTAAGCCGCATCTATAAACAGTTGCCTGCGCGAATGTTACTTTTTCTCAGAGATTCCCATATCAAAAGCCCCTCGATCGAGGAGGAACGGGACTTTCGATAATTTTATGTTTAACTTTCAAATGAAAGTTTGTTGCCAAACGTGGATTTCCAGTCTTTGTCAAATTGATCGACAGCCGGCTGAACTGCTGGATGAGAAAACATCTGCGCGGCCACATCGACAGGTAAGGTGATCGCTTCAATACCTAACTTCATCACTTCCATCGCTTGTTGGGTATTCTTAAAACTCGCTGCCAAAATTTTTGCAGGCAGTTGGTTTTGATCCAGTAGCAATTGCAGGTCTGCGACCACTTCTACACCGTTTCCGTTCATCGCATCAATACGGTTCACATAAGGCGCAAGATAGTCAGCGCCACACAATGCCGCAAGGAAACCTTGCTGAGCAGAGTAAATAGCAGTGGCGAGTACTTGAATTCCCTCTTTTTTCATTAACTTAATTGCCGCTAAGCCCGTTTCGGTTGCTGGCACTTTAACGACCATATCATAGGGTAATTCTTGGATTTGGCGCGCTTCTTCTACCATGCCTTCTACAGTTGTGCTCACCACTTGAGCATGGAAACGGGGTGTGCCCCCTAACGCTTCTTGCATGCCAGCTAAGGTTTGGTTCAAGCCTTGTTTTGACTTCGCCAAAATACTTGGATTTGTGGTTACCCCTTTCAGAGGTAGGCATTGGTTAAAGCGTTTTACTTCTGCCACGTCAGCAGTATCTAAATAGAGTTCGATCATGGGTTCTACCTTATACAAAATCTTCGTTTTGATGATGGGATCACTATAGATCTGACAATCCGCTGAGATCTTGATTTCGATCAATTGAAATTTCAATTGAAACTATAATAATTTCATAAATCGAAAGTTAAGTGGCAATATTTCATTATCAAATGAAGCTTTCAGAAAAAGAAAAGCGTGAAAAGTAGAAGAGCAAACCAAGAGGCGGACAGCAATGTATTTCAATATTCAGAGGTTCTCGACCCACGATGGTGATGGTATTCGCACCATTCTGTTTCTGAAGGGATGCAGTCTGTCCTGTCCTTGGTGCCAAAACCCAGAAAGCCGCAGTGCAAAGCACTCTCTGCTGTTTGATGAGCGCAGTTGTATGGCGGACTGCCAGCTTTGTGTGTCGGCTTATAAACAAACCGTAAACGGCGACATGGCAAGCGATGGTATCCGACACATTGACGATCAAATCATCATCAATCGAAAAGCCATGAGCGAGGCGCAGATCATAGCGCTGCGAAACGTATGTCCAACACAAGCGCTCAGCATATGTGGAGAAGCGGCGAAATCGGACGACTTGTTTGAAGTGTTGATGAAAGACAAGCCTTTTTACGATCAAAGCCAAGGTGGCGTGACGTTTTCTGGTGGCGAGCCGCTGATGCAGCCAAATCTTGTGGCAGAACTTGCCGAACGTTTGCATCAAAACCATGTGTCTACGGCGGTGGAGTCGTGCATGCATGTTCCGTGGAAAAACGTAGAAAAAGTCGCGCCGTATATTGATTGCTGGTTAGCGGATCTTAAACACACCGACGAAGAAAAGTTTCTCTGCTGGGCGAAGGTATCGTTAAAACGCATCAAAGACAATTTTAGAAAATTGGCACCAATTGCGAAACGCATTGTGATTCGTATTCCGGTTGTGCCGGGCTTCAATGATACCATTGATGAGCTCAAAGCGATCATTGATTTCGCAGCTTCATTAGAAAGCTGTCAAGAACTTCACTTGCTGCCGTATCACACCCTCGGCATCAATAAATACCGTTTGCTCGATATGCCTTACGAGTGTTCTGACAAACCATTAAATAATCCAGAACTGCTAGAAAACGCAATGCAATACGCAAGCGAACATACTCAACTTAACGTGATTGTTAGAGGTTAACCATGGACCTACATACCCTTCCAGAGCGAATCAAAGCCCACAAATCGGCACTGGTCAACATCGTAACGCCGCCTATCTGTACCGAGCGCGCAGAGGCTTACACTCGGGCGTATCAGGCAAATGAAGACAAACCTGTGATTGTGCAACGAGCGCTGGCGCTACAAGAGCACTTACGCACTCGTACCATTTGGATTAAGCACGACGAGCTGATTGTAGGCAACCAAGCGAGCAAAGTACGCGCTGCGCCGATCTTTCCTGAATACACGGTGCGTTGGATTGAAGCGGAAATCGACGAACTGGCCGACCGACCTGGGGCTGGTTTTGCGGTAAGTGAAGAGGACAAACAAAGCATTCACGCCATTACGCCATACTGGCGCGGTAAAACGGTTCAAGATCGCTGCTATGGACTCTTTACCGACGAGCAGCAAGAGATCTTAGCCAGCACCATCATTAAAGCCGAAGGCAACATGACTTCGGGCGACGCGCACCTTGCTGTGGATAACGAAAAAATCCTGAAGATCGGTATGAACGGTCTGCTGGATGAGGTTCGTCAGCATCGCGCTAATAACGACATGTCGACGTATGAAGGGTTGAAGAAAGCGCAGCTTTATAAGTCCGTCGAAATTGTCTTGCTTGCGATTCAGGAGCACATGGTGAGTTACGCCGATCTCGCTCTGGAAATGGCACAAAACGAAACGCGACCAGAGAGGAAAGCGGAACTGGAGACAATCGCAGACAACTGTCGTCATGTGGCTTTCCATGCGCCAACCAACTTCTGGCAAGCTCTGCAACTGAGCTATTTTGTGCAGTTGATGTTGCAAATTGAATCGAATGGCCACTCTGTTTCATTCGGTCGGATGGACCAGTTCCTAAACGACTACTACGTGCGTGATCTTGAAAGTGACGCGATGAACAAAGCGTTCGCCCTTGAGTTATTGCAAAGCTGTTGGTTGAAATTGCTTGAAGTAAACAAGATTCGCTCTGGTGCGCACTCAAAAGCATCGGCAGGTTCTCCTCTGTATCAAAATGTCTGTATCGGTGGTCAAAAGCTGAATGAGAATGGAGAACCTGAAGACGCCGTAAACCCGCTATCTTGGGCGATTTTAGAGTCTTGTGGTCAGCTACGTTCCACGCAACCGAACCTGAGTGTTCGCTATCATGAAGGTCTGAATCAAGAGTTCTTGATGGGCTGTATTGAAGTGATCAAATGCGGATTCGGTATGCCTGCATTCAACAACGATGAAATCGTCATTCCAGAGTTCATCAAGCTAGGCGTCGAGAAAGCAGACGCTTACAACTACGCGTCTATTGGCTGTATTGAAACCGCTGTTCCAGGCAAATGGGGTTACCGTTGCACGGGCATGAGCTTTATTAATTTTGCGCGTATTTTACTGGCTGCGCTTAACGAAGGTGTGGATGCAACGACGGGCAAAGCCTTCTTGCCGCATGATAAGTCGCTAGCAAAAGGTAACTTCGAGAGCTTTGAGCAAGTCACCGCTTCTTGGGCGGAGCAAATTCGCTACTACACACGTAAATCGATTGAGATCGATACCGTAGTCGACAGTGTGCTTGAGCAGCAAGCGCAAGATATTTTCTGCTCATCGCTGGTGGATGACTGTTTGGCGCGCGGTAAAACAGTAAAAGAAGGTGGAGCGAAATACGATTGGGTATCTGGCCTGCAAGTGGGTATCGCCAATTTGGGTAACAGTTTGGCGGCGATCAAACATTTGGTGTTTGAAGAAGCACAAATCAGCCAAACGGAATTGGCAAAAGCATTAGAAGAAGACTTCGATGGTATTGAGAACGAACAACTTCGCCAACGCTTAATCAACTTCGCGCCAAAATACGGCAATGACGACGATTATGTCGACCAATTGCTGGCCGATGCTTACCAAGTTTATATCGATGAGTTGGCGCAATTTGTCAACACACGTTATGGGCGCGGTCCAATTGGTGGCGGCTACTACGCGGGAACATCGAGCATCTCTGCCAACGTGCCATTTGGCGCATCCACGATGGCAACACCAGATGGTCGAAAAGCGAAAACGCCACTGGCAGAAGGCGCAAGTCCAGCATCGGGCTCTGACCGTTTGGGACCAACGGCGGTGTACAACTCAGTCGGCAAAATTCAAGCCAATAAAATCTTGGGTGGTGTGCTGCTTAACCAGAAGTTAAGCCCAGCGGCTGTCGCTTCAGAAGGAGATAAGCTCAAGCTTTCAATGTTGATTCGTACCTTCTTTAATCACCACAAAGGTTGGCATGTGCAGTACAACATCGTCTCTCGTGAAACCTTGCTGGCAGCGAAGAAGAACCCTGAGCAATATCGTGACCTTGTCGTACGAGTTGCGGGCTATTCAGCCTTCTTTACCGCGCTGTCACCTGACGCGCAGGATGACATCATTGCCCGTACTGAACACGAGTTGTGATGGTCTCAACCCCTGTTAATGCAGAAGGCACCGATAGGTGCCTTTTTGTTTGAATACTTAATTAGCTAATTACTACGCCTGAACGCATTACAGCTTGCGCAAAATTTCCACGCATTTCTTTGTGACGTCGTCGTACTCTTTTGTCATGTAAGCGGTAGTGATGGCACCTTCTTTCATGATGCAGATGGCATCGAGTAATGATGTGTTGTCTGATTTGAGATAGCGTTGAATTAGCTCACGAACCTGTTGTTTATGGTGGCGGCAATACGTTGCGATCTCGCCGCTGTCGTCACTGAATTCGGCGGACGTGTTGATGAAGAAACAGCCGCGAAACTCGCCCAATTTTTCCTCAGAACCATGAAACCAGCCGTTAAGCGCGGTAAACAACTGGTCGATTACGTCTGTACTCGATTGTGCTGATGACAGTTTTTCCTCTAGCCACGCCATGAAGATTTGGTGGCGTTGTTCTAATGCGGCGAGGATGAGCGCTTCTTTGCTCTCAAAATGGCTGTACAGCGTGCGTTTAGCCACGCCAGAAACTTTAAGGACTTCATTGATGCCAATGGAGTTGATGCCCTGTTTGTAAAACAGTGACAACGCGGTGTCGATCAATAACTGTTTCTTTTTGTTCATAACTACGTCCTCAAAAAGTTCTACAAACACATATTGACAAAGGTAGACAGATTTGTCTATTTTAGTTTGTAGACAATTCGGTCTACTTTGAGGTGTTTATGAATAATTTAATTTTATCTTTGGTCGCGGGGCTTGGTGCGACATTGGCTATTGGTGTGTTGTCTTACGCCGAGGTATCTCTTACTGAGGTTGTACTTCTCATGGCTCCATTTGGTGCTACTGCGGTGTTGGTGTTTGGGGTGCCTAGCAGCCCTCTCGCTCAACCAAAAAACGTGATCATTGGTCACTTCATTACGGCATCTATCGGTATTGCGTTTAGCCAATACGTTGAGATCACGCCAATAACCCTCGCAATTGCGACTGGGTTAGGTGTGTCAGCGATGCTGATTACGAAGACAACGCATCCACCTGCGGGTGCAAATCCTATCTTGATCATGGCATCTGGGCAGGGGTGGAGCTTTCTGTTCACGCCAGTACTGATCGGCGCGGTGGTGATTGTGCTGGTTGGTAAGGCTTTGCAGTTGCTACAGAGTCAGTACTTAAACCCTCGTTTGAACGGTCAAAAGACCTAAGTGGATTGCAAGTAAGGCCGCATTGGGGGATGACCTCTTTTGCGGCTTTTCTCTTTCGTGGATGCTTAAAAATAAAATCTGATTCTCTCTTGGTATTCAGTCGTATACATAAAGATGATAGCTAAATTGGTATACCGCGATGAATAGAATTCACCCAAAGAAACTATTGCACAGCAAATGGACGGCGACGTCACCTAAAAATAAAGAGAAGCACTTTGTGGTAACTGAAATGGAACTGGATGAAGACGGCAATGTTGTGAAATGTGTCATTGAAGCCGTTATGAGTAAACGTGAGCAAAAGATGAACTGGCAAGATCTGAAAGACCCAGAGTTATGGCGGCAGGGTTGGAAGTAATTTGGGTTTTGCAGTAGATGAATCAAGCAAAAACGGTTGAGGTGGATAGGCAAAATCGGTGTGGTCTGATACGTTGAGAAATTCGTTTTTCAGCCTAATTAAAGGACGACTCATGATCGACTTCGATAACTCCTCTGTGTTCAAGCTTAAGCCTATTGACGTTTCCAAAGTCAGAGATGATTTCCACAAATTTTTGATTGATGGTGAGACCATTTTCGCCGCTTTTAAAACCGTTCGTGACCAAGTGGTGTTTACCAACAAACGAGTGATTGCGGCGAATGTGCAAGGGATTACGGGCTCAAAAGTGGATTACACGTCGCTGCCTTACAGTAAGATCAATGCATTCTCTATTGAGACTTCCGGCACGTTTGATCTCGATTGCGAAATTGAGTTTTTCTTAAGTGAAGTGGGACGAGTTCGGTTTGAAATTAAAGGCTCATTTGACCTCGTTGCGTTCAATCGTATGATCAGTGAACGCGTGCTTGATTAGGTTATGGCGCTCTTAAACCAGAAAAAAAAAGTAAAGGAAGCAGACAAAAGCGAGCAACGTTGCTGATAACACTGGGTAGATGATGTATGAGTCTTGCTTGTTGGTTCGTTGAAAACACAACGACACAAGCAGAACATTGTAAACCACGAGCAGCAGGCTGATCATGGTGCCACTGTTTAGGTTGAGGCTAGAGAGTTGGGTAAGAAAAAACGCCAATAATAAATAGTCGAAGATGATTAGCCACAAAAAGGCTTTCTTCAACACATCACGTCTTTTTGTGTCGGGCATTGGCTCGTGCATATTGAACTCTACTAAAAGTCACGGCAATTGGATTAGGGATTAAAAAGGTCACCAGCTGGGCGAGGTGACCTTTGTGGTTTATGGCGTTGACAAGCGTTATAGTGCTTGGATTTTCGCTTCTTGTTTTTCTGCGTCCGCCGAGTAACGGATCACTTCTTGTCGAATAACGGGTTGGTTAAATTCCGCTTTTTGTTTCGCTTTTTGCAGCTCGCTGTCATCTTGATTGCCAAATAAGGTCTCAAGCACTTTTGCTGCTGGTGTTGTCAGAATAAACAGTTCGATTCGACGGTTTTCGCTTGAATCTGGCTCATCTGGGTTCAGCAACGCTCGATCTGACATGCCAGTAACTTGCATGACGCGATCATCAGGCATTCCGCCTTCAACCAGCGTTTTTCTCGCCACATCAGCACGCGATGCCGACAGCGCCCAGTTCGACTGACGACCAAAACGTTTCTTAAACGGAATCGCATCGGTATGACCACTGATGATCAATGGGTTGGTTACTTGCTCGAAAAGAGGGGCAAGTGCCAACAGTAAATCTTCAAAAAATGGCGTAAGCTCGGCTCCACCACGACTGAACATGTGCTGTTTGTAATCGTCTTGCAACACGATACGCAAGCCTTGTGGTGTCACAGTAACGTTGACGTTTCCTTGCGCGTTGATCTGCGCGGTCATCTCTTCGATAACTTTTGCCAGAGCAGCAAGTTGCTCTTGGGTGTCGAAGGTGCCAGGAACTAGAGAGTTAATTTCTGGACCATCACCGTCACCTTGAAAATAAGAGCTCACAACGTGATTGGAATTGTGTTTACTTGGCACAGAAGAGTCCTGTGCCAAGTCGATAGGAGAGATACTTTGTGAGGTATCAAATGGATTGCCGTAACTCTTGTCGAACACGCTTGAGCTATGCAAGTGGGCAACAATCGCTTTACGCTCTTCTTTATCCACCACTTGCATGACCCAAAGCACAAGAAACAGCGCCATTAGGGCGATCATGAAGTCAGCAAACGCGACTTTCCACGCGCCGCCATGAGGTTCGTCATGGCCGTGAGCTTTGGCACGTTTGAACACTACATGCTCTTGTTTTTGCATTATCCCTCCTGTTCAGCTAACCACTTCTCCATTTGGTTGAATGTTGGTTTGATGTCTAGCTGAATGTGTTTACGGCCAGCGTCGATGGCGAGCAATGTTGGCTTTTTAGCGACGTAAGCAACGAGCGTTGCGCGTACGCATTCAAAAGCGGTCATATTACGTTTCACTCGCTGAGCCATGGCGTTACTTAGTGGATCTAGACCACAGTAACAACCAAAAATACCAATGAATGTACCTACAAGGGCAGCGGCTACGTGATAGCCAATGAGCGCAATAGAACCATCTATGGCTTGCATTGTGATGATGATGCCACCAACTGCGGCAAGAATACCGAAACCAGGTAGTGCTTCTGCGGTACGCTGTAATGAGCGTGAAGGCAGCAGCAGTTCGTTCTGGATAGCTTCGATTTCTTGTTCTAACAGTCCCTCTAATTCATGAGGCGACATTTGTCCCATCGCCATTAAACGTAAATTATCAGTAATGAACGAAATCAGACGATGATCCTCAGAAACTAGCGGGTACATCAGGAAGATAGAGCTTTGTTCTGGTGCTTCGATGTGAGAATCCAAAAACTTGAAACCACGGCTACGCGCTGTTTCTAGCAGGTTGTTTAATAGCGCCATCAGCTCCATGTAGTACTCGTACTCTTCAGTTGGACCTTTGATGGTTGCTGGCACTTGTTGGCGCATCTCTTTCAGCACGTGTGGTGGGTTACCAATAATGAGAGAACCCGCTGCCGCGCCGATGATGATCAGAAATTCTGCTGGTTGCCAAATTGCACCTAGCTTACCGCCAGCCCACATGTATCCGCCGAAGACACACACAAGGATAGTGAGGACTCCTAAAAACTTTTGCATCTTGTGACTCCTAAGAGGACATTAATTGGTTGAGTTGTTTCAGCGCTTGTTTATGAAGCTGACAAATTCGAGGTGGCGTCAGATCCAAGACGAGGGCTATTTCGTGTAAATTGAGTTCGTGTTGATAAAACAGCGTCAGTAGCAATTGATCTCGCTTTGACAGTCGGCCTAGTGCGCTGTCTAAGCTACGACGAATGTGCTCGTGCTCCATGCCGTCGTATTGCCCACCAAAGTGGCTGTCGGTGCTGTTTTCCATCAGTTGATCGAGACTTTGCATTTCACCTGCAAGCGCCGCGTTTTGACGGTTGTAATAATCTTGCTCGTCGGTGCCGAGAGCTTTGATGATTTCTGAGTCCGTTGGCATGCGACCTAACGAGCGGGTGAGGTCACGAGTGACGTCGTTAAGCTCATGGGCTTGCTGACGTGTCTTACGTGAGCGCCAGTCTAAACGGCGCAGCTCATCTAAGATCGCGCCACGTACGCGGCAAACCGCAAATGCCGGGAAGTGAGTATCGTCAATGTCTCCATAACGACGTCCTGCTTCAACCAGCGCGATAAGACCAATTTGCTGCATATCTTCGATACTGCAATGGGAAGTGGCATGAACGCGAAGTTGGTTAACTACGCGTTTCACCATCACTTGATGACGTTGCAAAAGTGCGTTTTCATCAATCGGGCGTGATGGTGTGTTCACTTCCTCTGGTGCGGTGTACGTTTCTTGAGGGTTCATGTCTAACATGGTTGTGCTCCGTTATTGCACAACGTATTTCGTCAGCAGTACATCATCGATATCACGCACGATGTCAGTCTTCGCAAAGGCTACCAACAGCGTTTGCTTCACTTCGTTTTGCAGAATATCGATCGCGCCTGTCTGTTGCAGTTCATCGAAAGTTTTGTCGCTAAACAGCTTCAAAAGCGAGTTTTGAACCATTGGCATGTAGTTATCGATGTCTTTAATACGTTCTGGTCGACGGGTCTCAATAGCCAGCTCTAGCATGACAAAGTGCGTCTGTTTCTTGCCTTTAATGCTCAGTACAACTTTGTCTAGAGGGTGAAAGCTTGGGCCTTTGCTGGTTGGTTGTTCAGTCACAAGAAAAGACAAAGGAGAGTTCTCAAGCAGTGAGCTGGTTTCACCTGAATCTTGTGCCTGTTTATTGAGATACCAAATACCACCCATGATGGTGGCGGCCGAAACGAGGGCGCTGGTGATGATCATGGCGATAAACATGGCGATCATTTGTTGTTTGGTCATAACCTTTTTCCTCGATGACTAACTTAGGCTTGAGTGTTCAGCCAGTGTTCTGAATAGTTTGTTGTTGTATTGGATTGAAATGCGCTGGACTCACGTGCAGCGAAAATTGTGGTGTCTTCGTCATTCATCTGTTGTTGATGGCGCTCTTGACCTTGGTCGGCACCTACATTGACATCAACATGGACGAAGTTTTGTTCTTGTAGTTCAGTGCGTAAGCGTTCCGATACTTGCATCAAGGCTTCACGTGTTGCCGCCGTGTTTGCGTTGATCTGTACGCTCAATCGATCTCCCTCAACACGAACGAGTAAATCCAGTTTGCCTAGATCGGGCGGGTCGAGACGTATTTTCGCTTCCTGAACACTTTGCTGTGCTTGCAAGGTGACTCGGTCATGCAGCACCTGCATCATCTGCTCGCCCCATTTGCCTGCACTTGTGTCCACTTTCACTGCTGCCCACTCTGAGCCTTGCGTATGAGCATGAGCTACTGTCGCAGCGCTCACTGCTTGAGCGGACGGAGCAGAAGTTTGAACGTTCAGTGGTGCAGTCGTTGCTTGCCCTTGCGCTGGTTGGTTCAACAATGCTTGAAAGTCTACGGCAGAGGTATTCACGCGTGCATTCGCAGAAGCTGTTTGGCTAATTTGAATATCTTGTTGTTGCGGTGATGTGTTTAACAAGGCATTAGCTTGCGCTGGGCTTGTTGTTTTTGCTTCACCTTTTACTTCCAACGGATTGACTTTGTTGAACGACGCAACCGATTTCTCAGCCATGTTTAGCATGCCTTGCGTCAAGGTTTGCGCTTGCGCTGCAAGGTCTGGTGTTTCAGTTGGTGTTGTTGCACTCAGAAGAACATTCATTCCTGTGGTGTCAACAGCAGCATTTTCTTCCGTTGTTGCAGTTGTCGCCTCTTTGCGCTCTTCACTTGAGAAAGTTTGTGCAGCAAGGCGAAAGCTTGATACTGCTTGCTCTGATAATGCTGCGGATTGATTCAGAGGTGTTTGCCCTGAAGCACTGCGTTGCGAAAAGCCTTGAACGTCTTTTGCTTGCGTGATTCGGCCTTCTGAAGATGAAGTGGCATTTGACGATGGCAGTGAAGAAGAAATCATCATTGTGTCATCTCCATTGTCATCGCTAGTTGATATGCCATGGCACGCTCTTGTTGATCGTTCGCCATGTTCATCTCTTTTTTGAGCTCACCAGTGGCTTTCTCTAATGCAGCAAAAGCATCCGCGTGCACGGATTTAGCACGCTGAATCTCAGGTGCTAATTTGGGATCTTTCAAAAACGGCTTATGACTGATAAGCAGCTCTCGAAGTTGCAAATCATGGCGTTTTAGCGCGTGCCAATCCGCCGTCTTAGTGGCGAATTGGATTAGCTGAGATAAGTGACGGAATCGCTCTGGCGACACTTTATGCTTGTTGTCCAAAATTCATCCAACCTTCACGAATATTACCCATTACACGTTCGACGTTCATTAAACGGTCAGCGTCATTTTGTACGCTTGCGTAGTACAGTTCGACTTGACAGAAGTCGTACAGTTGGCGCAAGTTCTCTGCAATTTCGCCACCATTTTCGTCATCAAGGGCACTGGTTAATCCAATTAAAATGTTCATACATTTATTGATGCCAGCGCCTTTCTCTGCCAAACGCTTCGCAGCAAGATGGCCGCGAATGCGTTCAATTTCATCGAGTAAGCCATCAATAAGCATAATGACAAGTTGATGAGGGTTTGCTGCTGCCGCTTGAGCATCGAGGTCGACTTGTTGGTATGAGTCGTAACCGGAGTCCATAAGCATGAGATCTTCTCCTAAAGCCTTAGCCAAACATTGACATGGTTTGGTTCATTTGGGTCATTAATGTATTCATTTGAGTGAATTGTTTTAGGTAACGCTTGTACGACATGTCGTACTTACGTTCTAAAGTGGTTTGTTTGTCTGAGAGGCGATCTAAGTTTGCTTGCAGCGCTTCTTTACGAGATTTGAACGCACCAGAAGAAAATTTAAGGAATGGTTCGGCCATGGCATCCATTGAGTCAAGTAATGCACCGTCGCCATTGAACATTGCTTCTAAGCCTGCGCTATTGTTTTTTTGTGCCTCTGCAAATTTTTCTTGGTCCACTTTCAATTTGCCATGGCGATCCAACGTTACGCCTATTTCGCTTAAGCGCATGCCGCCGTGCTCGCCTCGGACAAGGCTTGATAGTTGGCTTTCAATTGAGCGCATGGTTGGGTCGCTAGCTAGCACACCGCGTTTTTTATCTTCACTACCGATTTGTGTGTGTTCATCAATTGTAGATATCAATGTGTTGTAGGCGTCTACGAACTTGTTAAGCTGCTCTTTGGTTGCTTCGTCATCAGCGCCGATACCTAAACCAATCGCGGTTTCTCCAGAGGTCTGAGCCTTGGTTACGGTAATGTCTACGCCATCGATAACACCTTCAAACGTATTGCTCGAGTTAGTGAGTTTTAGACCAGTTTTCTCTGCACCCAACCAGATCACGGCATCTTGGGGGGCACTGATTTGACTAAGGTTTGTGAATGCATCTTCAAACCACGCTTGGCCTGTGCCCGTTGCGGACACGTTGATTTGGTTAGCGACGCCGGTTTCAGTGCTTGAAAGCATGAAGTGAGTCTGACCATTTGAGCGTACCAAGGTTGCGTTTACACCTGGGTTATCACTGTTGTTATTGATCGCTTTCGTTAGGTCACTCACCGTCGTTACACCATCACCGTCGGTATCGACCGTTGATAGATCAATCGTCATTGTTTTACCGTTGATGGTGAACTCAAGATTTCCTGTTTTTGGGATTTCAGTGGTTGCGTCTAGATCTGCTGGCATTCCAGTAGAAACTTGGTGTGACGTTGCTACTTGCTCGACGAATATCTGATAACTACCCGATAGAGCCTTAGCGTCTGCATTTGCAGTAAAGTAGCCTTCTTGAGAGATGGAGGTGGAGTTTTTAATGATGCTGTTTGTGCTGCTGTTCATTTCGTTGAGCGCAGTGCGGAACTCACGCATGGCACTCTCAACTTTACCCAGAGCAGATAGCTGAGATTGATACGTATTGGTTTGCAGTTGGTAGCGTTGTTTAAAAGGTTGAATTTCGATCTGCGCGAACTGGGCTGCAAAGGTTGCTGGATCTATTGAACTCACGAGCTTACTCCCTCTCTCATTGGTAATTAGCGTAACTCTATGCCTTGAAAGTATGTCTTATCGCAAGATACGTGCCTAACTTAAATATGCTTGCAAAACATTGACTTGCGATACTATTTAAATTTGAGAGGAAGTAGATTTTCCACCTTATGTGTTCCGCCTTCCTCTCGAAAACATCTAGTGTTTCCCTATAAGACAAGGCGACTAAAAAGCTGAAAATATTTAATTCATTTTAGGAATGTGACGTGTTGATTAAGCCGTTAATAAAGCGCTGCTTTAGGTGTTTCCTGCTATGTAAATAGGACTATTCCTACAGAGGAAGTACATCGATTTTTGGTATCTTTTAACTCGGCATATTTTGGTGTTTTAGCGCACCTTACCAACGTCAGGCTATCACTTAGAAAAGAACGACAGAAATGAATGAATTTGTTTTACGGCTGATGAAATGCGCTCGATCTTACGAGACATTTATTAGTGCTAAGTTACTGAGCAAACAAAATATTAATGCGGATGAATTGGCCAGTATCCAGCAGGAAGCGATATCCACTTTCCCTGAGTTAAAAACTTATCAACAAGGACAGGGAAGCGAGACAGTTGAATTGGAGCTATTTAACAAAGTACTTCACAACATGATGCGAAAAATAGGCTTTAGGGTTCCTGAAGAGCAATGCGGGAATACAAGCTCTATTTATATACGTAGGTGATAAAAAAGCCTCCCATAGGGAGGCTTTTGCTTTTGTACATATTAACAATATCGTACGTTCTAATTCGTTATTAACGAAGTAGAGACATTGCCATACTAGGTAGCTGGTTGGTTTTAGAAAGAACTGTAGTACCAGCTTGCATAAGCATTTGGTTCTTAGTCATGTTTGAAGACTCAACTGCGAAGTCTGCTTCCATGATGCGGCCTTTCGCTGCAGAAGTGTTCTCAACCATGTTGCCTAGGTTAGTCATTGTGTGCTCTAGACGGTTGATGTTTGCACCAAACTGCGCACGAGTAGCACCGATATCTTCGATAAGGCCACCAGCATCACTGATTTTATCAAGAGCTGCTTTAGCTTTAGTTGCGTCACCGATACCGTCAGTGATAGCTGCGTCAGCAAGTGTAGCTGCTACTTTTTTGATGCTTGCAGATGCGTCTACGTCTAGAGTTTCAGCTGAAGAAGCACCGATTTGGAAAGTAACTGCGCCCGCTTCAAAACCACCACCAGCTGCTAGTAGTTTTTGACCACCAAAAGATGTGTTGCCCATGATGTTGTTTAGTTCAGCTGAAAGCTGTTTGAACTCAGCGTCCATTGCTGCGCGGTCTTTATCACTGTTTGAACCGTTCAAAGATTGTGTTGCAAGGTCGTTCATACGGTAAGTGATGTTAGTCATCTCTTCCATTGCACCCTCAGCAGTTTGCATCATAGAGATGCCGTCCTGAGCGTTACGCATTGCTACAGACATGCCGCGAGTTTGAGCTTCCAAACGGTTAGCAATTTGTAGACCTGCAGCGTCATCAGAAGCTGAGTTGATGCGGTAACCGGTGCTTAGACGCTCCATCGCAGTATTTAAAAGACCACTTGTGCTGTTTAGAGTGTTTTGAGTTACAAGTGATGCGTAGTTAGTGTGCATTGATAAAGCCATCTTAGTCTCCTTAGTTTATCACTATTTCTTTCAGGCCTTGGGATATTCCCTAGTCACTAACTAGAGGCGGTCGCTTGCCACTAATGATTAATTTGAAAATTAAAAATTTTCTAAAAAAGATCAAAATTGATGATTTTTAGTGACTTGCATTCCACTAAGTTGGGGTTTGTTACCGTTTTAGCGTTAGTTTCCGATGTGTTTTGATCGGCATAAGATTAAGGCAGAGAGAAAATCTAAAACGAGAAAAGTAAAAAAGCGCGAATCATTCGCGCTTTTTAGTTTAGCCATGAGGGTTGGGTTTCAGCTATTCCTCATCAAAGGAACGGAAAGACAGGGAAGTAGGGATGTCACTGAAGTAACCAAAGTAATAACTTGCACCGAGCAGTCGATAGCGGTTGAGTTCGACTTGGCTTGCAACGCGACCAGCAACCCACTGGTATTTGTGTTTTCTTAGAAATCGCGCAATGGGTAAAAATGAGTGTTGATCTTGTTTGTTCTCTATCGTTACCGAGAGTTTGATCATATCTGGATCAAATTCAGCAATACGCTCAAAATGCGTTTGGGATGTGGCTACTTCAAACCACAATGCAAACGCATTTTCCTTTAGTTTTTCGACAAGCGTTTCCATGCGTTCGTGAAGGCACAATGTTTCATCTGCTTGTAAGGATGGGATTACATGCTGGAAAGCGGCTGAGTGAAACTGAACCATCTGCTCTAAAAAATACACGCCCGGATCCCACAGCAGTGCATCGACACGAATGGGTACGACGACGTTGCTGATTAAATCTGGATGAAAAGCTTCTAATTGAAATTGAGTTTGTCGTATGGCGAGATAAAGGCTGAACAAATCTAAGCAGTATTGCATTTGTTCGGAAAGCTCAAACTGATAAACGCTTTGCTCTCCGCGCAATCCGAATCTCAAAGTAAGGTGTTGATACACCACCTCACCGGATTGAGTTTCACGAATGGCTTGGCAAGCGTGTTGGATGTCATTGTGTTTGAGTGCTTCAAATACCAATTGATCGTCGTCCGTGACGATGTGTTGTACCGCGAGACTGCAAAGATATTCGTATATCGCGTGTGTTGAAATAAGATTAACCAAGGTTTCCTACCACATTGATCTGTTTGTTTTCTGGAATTTCGTTGTAAGACAGCACAGCCAATCCTTGAGTAAAAGTACGCGCATAACGCGCCAGTAGTGGGCGTAATTGCGGCATTACAAGTAGTATTGGCGGTAAGCCTTGCTGCTTAAGTTGTTGTCGAATCAAAGGTAAGTTTTGTTGGAACTGACCAAGAATATTCGGTTCGATTGGGAAACTATCGAGAACCACTGTACCTGAAGCTTGCGCTTGTTGCAGCGACGTCAGTAGCATTTGCTCCAATTCATCCGATAAAGCGTAAACATTGAGCTCAGGTTTTTGCCCTGCAATTAAGTTAACTAGCGTGCGTTTTAGTGCGCAGCGAACATCAGCAGCTAACAAAATCGGGTCTTTCGTGTTTTCTGAAGACTCCAGCATGGTATTCGCAATGGTTCGGATGTCTTTTAGTGGCACCTGATCAAGCAATAGCTGGCGGTACACTTTGAGCTGTTGAGCTGGGTTAAGTGCAGCGGCTAAGGCTTCTGCCAATTTCGGCGCTTGTTGGGTTAATCGCTGCGTCATCGCTTCTACATCATCGTGTGTAAACAATTCTGCAAGGTTGGTTTTCATGATTTTGCTGATGTGTGTTGCGATCACGGTACCGTCGTCCACGACTTGGTAACCCATGTTGAGTGCCTTCGCCTTGTCTTGATGTTCAATCCAAACCGCAGGAAGTTGGTAAGCAGGATCGCTCCCTAGAATGCCATCGATTTCACCGTAGGTGTCGCCAACGGCAATCGCCATTAAACGCTCTGGTTCGATAAAGCCCTGCTCAATCACTTCTCCATTAAGAGAAATGGTGTATTGGTTCGGTTTTAGGCTTAGGTTATCGCGAATGCGAACTTCTGGTAGAAGAAAACCTACCTGTTCTGAGAGGTTACGACGTACGCCACGAATACGTTGCGAAAGTGGCGCACCTTGATCCTTGTTTACTAGGTGAACAAGACGGTAACCAAGCGCAAGAGACAGAGTGTGCACGTGTGGGATGTCGTCCCATGTGAGTGGTGTGTCTTCCTCTTGCATGGCTTGAGAAAGTGCTTCCACCTGTTCGATTTGCGTGTCTTGAACTGGTTTCTTACTTTGTCTCCAACCTGCAAACCCTAATGCGCCAGCAAATGCAAAGAATGCAAGGTGCGGCATACCCGGAACCATACCAATGACCGCCATGATCCCTGCAACCGTAAACAAGGTTGCTGGAGTTGCGAGCAACTGTTTCTGCATGGTTTCTGACATGCCGTTGTCGCTGTCATTGATGCGAGTCACGATGATTGCAGCTGCGGTTGCCAGTAATAGCGATGGAATTTGCGCTACCAAGCCATCACCGATGGTTAGCAGTGCATAAGTTTTGAATGCTTCAGACGCTGGTAAGCCGTGTTCGAAAACACCGATGCTGATACCACCGATGATGTTGATGAATAGAATCAACAGACCTGCGACCGCATCACCGCGAACAAATTTCGACGCACCGTCCATTGAACCGTGGAAGTCGGCTTCGTTCGCAACTTCTTTACGGCGCAGACGAGCGGTTTCTTGATCAATCAAACCGGCGTTTAAGTCCGCATCGATTGCCATTTGTTTACCCGGCAGGGCATCCAATGTAAAACGCGCGGAGACTTCTGAAATACGTTCACCACCTTTGGTGATAACCACAAAGTTAATGATCATTAAGATGATGAAGACCACCATACCGACAACGTAGTTGCCGCCGATGACCACTTCACCGAAAGCTTGAATGACTTTACCAGCGGCATCGCCACCGTTATGGCCTTCTAGCAATACGATTCGGGTTGAGGCGACGTTCAGCGTTAGGCGAAGTAAGGTTGCCACCAACAAAATGGTTGGAAAAACAGAAAAGTCGAGTGGTCGCTTTGCTGTGGTACTGACCAGCAATACCAAGATCGCCAATACGATGTTAAAAGTAAACAGCGCATCCAATAGCAATGGTGGTAATGGCAAAATAACCATCGCCAGAATCATCAGCAAAACAATGGGGATGCCAATGTAGCCTTTGGTTGAGGTTTGAAGTTGTTTTAACCGAGTAAGCATACTTTCGTGTCCTTGGATAAACGCGGGTTAATCAGTGCTGCAAGTGTTTTGGAATTGAAAAATGAGGCAAAGGTGTCGGCTTTTTTCCGTCTCCTTTACGAAAGGCTTTCAACTGCAAAACGTAAGTAAGAATGTGTGCCACGGCGATATAAAGTTGGCTTGGAATCGCTTGCTCTATCGCGGTGGTGTGATAAATCGAACGTGTTAAAGGTGGGGAGTTAATGATTTCCACCTGATTTTCTCGCGCGATACGTTGAATGTGCATGGCTGTTTCATCGACGCCTTTGGCGACCACAAATGGCGCATCTGAGAGCGACGGCTCATATTTTAGAGCGACCGCATAGTGTGTCGGGTTCGTGATCACTACGTCGGCGGTCGGTACCATTTTGTCGATTTTTCGGCGCGCAAACTGCTGTTGAATTTGGCGTATACGTTGCTTGACTTCCGGGCGGCCTTCGTTGTTTTTGAATTCTTCCTTTAATTCTTGCTTTGTCATGCGAAGTTCTTTGAGGTGTTCCCAACGTTGGTAAGGAATATCAATCACACCAAACAACAGCAAAGCAAATCCCATCAAGAGCAGTCCTTCAAACAAGATAGACATCACCATTGAAAAACCTTGGTTAAGCGGTAGGTTTTGAATGCCTAGCAATGGCTGAAGGTGATTGTCCAAGTAGCCGTAAAGGATGCCGAAAATCACCGTTACTTTGATTGTCGACTTAACCAGCTCCACCAACGAACGCGTTGAGAAAATACGCTTAATGCCGCTGAGCGGGTTGAGTTTACTCAGTTTTGGCAACATGTTTGCGGGACGAAACATCCAGCCGCCCAAGACCATACTGCTACCGAACGTCACGATGATGATAACCGTGAAAAGTGGCAACAGCATTTCGATGATCATGCCAAGGCTCTGACCCACTTGTTCTACCATTTGCTGTGGGTTTTCTAGGTCGGCTTTCGTCAACGACATGTTATAGCGAAAAATGCCGAACATGCTTTCCCAGATGCTATTGATTTGAGAGTAAAAATACAGCGCTACAGCCATGAAAATGACTGCAGTGGTGAATTCTTTCGCTCGTGGAATTTGGCCTTCCTGGCGGGCTTTTTTAACTTTCTGGGGGGAGGCCTTTTCGGTTTTGTCTTGTGACGACTGATCGCTCATGCGCCCCCCAACATAAAGTTGTTTAAGTGTCGGATCGTCTCATGCGCCAGCGCGGTGTAGCGGCCCGGAACACCGGAAACAGAAATCAAAACACTGAACAGGCCAAGTAGCATGGTCATCGGAAAACCTAGCGCATAAACGTTCAGAGAAGGTGCGGCGCGGTTCATCACACCAAAACTGATGTTCGCCAATAGCATTGACACGATGGCGGGCAGCGCAAGTGCGAGAGAAGCGGCAAACATCCAACCAAACACATTGATCACGCCTTGCAGTGATAGGGCCGTGATGCCTGAGCCAACAGGCCACACCACAAAACTTTGGATAACAATATCGATCACCAGTAAGTGCCCTTCTAGTGACAAAAAGAGTAAGGTCGAAAAAATCAAAAAGATACGGCCTAGAATCGCCACCGACAGACCATTCACAGGGTCGTTCATCATTGCCATACCTAAACCCATCTGCAAAGAAATGGTTTGGCCGAGCATGGTGAACACGTTAAACAGCATGTGCAGAATCAGACCGAACATCAAACCCCAAATCGCTTGCTCAAATGCGAGAAACAAAGAGGTTAATGAGAAGAGTTCAACCGTAGGCATTGTTGGCATTAATGGCGCTGTGATGACAACGATAGAGAGTGCTAATAAGCTGCGAACCCAAATCGGAATCAACGCGTCACCAAAAAATGGCATGGATAAAAATACCGCTCCCACACGAAAAAACGGCCACCAAAGTTGACCGAGAATTGCGGAGAGGTCTGCAAATGTGATGGCCATCAGCCAATCATCCCCGGAATGTTGTGGAACAAGAAATCAAACAACTCCATGATTTTGCGAAGAATCCAGTGTCCTGCAAAAATCACCATCAACAGAGTGACGATCAGACGTGGTAAAAAGCTCAATGTCTGTTCGTTGATTTGCGTTGCCGCTTGGAATACCGCAATACCCAAACCCACAATCAGGCCTGGCACTACCAGTACGGCCACCATCAAGATGATAAGCCATACCGCATCAGAAAATAGAGTAACGGTTAATTCAGGTGTCATTATGGGCTCCTGTTAACCGAAACTGGCTGAAAGAGTGCCGACCGTCATCGCCCAGCCATCGACCAGAACGAACACCACCAACTTGAATGGCAAAGAGACGATAAGTGGTGAAAGCATCATCATACCCATGGCCATCAAGACGCTAGCGACCACCAAGTCGATGATTAAAAACGGAATGAACAGCATAAAGCCGATTTGGAACGCAGTTTTAAGCTCACTGATCACAAACGCAGGAAGAACAACGGCAAACGAGATGTCTTCTACTTTTTGATCGAGCGGCTCATTGGCAATTCGCAACATTTGCTCAAGAGAGCTCTGATGGGTTTGCGCCAACATGAAGTTGCGCACGGGCTTTTCCGCCACGGAAAATGCTTGAACCAGCGTAATTTCACCATTGTCGTATGGTTGGAACGCGTTCTCGTAGATATCCGTCCAAACTGGGCGCATGATGAGCAGAGTAAGCGTTAATGCAATACCCACTAACACGCGGTTTGGCGGGCTCTGCTGCAAACCAAGCGCTTGGCGCAAGATAGCCAGCACCACAATAATGCGTGTAAAGCTCGTCGCCATCAAAATGAAAGCAGGAAGGAAACTGAGCGCCGTCATCAACAAAAGAATTTGTAGTTTAACGCTGTACTCTTGTTGTGCGTCGCCGTCCGTAACGGACAGAATTGTTAAGCCGTTGTCTGCTGCCATTGTTGGGAATGCAAACAAAAGTGACACCAATACCAACAAAGGTAACCAACGATGCCAAGCGCTCAGATTGTTCATTGTACTGCCTACCAAAAATTATCGACCAACGCCGCTTAATGCCGAATCGTGTACGTCAATCAAGCGAAGACCGTATTTGTCATTAACGACAACTACTTCCGCATGGCCAAGTAGGGAACCGTTCACTTTTACGTCCAACGGTTCGCCGTTCAGCTTTTCAAGTTCAATGACGGTGCCTTCGCCCGCTTTCATCAAATCACCAAGTGGGATCTCTTTACTTGCGACTTCAAGCGTGACAGTCACAGGGATGCTTTTGAAAAAGCTCAGGTCGCGCTCTGCAGCAACAGGCTCAGGTTGGCGCGTTGTTTCAGCTTCAAAGTCTTCTAATTGAAAATCATCAAAGTTCAGTTCATCTGTGTCGAACGCTTTAGTTTCAGGCGCTTCGCTCATCGCTGCGTTTCCTTATCCGGGTTAAAAATCAAAACAAGCTGTCCGTCTTGCTCAGCAATACGGCCAGTAAAGAGAGGTTGATTGCCAATGCTTACCGGTACGGTATTCAGTAATTCGATTGGCATGATGTCATCAGGTTTTAGGCTGACAACGTCACTTAGAGCCATCGTTTTTTTACTCAATACCACGTTAAGACGAACTGGCGTTGATTCTAGGGAACGACAAAAAGGTTCATACAAATCCACGTCTGATTGCAGCTCAAGCTGTTCAATCAAGGTTTGGATCAGATGCGTGTCCAGTTTTAAGTACATCGACCCTTGATAACCTTCAAAGGTGATATTTAATTGGACACATAAGCCTATGCCGCGTGGAGCTTCATACTCACATGCTTCCCACATGTCTTGCGGTGCTAGCCAACCGATAATAATGCGGCTGATTCTTTCCTGTAGGCGAAGATCACTGGCAGTCAGTGTTGCGACTGAACGCTCTGTATTAGCGCCATAAAAACGGTCTGCTAATTTAACGAGAGTCTGAGTATCACCGTGAACAAATACCATGCCACCTTCTTGGTGCTTATGGGTGGATGTCTGATCTTTGTCCATCATTGCAGGAGAGAATCGATGCAGGTCTACGGAGGTTAAGCTAGCTTCCACTTTGTTTGTACTGAGCCAATTTTGCAATTCATTCGTTAGGCTTGAACAAGATTCTGAAATTAAATTTTCAAGCTTATCTCGAATGATATGAATAGGCTTGCCTAATAATTCGACATCAAGAGGTTTGATATCGGAAATAGACTCACTAACTCTAGTTTCCATTTATATTTTACCGTGCGTTAACAAACTAAGTTCTTCTAACTTAATATTCGGTAGTCTACACAGAGTTTTTCATGATGTTTTAGTTTTAACTTCGAATTATGTGACTTTAGTTCACATGTTGCTTATGTCAGTACATGCGAAGCTTTTAATAAAAATTAAAAAGGGTTAGTTTCATTTATAAATCGGTTAATAAATTAAAATAGCAACTTTTGAGCAATATTTGTTGTTATTTCACCAGGTTCCTCTATCTGGTTACTAACGTGATTATTATAAAAAAATTAATATAAATAGTTGTTTTATTGGTCTTATCTCGTTTGTTTTATGGGTGTTCCAGCTCATGTAAACGTTTGCCAATCAATTTAAGTATTTCAGAATAGGTAATTAACATGATTAGCTATGCCAGTTATAGAGCTTCAGTGGCATATTTAATTAAACTGCTTAAGTCATGGAAATGTAAGATATACCTTTCCTTTCGTAGTTTGATAATAATTTGTAACGTCTTTTTTTCTTTTGGTTTGGTCAATTTTAATCCAGCCTTGTCTGGTGAAGTATTGACAGTTCCAATGGATGTTTCTAGTTGGTTTTTTTCAGGAAATAAGTTTGAGTGCAACCTCGTGCACTCAAAAGTTCCAATGGGGAAGTTTTATTTCCGCTTGGAACCAAATAATAAGATTTCCTTTATTTCCGACATACGAGGTGAAGGGAAGGAATGGCAAGGTGCGACACTAATTAGTCAAAATGCACCGTGGGGTAAAGAGCTTTATAGAAAAGTTGAATCTTCTCTTACGGTTACCAAGCCTTCTCGTCGATTTGTATTCCGTAAAGGCGCACCCTCACTAATGAAGGCGATTGCCGGTGGTAGTTGGATTACGCTGGTATTGGAAGGAAAAGACGCTTCCGCTTTGTCAGAGGTCAGAATCCCAACAATTCAAATTCAAAAGGCACTGGGTGAATTTAATGCGTGTCGAGAGCGACTACCGAAACTGTCGTTCTCACAAGCAAGAGACATCGTTTTGCCTTTTCAATTCGGTCAGAAAACACTAAATGCGACTCAGCAACAGGCGTTAGCTGCGCTCTATAGCTATCTTTCTGTTGATGACCGAGTGACGAAAGTACTAATCGATGGCCATACCGACAATGTTGGACCAAGGCTTACCAACCTTTCGGTATCGCGTTTACGTGCTCAACAAGTGGCCGATGCACTGATTGCTCACGGTGTAAACCCAAATATTATCGAAGTCAGATCTCATGGTGACCGATATCCGGTCGCAAATAACAATACAGCAGCTGGTCAGGCAAAGAATCGACGTGTGACGTTGCGCCTAGTCAGAGACAACGAACGCACCATAGAAAAAAACACCATGTACGTACAACAACAGACTCAACAAAAGAAGGTTAAGGTTCAATGATGACGAAAACGAATATTTTGTTGGTTGAGCCGAACGAACACCTTGCTCAACCTGTACTGGATGTGCTGAAGAATGCCGGTTACACCGCAAAGCACACACGTACAGGGCGAAGCGCACTGTTAGAAGAGCGCGCAAGCATCACGTTAGTGAGCTCTACGCTACCGGATATGTGCGTACGTGAGTTTGTTGCGTGTCACCAGAAGCAGCGTAATGCTGGCGTTGTGATTGCGATTGTGGATCAAGAACAAGGCATTTTGGCGGCAGAGACTATGAAGTCGGGCGCGACCGATTACTTGTTGCGTCCGTTTGAAGCGAATCAGCTCATCAATTTGCTAAAGCGTGTTGAAGCTCTTGGCAAACCAATGGCGAACATTGTGGCTGAGTCGTGGCGCAGTAAGCAGGTACTTCAATTGGCGCACCGTGCAGCGTGTACGAACGCGAGTGTGTTGATCACGGGTGAGTCTGGTACGGGTAAAGAGGTGCTGGCTCGATATGTACACGAACACTCTCCTCGCATTAATGGCCCATTTGTTGCAGTGAACTGTGCCGCGATTCCTGAATCGATGCTAGAAGCGGTGCTTTTTGGTCATGTGAAAGGCGCGTTTACTGGCGCGACGAATTCGCAAAGCGGTAAGTTTGAAGAAGCAAACGGCGGCACGATTTTGTTAGATGAAATCGGTGAAATGTCTCCTGCAGTCCAAGCCAAACTTTTGCGTGTACTTCAAGAGCGAGAAGTGGAACGTGTGGGCAGTCACAAAGCCATCAAGCTTGATATTCGAGTGATTGCCGCAACCAACAAAGATTTACGAGAAGAAGTGCAAAAAGGCACCTTCCGTGAAGATCTTTACTACCGATTGGATGTGTTGCCATTGCATTGGCCACCACTTCGCGAAAGAAAAGAAGACATTTTACCGATCAGCCAATTCTTTATTGAAAAATATCAAGATAGCAGCCGCTGTCACTTATCTCAGGATGCGATCAGCGCTCTGAGTCAGTATCACTGGCCGGGCAATATTCGTGAATTAGAGAACGTTATTCAACGTGCCTTGGTGATGCGCCATGGTGACTACATTACAGCGCATGATCTGATGTTACCGATTGAACTCATTGCCCCAGTGCCTTCCATGGAACCAAAGTCCAGCTTTGGTCATGTGGAAGCGAAGAAGCAGGCTGAATACCAATTTATTTTGGACAAATTACGTCAGTTTGGTGGAAACCGAACCAAAACCGCAAACGCCTTGGGAGTATCAACCCGAGCGCTACGTTACAAGCTCGCAGCCATGCGAGAACACGGTATTGATTTACAGTCGGCTCTAGGCTCGGCTGCCTAATAGGAGAAAAATATAGATGGCAAGTCAACCTACTAATGCGGTCTCGGCAGAGCAACTCATGTTGTCAAAAATGCAGGCGATGCAGGCTCAAGTGCAGCCGCCTGAATTTATCGTGAGTGCCAACCCTTTAGATCAACAAGCACTGAATACTCCACTGTCGTTTTCTCAAGCGATGACGAACGTGTTGGATACAGTCAATCAACATCAATCTGCGGCCAGTCAAAAAATGACGGCGGTAGAAACTGGGCAAAGTGACGACTTAGTTGGCGCAATGGTCGCAAGCCAGAAAGCCAGCTTATCGTTCAACGCTCTTATGCAGGTGCGCAACAAAGTGGTTGCCTCTTTTGAAGATATTATGAAGATGCCGGTGTAATTCATGTCAGAACTAACCCCCCAAGTTGCCGGAAATACGGCCATGACGACCAGCACGACACAAGCGTTCTCGCCAGCAGGCAACATGGACGACGTGACAAATAAGCTTAAGCAGCTTTGGTCAAGTAGCCAACGAAATCTTGTTCTATCCGCTGTTCTCGCGGCGATTGTAGCGGCGATCATTGTGGTTGCGCTTTGGAGTTCTTCTCAAAGCTTCCGTCCGCTTTACAGTCAACAAGAGCGATTCGATATTGGTGAGATTGTCTCGGTCTTAGAGAGTGAAGGTGTGAGCTACCGCATGCAGGAGCAGAACGGCCAAGTGCTGGTTCCTGAAGGTGAGGTGGCTCGCATTCGTATGTTATTGGCGTCAAAAGGCGTAAAAGCGAAACTGCCAACCGGATTGGATTCACTGAAAGAAGACAGCTCATTAGGTACCAGCCAGTTTATGGAGACTGCGCGTTACCGTCATGGTTTAGAAGGTGAGTTAGTACGCACTATCATGTCGCTAAACTCGGTAGCGAATGCGCGTGTTCACCTTGCGATTCCTCGTCAAACGTTGTTTGTTCGCCAAAACGGTGAAAACCCGTCTGCATCTGTCATGCTCGAACTCAAACCGGGTGAAGACCTTAAGCCAGAACAGGTTGAAGCGATCATCAACTTGATCGTAGGCAGTGTGACGGCGATGAAGCCTGAGTTTGTTTCTGTCATCGATCAATATGGCCGACTGTTGAGTGCTGATGTTGCGTCAGCAGAAGCGGGCAAAGTAAACGCGAAGTATCTGGAATACCAAAAGAACGTTGAGAAGCAAATCATCCAACGTGCGGCAGACATGCTAACGCCGATTGTTGGCCCTAGTAATTTCCGTGTTCAGGTTGCAGCCGATATGGATTTCAGCCAAGTGGAAGAAACGCGAGAAATCCTTGATAACGCGCCAGTGGTTCGTAACGAACACACCATTCAAAACAATTCGATTGACCAAATCGCGCTTGGCGTACCAGGTTCTCTCAGCAACCAGCCTCCAGTGACTGGTGAGGCGGCGACAAACGACAGCCAAAACACCAATGCGCGCTCTGAAGTGAATCGTCAGTATGCGGTTGGCAGCAGCGTGCGCCGTACTCAGTACCAACAAGGTCAGATTGAGAAATTGAGCGTATCGGTTCTATTGAACTCAAAAGCATCACCAGACGGTGTGGCTTGGAGCGATGCAGACAAAGCGCAAATCTCTACCATGATCACCGATGCCGTTGGCATTTCAGCTGCGCGAGGTGACAGCTTGAGCTTGATGAGCTTCAACTTCACACCGATTGATATCGACGCGCCAACAGCTCTGCCTTGGTGGCAAGACCCTACGGTTCAACAGCCATTACGTTATGTGATCGGCGGGATGTTGGGCTTGGCGATGATCTTCTTTGTGCTGCGTCCATTGATCATGCACCTAACTGGCGCAGACAAGCCAGTTCCTGAACTGAACTTTGCTGAGCCGCCACAAGAAGAGCCTGATTACGACAACTTGCAAACACGTGAAGAGCGTGAGCATGAAGAAGTGCTTAACCGTCGTCTGTCTGAAAAAGGCATTTCTGCCTCGACGGGTCTGGATGTGAACAGCGACATGCTGCCTCCTGCAGGTTCTCCACTAGAGATTCAATTGAAACACCTACAGCTTATTGCTAATGAAGAGCCAGAGCGCGTAGCCGAAATACTGAAACAATGGGTAAACATCAATGAACACAGCTCAGTTGACGTCAAAACAAACGCTTAGTTATGTAGAACAAACCGCGCTTGTGCTACTGGGCATGGGCGAGGATGCAGCGGCCAAAGTGTTGCAGCATTTCACCCGCGATGAAACACAGCGTGTGACTCGCGCAATGGCGAAACTGAATGGCATAAAAAGCGATTCAGCACGCGGCGTGATTCAAAACTTTTTTGAAGATTTTCGTGAGCACAGTGGTATTCGTGGTGCATCGAAAGAGTACTTGTCGAACACCTTGCGTAAGGCGCTCGGTAACGATCTTGCTAAAGGTCTGTTGAACAACCTGTACGGTGACGAAATTCGCAACAACATGCAGCGTCTGCAATGGGTAGAGGCTGAAACGCTGGCGCGATTTATCGTCAACGAGCACCCGCAGATGCAAGCCATTTTCTTGGCTTATCTGCCAGCGGATAGCTCATCTGCCGTGCTGAAGCATTTGCCGCAAGACTACCATGATGAAATCATCTTCCGTATTGCGCAGCTACAAGACATCGATCACCAAGTCGCGACCGATCTGCATGAACTGGTTGAACGTTGTATCGAAAAAGTGTCTGCAAGCCAAAGCGTACCGCTTTCTGGCGTTAAGCAAGCGGCAGACATCATCAACCGCTTTGAAGGCGACCGTGGTTCATTGATGGAAATGCTCAAACTGCATGATGAAGAAGTGGTTAACGCCATCGAAGAGAACATGTTTGACTTCATGGTGCTGGGCCGTCAACGTGAAGAAACCATGGACATGCTCGTACAGCAAATTCCACTCGAGCTTTGGGCTACGGCACTGAAAGGTTCGGATATCACGTTGCAGCAAGCGATCAAACGCTCAATGCCACAACGTATGGTGAAAGCGCTAGAAGACGATATGGAAGCGCGTGGTGCAGTTGCACTAAGTCGAGTTCAGAAAGCGCGCCAAGACATCATGCAAATGGTGCGCGAGCTTGATGAGTCGGGTGAAGTTCAGTTGCTTCTATACGAAGAGCCAACGGTGGAATAAAGCATGGCAGAACAAAGATCGAACATTATGCGACTGCCTCCAAGTGGTTACCGTTTACACCGTTTTCCGCCGCTGGCTCAGCCAGTTGCGGTTGATGAAGAGTTCGGCTTGGACAACCAAGGTTGGCAAGAGTCGCAAGTGGACATTCAGCAGCAACTTGAAGCCGGTTTCCAACAGGGGCTGCAACAAGGTCATGAAGAAGGTTTACGCCAAGGTATTGAGCAAGGTAAGCAACAAGGCTTGCTCGATGGTCAGAAAGAAGGCTTCCAGAAAGGATTTGTTTCTGGTGAACAAGCTGGTAAGCAAGGCTTTTTAGAAGCGGCGAAGCCAGTTAATGATTTGTTCCAAGCCTTATCTCGCTGGCAAAGTGAAAAAGAGCAGCAGCAACGCCACATGATTTGTGAGTTGGTACAGAAGGTGGCTCAGCAGGTGATTCGTGCCGAGCTTACTCTGATGCCACAGCAAATTCTGGCGCTGGTGGATGAAACACTGTCTGCGATGCCGGGCAAAGCGGAAACCGTGACGGTTCATCTCAACCCACAAGATCTAGAACGCATTACGCACATTAACGCGGATCTGCCTAAGTCTTGGAAGCTGGTTGCCAACAACGAACTGCCAATTGGTGGTTGTCAGTTAGTGACGGATGATGCGGAAGCGGACGCCAGTTGTGACTCACGCTTAGAGGCGTGCATGGACAACGTAAAACAGCACTTGTTAGACGAAGTCAGCATTCCACAGGTTGAGTCTGAAAATGAGTAGTACATTAAGCCACGAACTATTAAGTGAGCGTTTGAGCGATGCACTAGCATCGCTTGATTCTATTCCCGTTGCGCGAGTAACCGGACGCTTGATTAAAGTGAACGGCTTGATGTTACAAGCGGTTGGATGTCGTTTTAAGCTTGAGCAACGTTGTTTAGTGGAAACCGCCGAAGGCGATATGATCGAAGCACAAGTGGTCGGCTTTGATCATACCGTTGCGTACTTAATGCCAATCCGCCGTTTAGGCGGTTTGTTTGCAGGTGCGAAGGTGATCCCATTAGACGGCGACAGTACCGTGCAACTCAGCTCTCAGTGGATGGGACGCGTGGTGAACGGCTTAGGCGAGCCATTGGATGACGGCATGCCGCTTAAAGGGGGCGATCGTGTTTCACTTGAACCTAAACCGATCAACCCCCTTAAGCGTCGTCCTGTCGATACACCGCTTAATGTTGGCGTTCGTGCGATCAACGGTTTGCTGACGGTCGGTAAAGGTCAGCGTATTGGTCTAATGGCGGGCAGTGGTGTTGGTAAAAGTGTGTTGATGGGGATGATCACCAAAAACACGGAAGCGGACGTCATTGTGGTGGGTTTGATTGGTGAGCGTGGTCGAGAAGTTCGTGAGTTTATTGAACGCAACTTAACGCCAGAGGCGAGAGAAAAAGCCATCATCATTGCAGCTCCTGCGGATGAATCACCATTGATGCGACTTAGAGCGACACTGCTTTGTCACCGCGTCGCGGAGTATTTCCGAGATCAAGGCAAAGATGTACTTTTGTTGATGGATTCCCTAACGCGTTACGCGATGGCTCAACGTGAAATCGCGTTATCTTTGGGGGAACCACCAGCGTCGCGCGGCTATCCGCCTTCGGTATTCAGTGTGTTACCGCAGCTATTAGAGCGAGCGGGTAACAGTGAAAATCCTCATGGCAGCTTAACGGCGATTTACACTGTACTGGCGGAAGGCGACGATCAGCAAGACCCAGTCGTGGACTCTGCTCGTGCCATTTTGGATGGACACGTTGTGTTGTCGCGCCAGCTGGCGGAACAAGGGCATTATCCGGCGATTGATATCAACGCTTCTATCAGCCGTTGTATGAGCACTTGTACGCAACCTGCTCATTCCACCATCGCAAACAACTTCCGCCAAATGTACTCCAATTACCTTCAGGTGAAAGAGTTACTTCCGCTTGGTGGCTATCAACCGGGTCAGGACCCTGAGTTGGATCAGTCTGTGTCGATGTATCCGCATTTGCGTTCGTACTTACAGCAATCAGCGAACGAGGCGGTGGATTACACCACCAGTTTGACTGAGCTGGCTCAAATGTTCCAAGGTGCACCGTAGAGAGCGAACGCAGCGATGAAAGCCAAACTTAAAGCGGTCGGCAAACTGCAACAAATGGAAGAAAAGCAGCGTGATAGGGTCGGGCAACAGCTCGACGCTATGCGTCAGCGTCACAATCATCTTTCAACGCAGTTGCAACAACTTTCAGCTCTCAAAGGGCACGCTGGTCAATCGGCGTTGTCCTCTCCGTCTTTGAATAGCGCGGCGTTGATGAACTTCAACCGCGTTGATCAGATGCTGCAAAGAATGCTCCGTCACCACGAGCAAGAACAAGCGGTGATGCAAGCTGAATGTGCATCAGTACAAAAAACGTTAGAACACAAACACGCTCGCGTTCAAGGGTTGGAAAAGGTATTAGAGAGATGGCGTACCAAGCAAAATTATGAGAAAGCCAAAAAAGAGCAAAAGCTGATTGAAGACATCATCAACTCTCGCGTGAAACGCAAAACGTTGTAAGCGTTTTGCGTTTATTTTTATCTAGTAAAGAGAAACGTTACGTCGTCTTTCTGCGTCGCAGCCAACCCAATAATCCTCCAAAGAACAACAACCCTGCACCCATTGCACCGCCGCTGCCGTTATCGCTAAATCCTGAAACATTAGTGTCTTCTGGATCAAAGCCTGAATCACCTTCGCTATGGTAATCCTCTAAGGCTGCTAAGCTCGCGTTATAAACGGTTTTAACCCCAGAACTGGTTCTTGCCTCTATCCACGAGGTGTAATTCAGAATCTCTGTGAAGACGCTCGGAATGGCTGCCGACTTACAAATGGATGAGCCGTAGCTCACAATCCCGATTTGCTGATACATACCGTTGCTGTCTTGATAGGTGAGTGGGCCGCCAGAGTCTCCGCTACATATTCCGGTATAGCTACGGTCTGGAAAGCCATTTGCACAAATGTTTTCTTGATCGTTATACCCCACAACGAGAGAAGCGCATTGGGCATCAGAAAGCGGTTGAACCTCCGCCCATCGCAAATAGTTCGGGCCGCTGGTGTCGGTCGTGGACGTTTGTCCCAATCCAAAGATTTGATAAACCGATTCGCCGCTGTAATCGCCAAAATCTTGAGGCAGAGTGATGGACTGAACGTTATCGGTAATTGGTCGGGTTAACTCCAATACCGCCAAGTCATTAATCCATAGGTCATTAGGATCATAGTTGGGATGAATTGTAATAGTGCGAACGTCTTTGAACTCTTCGACATAAACATCGTTCATGGTTGGATTTTTTACCAGAACACGGAGGTCATTTGCTGTCCAACCGTCAGTAAAAACCGAGGATTCTACGCAGTGGGCGGCCGTTAATATGAAACGATCATTAACGATAGAACCACCACAAATATTCGCGAATTGTCGGTCGCCCGTTTTGTGTAAAATTAGCCGAGCAAAGAACGGGAGCTGATTTTGAGACGCTTGCTGGCCTCCAATAATCGCGGTTGAAATGCCTTGCTCGTCAAGCTCTGCCCCGTCATTGGCATTACCCACTGCTGGTACAACGAGACAAGCCCCAATCACTACTCTATGAAACAATCGCATAGCCTCATCCTTGAGTTTTTTCGCACTCTATTTACTTTAGCCGAGAGTTCACCAAGCTCAAGTTAACGTATTGAGTAACAGGCTCAGTTACGCAAATTCTTGTTTTAACCACGAGCGCAATAGGTGAAAGCTTTCTTGCTTGAGCTTATGCGGTGGGCACACAAAATAAAGTTGCTGATTAGGATTGATCACAGGCTCACCAAGTTCGATCAGCTGACCGTACTTGATGTCGTCTTTCACAAACAAACGATGAGTCACCAACACACCCAAACGACGCGTGGTTGCCTGTACCGCTTGAATCGACATATTAAAAGTGATCGGCTTTTTGTTTTTTGGACGAGCGGCTCCTATCGCGTCTGACCAGACTTGCCAATCGTGTTTTCTGCGCTCATTCGTGACCTCAATGAGCGGATACGTCTTTAAGATGTCAGAAAGATTAACTGGATTGCTGTGGTCGATGAGATCAGGGCTGCACACTAATACCAGTTCGTCTTCACTGAGCTTTTCGCAATAGTAGTCTTGCCACTCTTCAGGTTTGCCATGCACCAACGCAGCATCAACGCCTTCTTGTTCCAAATTGAACCGTCCAGAAAGGTTAGATAGGCGCACATCAAGTTGGGGCGCATAGGCTTGAAGGCGTGGCATACGTGGGATCCACCAATGCAGTGCCAAGGAATTCACCATGTTTAGCGTAATGCGTTGAGAGTTTTGATCGTGCATCAGTGCTTCAGTTGCATCGACGATTTGTTCTAACGCTGGCGCGACTTTGCGGTAGTATTTTTTGCCTTCCGTATTGAGGTACACATGGCGTCCAATGCGGTCAAAAAGCGGTTTGTTTACTTGGCTTTCGAGAGATTTAATCGCTTGGCTGATCGCCGAGTGGCTAACGCTCAGAAGCTGGGCGGCTTCCGTCATACTGCCTGATTCTGCCACCGCCACAAACGCGTAGATGGATTTTAATGGTACTAATTTGCGCATGGAACGAACCTGTTTTCAATGTGTAAGTTTTACTTACAATAGTGGTTAATATTACTCGCTATTTCTATAAAGTCACTTTTCATAAAATGCTCCGAGAATTAAGGAGTATCTAATGAATCACGTTCACAAACCCATCGTATTTATGTTGATGTCTACATTAAGCTTATCTGTTACGGGCTTGCTAGCAAAGCAGCTGTCTGAGGCGCTTTCGGTAACCATGTTCAGCTTTCTGCGATTTTTCCTACCTGCGCTTATCTTGCTCTTAGTTCTGATCCCGAAAGGCATCAAACTGCCGAAATCGACCGAGTTGAAGCCCACTTTGCTACGCGCACTTTGTATTGGTCTGTCTCAACTCTGCTTTATTGCGTCTCTTCAAACGTTAACACTGGTCGAAAGTGTTGTCCTTTTTGCTACAGGCCCGTTGTTTATGCCTGTGATTGAAAAGCTTGTCTGGCATGGAAAAATTCGTGCGTCCACCGTTTTTGGTATTGTGATGGCGTTTAGTGGTGTGGTGTTGTTGGCTGGAACGGAAGGCGAATTTACTTTGCGATACGACTTACTGCTTGGTTTGGCTGGTGGTTTGTTTAACTCCGGCTCACAATTGACGCTGTATAAAGTCAGCAAAAGTAATATGTCGCCGCTAGAGATCAACTTCTGGGCGTTTAGCTTTGCCGCGTTATTTATTCTGCCTTTGGCGCTTATCAACGATGGCTCTGGACTGTTGGGGGCTCATTCATTCTCACTATCCGTTGAGCCTAGTGTGCTGTGGCTATTAGTCATGTCGATGTTGATCATCAATACTCAAGTGTTTCGTGCAAAAGCCTATCAACTGGCCAGTAGCGGCTCTCAACTCGCACCACTGATTTTTACCAACTTGTTGTTTACGGCCGTTTGGCAATCACTTTTTTTCGCTGATGTAATGAGCCGCACTCAAATCGCGGGCATGGGCTTAATTGTGCTCGCGACGGTATTGAATGGGTGCTGGGATGTATTGGTCAAGCATCATCAAAGCAAGGCGTTACAAACGAGAACATCTTAGTGTCTGGTAAAAGTAAGTTGAGATAAGCATTTAAAACGCAAGCAAATTTGATTTTTCCTGAGAATAAACTAGCGTCAATGAAGGTTCAGGGAGAGAAAACATGCTTACATTAAACTATTACGTAGAAATAACCGCGACTCCGCAGCGCGTATGGAGAGTGCTGACGGATGCTGAGCTTTACAAGCGTTGGGCGCAGGCATTTTCACCTCAATCTCAATTCGAAGGGGAGTGGGAAGAGGGCAGCGACATCACCTTTTTTGATCCGGATATGGGCGGCACTCGCGCAGTGATTGATTCTGTGCAGCTACTGCATCGGCTGGAGTTTCATCATGTTGCCATCTTTAACCCCGACAATAGGCAACAGTTGGACGCCGATATTGCCGCCAAGTGGATTGGATCTCGTGAGATCTATCAGATCGACACAGAAGACGAACGCTTGTTGCTCAACATCACCATTCACACTCACAGTGACTTTGTATCGATGTTCAACAATGGGTGGGAAAAAGCGTTGCCATTGATTAAAAGTATTTGTGAGGAAACGGACTCGCAATAGCACTAAATATCGAGACGCACTTTTTCCATTTCTAGGCTGAGTAAGAGAGCGTTCACCGCCGCATTTTCGGTGTTCGCTACATCTTGACCGCACGAGGGTATACAATACCCGCAAATTTGAGTACTCAAGAGACTGGATGATGGAATTTAAGGTTGATACCCACACGCATACTTACGCGAGTGGTCATGCGTATAGTACGTTGATTGAAAACGCAAAGTCGGCAAAAGAGAACGGGTTAACCATGTTTTGCACGACGGACCATGCGGAGTCGATGCCGGGTGCGCCTCACTACTGGTTTTTCTCCAACCAAAAAATTCTGCCTCGTTTTCTTGAAGGTGTTGCCATCGTTCGCGGAGTGGAATCCAACATACTTAACATTGAAGGTGAAATTGATATTCCGCCAAGCGTCGATCGCAATTTGGACTGGGTTATTGCCAGTTTCCACGAGCCCGTTTTTCCACCTGCCAATAAAGAAGCCCATACTGAAGCGCTGATAAACGTCATCAAAAGCGGTCGCGTTGATGCGTTAGGGCATTTGGGTAACCCGAACTTCGACTTCGATTTTGAACAAGTGCTGAAGTGCGCTAGAGAGCACAATGTAGCGATAGAAATCAATAACACCACGCTCAAAGGCAACAGCCGTGTTGGCAGTGTGGATCGTTGTCATGAAATTGCGCAAATCGGCAAAGCGTTAGATGTGTATTTTACTACGGGAAGCGATGCACACTTTTGTCATGATGTGGGCAATCTGGATCTTGTCAGTGAGCTGATGGACAACCTTGATATTGATAGCAACAAAGTGATTACTCACTCTGCTAAACAGTTTTTGTCATTTCTTGAACTGCGTGGCCGCTTGCCAATCGCAGAGTATGACGAGATTCGCAACGCATAAACTTGATTACATTTTAGGTATGCACCCTAGGTAAGATTGCTTTACACTGCCCCTCTTAAATACCCGAATATTCCTACAATGCGCATTAGCGTGGCGAGTTATTTGGGTAAACGAAGCCGACACAGAATTCGGCACTAAAATGGAGAAGTGAAAATGTTACGTCCTTTAGTTCTAGGGTGTGCGATTGCGTTTGGCTCAACATACGCGATGGCAGAAGCGGTTGATTTGAAGCAAAACATGAAGCAGATGAAGATGGAATTCAAACAGGCCGCAGAAGCGTCTGACGTGGAAACCATGAAATCAGCGATTGATAGCTTGCAAGCCATTGTAGAACAGTCAAAACGTGGTAATTACCCACCAGAAAAGTTTGATACTTACCTAGAAGGTTTCAACAAGCTGTCGGTAACGCTAGACAAAATCGAAGCGGATCTGGATGCAGGTAATTTGACAGAAGCAAAAGCGCAACTGCGTGAGATCGATAGCCTTCGTGAAGAGTACCACGACAAGCGTAATCCAAGCATTTGGAGCAAGCTGTTTGGTTAAGCAGCGCTTACGTGCATGAATGATTGAAAGAAAGCCCGCAAATTTGCGGGCTTTTTTGTCTCTGTCAACATGATGATTGTGAGGTAGTAATCACTTATTGATCCTCTTTTTGAGCTGAAACTCAGAATTGGCTACTCTGTGTGAAATTTGTTAAGTCACCGTTATGCGTAGATTAATTCCTTTTTATCGCTCCATGTTATTCGCTAGCGCCTTAAGTTGGGTGCTCGTGACACTGATGCCTGTTATCAATGCTCATGGTAACAGCATGGGCGTGTGGGCGACGCTTTGTACGCTAAACGGTTTCGAGCTGGTTCAGATAGAAGAGGGCGACAGCTCGGTGACGCACAAGGGCAAGCCGTGTCCATTTAGTCACTTTTCCACTTTCCACCAAGATTCACTTCCAACTACACCGATACTTTCACGACTGAGCTCGGTAATTTCTGAACGCTACACTTTTTTGGCTCTAAGTGTACGATTTGAAACGCCAGTTCCGCGCGCGCCGCCTGTGGTTTCTTTTTCATAATCCATAAAAACAATAAGTAAAGTCACACATACACTGCTCATTCAAGCAGTCGCATTCCCAAACCTGTCCAAATTTCACCGCATAGAAAAGCATGTGGGGGAAGCATTTGGTCAGCGTTTTTGGCGTGCAAAAATGAAAAGGAAATAAACATGTTGAGAAACTCAACAAAGCCTCAACTCAAGGAAGCGTCGCGCGCAAAATCCATCTACTTTATGACGTGGCGATGGCATTTCTACGCAGGATTATTCGTTATCCCATTTATGCTCATGCTGTCCGTCACCGGACTGGTGATGCTGTTTGATGATGAGATTGAACTGGCTCGTTATGAGACTACGCTAAAAGTGGTGCCGCAAGAGCACAAAGTACCAGTGTCCGTCCAGTTAGAGTCGGTTAAGCAAGCCTATCCCGATTTCAGCGTTACTCAATTTGTGCCTGCCAAAACAGCGCATCTTGCCAACCGATTTTCAATTAAAGCGGAAGATGGACGTTCGCTCGTTGCTGCAGTCGATCCATATACGGGCGAGGTTCAAGGCTCCATTGATCGCTCAGACAGCGTTTATGAGCTGATGAATAACATTCATGGCACCTTACTGATTGGTGAGCTTGGCGATCGTTTAATCGAAATATCAGCCAGCTTAGGTATTTTACTTTTGGTGTCGGGCTTGTATCTCTGGCTTCCTCGCGACAACGCCAGTCGAGCGGGCTTTTTGAAAATCCGTATTGCCCAAGGTTCTCGTATTTTATTGCGCGATGTGCACGCTAACCTAGGTGGTGTGTTGTCCCTCGTGTTACTGTTTTTCCTGATTTCTGGTTTGTCTTGGGCTGGAATTTGGGGTGCAAAGATGGTTCAAGCTTGGAACACGTTTCCGACCTATTACACTTGGGGTGAAAAGCCAGAGTCGACATTGACGCATAAGGATCTTAACCACGGTTCGTCAGAAGAAATGCCTTGGAACTTAGAGCTTGCTGCCGTACCTGAATCGAAAGATAAACCCGCCCATGATCACGCGAACATGGAAAGGGGGTCGTCTTACACGGCGAGCCATCGCGCGTTATCGATTGACGACATTATTCTTAAAGCCGAAATGATGGGCTTTACCAGCTACAAAATATTCTTGCCTCGTTCAGATAACGGTGTTTACACCGTTGCAGCCAACTCAATGGGAGGGGACATCTCTGACCCAAGACAAGATCGAACCAGCCATTTTGACCAATACTCAGGTCGTTTGCTGGTGGATGTGACTTGGCAGGATTACAGCTGGTTTGCCAAGTTAATGGCTGCGGGTATCTCACTTCACCAAGGAGACGTAAGCATCATCAACAAGGCGTTGAATGTGCTGTTCTGTCTGGCATTTATTCTGATTGCTATTTCCGGAGTGGTAATGTGGTGGTTACGTCGACCAAGTCGCAGCGCATCGCTTGGCGCGCCGCCACAATTTCAACATGACGGAGTGTGGAAATGGGGGTTAGCCACATTGGTTGCCATCTGTGCCGCGTTCCCGATGGGCGGTTTAGCCATTGTGAGCGTTTTGCTGTTGGACTGGTTGGTGTTCAACCGTGTCGAGAAGCTAAAAGCAGCACTGAACTAAGGTGTCGTATTGGTATAAAACAAGAGCCAGCGAATTGCTGGCTCTTTTTACTTTTGATAAAGCTCCAATGGTAAGCCGTCGGGATCTTGGAAGAACGTAAATGCTTTGCCCGTAAACTCATCAATGCGAATGGGTTCAACAGCGATGTGTTTGGATTCCAGATACGCTTTTACTTCTTCAACGTTGTCGACTTGAAACGCCAAATGTCGTAAGCCTTGCGCCTCCGGAAAGCTTGGTCGCTCCGGTGCGCCGGGAAAGCTGAACAGCTCGATTTGACATCCGTTCGGCAACGCAAGGTCGAGTTTGTAGGAGTCTCGCGCTTCACGATAGTTTTCTGCGATGATTTGTAGCCCTAGCACTTCGGTGTAAAAACGCTTTGATGTTGGGTAATCACTGCAAATGATAGCGACGTGATGAATCGCATTAAACATGGTTGGGTTCCTTAGACACGAGATGTTCGTTTACAAAGTCGAGAAATACACGCAGACGTGCAGGCATGTATTTGGTTTGTGCGTACTGCATAGCGACCGCACCGTGGTAGTTACTTTTGATCATCCAATCGGACAACACTTCGACCACTTCTCCGCGCTCTAATGCCTCTTTCACCACGAAATCGTGGAAGATGCCAATCCCTAAACCTGCTTTGACACCATTTAGGCGCATTTGCGAATGGTTGACCGCATACCGACCACTGACCGCGATGGAATGAAACGCCTCTTCTTTAAAAAACGACCAAATGTTGTCTTTGTCGTTTTCTGCTAGGTAAATACAGTCGTGCTGTTCAAGTTGCGTCGGATGTTCTGGCATGCCTCTTTGTGCGAGGTAGTCTGGCGACGCACACAAAACCAGATTGGTTTTACTTATCTCTTTGAGCACCAAATTCTCATCCGGTTTATCGGTGAGCTTAAAGGCGACATCAATGCCCTGGCGAAACAGGTCGATTTCCCCGTCGGCAGCGCGCAGCTTGAGCTGAATTTTTGGATAACGTTGCAAAAAAGGCAGCACGAACGGTTGTAAGACCGAGTTTAAAAACGCCTCTGGTGCCGCTACCGTGAGCGCACCAGTTGGTTCGGCATGTTCTTCCGCAGATAGCTCAACGGCTTGCTGCGCGGCATTAACCATCGCAATGCTTTGGTCATACACTTTTTGCCCTGCTTGAGTAATGATCAGCTTGCGCGTGGTGCGTTCAAACAACTTCACGTTGAGGGCTTGCTCCAAACGGGTGATCAGTTTGCTTAACGCAGATGGGGTAACGCCAAGCTGTTTGGCTGCGGCAGTAAAACTGCCTTCGTTGACCACCAAAATAAAGGAGGCCAAATCGGGCAGTAGAGCAATGAGTTTTGGATTAACCATAAAGATTCCGTTCGACGCGGCGTATTAAAAGTATTGTCTGGCAGGGCTTTACGAGGTGCAAGTGTGCCAGTCTCGCTTTAACGATATTTTGCCAAAAAGGCATGAAGAATCGGCAACCCAGACTCGTTAGCTTGATAACGCTGCCAACATTGATAAATGGCGGTTTCATGTTCTGCGACTAAATCAAATGCAGTTTGAAAATTGACAGCGTTTGAATTCTTCTCTATCGCGAGTGTTTGCCATTCTCGGTATGTCACTTCGTACGGCTCAACCCAATTGAGTAGCGTGGCAACCAGCTCGGACCAAGGTAAATCGATCCACTTTTCTGCATCGGAAAGACCTTTTTCCATCATTTCTTGATGACGGTTTTCTATCTCCATTCCATGTGCTTGCAAAACAGGTTTGAGTTTTTCAGCGGTCAGTTTTTCCACGTCGACTAAAGTTTGCCAAAGCGCGCGTTGCTCTGCCTGTTTGTAGTTGTTGAGATAGTGACTGAAAAAGGCAATACCGTAGATTTCTCCATAGTATGCAGTAAGTAAATTGTTGAGCATTTTAATGTGCGTTTGGGGAACTGATGGGCGCTATTTTATAACGGAATGAAAGAGATAAGAAGTTGTGAGAATTTTATGAGAATTCGATGAAGTTACCGAGATATTTGCTCGTCATGCTTAAAGACAAGAATGACAAACGTTCGAAAGCAATGCTGCTCAAGCCAACAAAAGACGATGTTCAAGGGCTTGGGTTTCACTCTCATAAAAGGATGGATTCACAATGAAAAAACGTACCCAACTTAGTCTTGTCATGACGTCTGTTGCTCTGGCGGTTGGCGCGGCATCAGCTCAAGCGGCGGAACTAGAAATTACGGTTACCAACGCAACCAAAGGCATTTACTTTACACCGCTTATCGTCGCGGCGCATGGCTTAGATCTGCACATGTTTAAAGTCGGAGAATCCGCCACAGCAGAGCTTGAAGCGATGGCTGAAGGTGGGGATATTTCTGGATTATCGACCGTGATTGGCAACGCAGGCGGCGCAGTCGTAGAAAACCCTGCGGGCGGTATTCTCAATCCGGGCGCTGCGACCACGTTTACGTTGGATAGTGGCGATCACGGTTACCTCTCACTTAGCGCGATGTTATTGCCAACCAATGATGGTTTTGTTGGTTTAGACAGTTGGAAAATTCCAACCGAAGCGGGCACTTACAAAGCGACCTTGAACAGTTACGACGCGGGCACTGAAGCGAACGATGAGTTAGCGTCCAGCATTCCTAATCCTCCTTTTATTACCTTCGGTAGCGGTGGTACTGGCGTAGAAACGGCGGTGAGCAACGACAAGGTTCACATTCATCCGGGTAATTTGGGTGACAGCGATCCAGCTGGTGGCAAGAGTGATCTCGATAGCAGTCATCATCGTTGGTTAAATCCAGTTGCAACCATCACAATTGTTGTGAAGTAAGGAGGAGGTATGAAATACAAAATCTTACTGGTAGCGGCCTCTGTCGGAGTGCTCGCTGGTTGTCCGAATGATGACGATAATGATGTCGCGAAGCCATACCGATATACGGTGAATGTCGAGAACTTAACGGCGAATCAACCGATGTCTCCATTGGCGGTGCTGACTCACAATAGCAATTTTCAGCTATTCGAAATTGGTCAAAGTGCGTCGGTTGAGTTAGAACACTTAGCCGAGGGTGGCAGCAATGCCGAGCTGATTGCTCTGATGAACAGTGACGACAACGTCTACCAAGGTGTCTCTGGTAACGGTTTGCTGCTGCCGGGCGCATCGGACGAAGTCTCCATCACGGTCAATCCTCATCGTTATGGTTATCTGTCGCTGGCTTCGATGCTTGTGAACACTAATGATGCCTTTGTTGGCGAAACGGGATTATCGCTCAAGTCACTCGCAGTGGGTGACAGTTACGAGATGAACATGAACGTGTGGGATTCTGGCACAGAGCTTAATGATGAATTGGCAGCCACGATTCCCGGCCCAGCGGGTGGCGGAGAAGGGTTTAACTCAACCCGAAATGATATGAATGATGCGGTCGCGTTTCACGCTGGGGTCATCAGCCATGATGATGGACTGGCGGATTCAACCTTGTCGGCAAACCATCGTTTTCTAAATCCTGGAGCGAAGGTCACGATCACGCGCGTTGAATAACTCACCTGCTCTGGTGGCGGATCCTTTCCTAAAAGTGTTTGTTCATGCTTTTATCCCTCACTCCACCACCAGAGCACTTTTTGACCTTGTTGAAAGAAATACGGCTCCGTCCCGGTCATTTGCAGAATGAGGCGTCTCCCAGACAAGGAAAGGATCATGGAACGGCATACAACCAACGTGGTGGCGAACATATTGTTGATTGAAGACGATGATGACTTGGCCGAACTGGTTCAAATGCATCTCAAGTTTCAGGGGCATCAAGTCAGTCGAGAATCCAGCGTTGCAGCGGGCAGAAATGCTTATCAGCAGCAGTCGTTTGATTTGGTGATCCTCGACAGAGGTTTACCCGATGGTGATGGTTTAGATATCTGCCATCACTTGCGTCAACGGCAAGATTGGACGCCAGTTTTGGTGTTGACTGCAAGAGACGGTGAGATGGATAAAGTGGATGGATTGGAAGCTGATGTCGACGATTACATCACAAAGCCGTTTAGTGTTTTAGAGTTTCAAGCTCGGGTGAGAAATGTACTTCGGCGCGTCAATCAAGTCGCTGAAAAGCCGACTCCAGAGAGACCAGAAGAAGAGGCACTTAACTTTGGTGATTTGAAGATCATTCCCCAACTACATCAGGTTTCGCTCAACGATAAAGACGTCGCGCTGACGGCAACCGAGTTCACCTTGTTACAGTTTCTCGCCACTCGTCCCGGTCGAGTCTACAGTAAGGACGAGCTGTTGGATCATGTCTGGAACACCAATCATGCTGGGTATCATCACACGGTTTGTAGCACCATTAATCGCTTGCGCAGCAAGCTGTCGTTGTCGGACTCAGAGCATCATTTTATTCAAACGGTTTGGGGTGTTGGGTACAAATTTCAGCCGCGCCCATAATGGGCGGTGTGAGGAGGCGATAGGATGAGCTTCAAATCTCGTTTGGTGGTATTCACCACTGTTTGGTTTTGTTTGGCGATGGCGGCCATAGCGCTGACTTACAATTGGCAAAAAGAGACGATTGAGCTTCGCACCAAGCAAAGCTTACATCAAGATCTAGCCAGTCACATGCGGGATGATAATCCGCTCATGATTGGTACGGACTACAATCCCAAAGCACTCAAGTCGATTTTCCACACCCTCATGTTGATAGGGCCTGATTTCGAAATCTATTTTCTTGATAGCCAAGGCAACATTACTACGCACGCTGCGCCAGAAGGGACGGAATTGATGGGCGCGGTGAATCTGGCTCCTATTCGTCAGTTTCTCAGTGGTGAACCTTTCCCGATTCTAGGCGATGACCCGCGTAATCGTGATGAACATAAAGTCTTTTCTGTCGCAGCGATAGAGGAGCTTGGCTCAACCATTGGTTATTTGTACGTGGTGATCGGGAGTTCTCGTCATACGGCCATTGCCAATGCTCAAGTGGATTCGCCGTACTTGGCGCTTGCGGGTTTAGTGCTTATTTCGATTTTAGGTTTCGCTTTTGGCTCATATTTCTTGGTTAAGCGCAGCTTGTTAAACCCGATTGAACGTGTGACCGATCAACTGCAAAAACAAGCCGAACACGACTTTCGCCTACAACCCGATTTTGCACATCAAGTGCCGGAGCTAGTGCCGATTGCTCGCTCTTATCAATTGATGTCAAAACACATCCAGCAGCAATTTTTACAACTTGAATATCAATCCTCTCATCGCCGCCAAAGTCTTTTGCAATTGAGCCACGATTTAAAAACGCCGCTTTCGAGTGTGCTTGGGTATTTGGAAACTTGGCGTTTGCAGCATCCTGACCCCGATCCGCTCATTGAAGTGGCGTTTCGCAACAGTGAAAAACTCTCCCAGCAATTGCACGCTCTCTTGGATGTGGCAAAACAAGAAGCTCCGCTACCGATCTATGAGTATCTTCCGATTGATATTAGCCAACTAATGGCAGAATGCGCCGAAACTATGCAAAGTCAGTTTCAACGTAAAGGCGTGACGTTGAACATTACCGTAGATGAGCCACTCCAAGCGATAGGGGATAAGGGGTTATTAGAACGATTGATATTGAATTTATTGGAAAATGCACTTCGGCATAGTCCGTCGGATGCGACCGTGAGTTGTGATGTAAAACGGGGCGATAATACATCTCAAGTTCGTTTTACTTTTTCCAACCAAATAGAGCTGAATGCGCAAGCTGGCGCGCTAGGCATTGGTACTAAAATTGTTCAGTCCATTTTAATGCTGCATCACAGTCATCTTGAAACCGATGCGACATCGCATCAGTATACACAACGATTCACACTTCCTGCCGCATGAGGAAGTGTGAATCAGACAGATCTTGATTTAGTCGATCACGCCACACACAATGCGTGCACCGCCGCCACCTAATTTGGCTGGTTGATCCGAGTGATTATCACCGCCAGCATGAATCATCAAGGCTCTGCCTTTTAAATCAGACATTTTGAGGCGCGGAGCTAAAACCGATTGGTTGGCGTTTCCTTCCATGTCGGCGTACAACGCTGGCAGATCGCCAAGATGGTTGCCATCGGTCCATGGAAAACCATGTTGGCCAGTATTGTCTGGGTCGTAATGGCCGCCCGCACCGCCACCTACTACGGTTTTACCGTCCTTTTCTGCACTGTCACAGGATGGGTTAGCGTGGACGTGAAAGCCATGTAGTCCGGCAGGAATTCCTGACAGATTCGGCGTGAATACAATTCCGTAGTCACTCTCTGATAATTCCACCGTACCGACGGCTTGGTTAGTACCCAAATCGGTCATGGTGATTGATTGGGCCAACGCGTTTGGTGTCATCACGAAAGCAGCCGCCGCTGAGATGCACAGCAATCCTTTTAACATGCGATTTCCTTCTTTATAAAGTATTCATTTGAGCGTATATCCAAGTGATTTGTTCTCGCAGCTAAGAGTTAGACCGTACATTTGTTTGAACTACTTTAGATCTCGCTATATATGGTCTAAAAATTAACTGTTCATTTAAACATCAAGCCATTTTATGAAACTTAACATATTGAGATTACTTGGTTATAAAAAGAATAGTCGCAGTTGAACAAATATGACGCTGAATTTTCTAATTAATACAAAGTTAAATTTTTAATGAATTTATAACAAAGCTCACTGTTTGTTTATAGATAAAACTATTATTAAGCGTTTATCATAAAAATAGTCAATTTAATGAATATTTTAATATGTATTCAGTTGTTTATTGATTGGAAGCGAAACTGTTGCTTATGTCATCAAATAAGCTAAAAAAGTGGAACTAAAGTCACTTAATGGCAGAGTAAAAAATTAAAGTCTGGTTTGAATAGGTAATAATGTTTTAGTAACAGATAGTTACGCGTTTAAAAATTAATAATATGGCTAATTTCCGACAAGGATCGAAAAAAATGAGCGACAAGGATTCTATTCAGACTAATCGCAGCCGACGTAATTTTCTTAAAGGCGCAACGGGTGCCGTTGTAGCTGGTGTTGGTGCTTCTGCTTTTTCAGGTGTAGCACAAGCTCGAGAACAGAAAATTGATTGGAGCAGCCGCGGGCTAGGTAGAAAGCACGATAAGCGTTTTTGGCGTAAAGTGCAAAAGCAGTTCGTTTTGGATAAACGAACGACTTACATGAACATTGGTACAACAGGCTCAATGCCGAAACATGTTCTTGAAGGCTATGAAGACAACAACAAATTAGTGGCGAAGTTCCCGTGGGACATGAAAGGTAAGTTTGGTAAGTTCCCTTACGTTTCAGACATGATCGCAGAGATTGCACCAGGTTTTGGCGCAAATGCTGACGAAATCATCCTAAGCCGCAACACGACTGACGGTCTATGTTCGATCATTAATGGTCTGCATTTCGAGCCGGGAGACGTGATTCTTACTACACACCACGAACACATTGCAGCGACATCTCCGCTGAATGTTGTAAAACACCGCTTTGGTGTAGAAGTCGTGGAAATTCAGTTACCAGTGTTTACAGGTACTGAAGACGTTTCTGAAGAAGACTACATTCAAGCATTCCGTGACGCTATTGAATCGCACCACAATGTTCGCCTGATTGTGTTCTCTCACATCACATACAAAACCGGTACTGCGCTGCCAGCAAAGGCAATTTGTTCTCTTGCAAAAGAGCATCAAATTCCAACGTTAGTGGATGGTGCTCATACGGTGGGTATGTTCGATCTTGACCTACATGATCTGGATTGCGATTTCTACTCTGGTTCTGGCCATAAATGGCAGTGTGGCCCGGGCGCAACAGGCATTTTATACGTGCGCGACAACGGTAATCGTTTGAACGAATACTGGAGCGACCGTGAAAATCCATTGTGGTTGATAAACTCGTCGCTTTCTCATGCGGATTACTTAGGTAAGCAAATCCAAATGCAGTACATTGGTAACGACAACTACCCAGCTAAACAAGCGCTGGCTGATAGCTGTAAAATGTGGGATGAGATTGGTCGTGACCGAATCCAAGACCGCATTCTAACGTTGAGTGACCAATGTAAAACCTCACTCCAAGACGTGCTGCCACATGCGAAAATGTTCTCGCCAAATGTGGAAGGGCTGACGAGTGGATTAACGACGTTCAACCCATTTTATGATGTGACGAACGAAGAAATCCTGACTGAGTTCCGTGACCGTCTGCGTGAAGAATATGGCTACATCATCCGTACAACGAACTTCAAGCTGTACAAAGATGATGGACACGACACGTACGCGCTTCGTATCTCTACACACTTGTTCCATGATGAGCGAGATGTAGAAGGATTGGTCGAAGCGATTGCTGATCTGTACTACTCGTTCTAACGTCGTTGTTTATCACTCAAGCGCCCATTTATGGGCGCTTTGTTGAAGGGAAGGATATACACAATGTCAGTCAAAACACTTAAACGAACCATCACTGCAGTGGCGATTTTGGCCGCGTCCGTGATGTCTTCTTCGGCTTGGTCTAATGACCTTAAAGAAATCCGTGAACGTGGTGTGCTTCGTCATATCGGTGTGCCTTATGCCAACTTTGTTTCTTACATCGAGCAAGGTGAAATGCACACGCTGACAGGATTAGATGTCGATATCGTAAAAGGATTTGCGAGCTCGTTAGGTGTGCGATATGAGTACGTACCGGCTCAGTGGAGTGACATGGTCGGTAAGCTGACAGGTCAAGATGTTCAATACCGACACAACCGCGCAGTCGTGGGTGGCAGTGTGCCAATTGAGGGTGATCTGATCGCCAATGGCGTGACGATTTTGGATTGGCGGGAAGAGGTATTGGACTTTTCTCAGGACTACTTCCCATCGGCGGTATGGCTTGTTTCTCGTACCGATTCAAGTTTAAGTCCAATTAAACCAAGTGGTTCGATCGACGAAGACGTCAAGACAGTGAAAGAGTTGATCGATGGACGAGAAGTGTTGGCGCTAGAGCATTCGTGCCTAGACCCAAACCTTTACGACTTGTACGACACGGGTGCCAAAGTGATTTTGCCCGATGGCAAACGACTCCTAAACGAAATGGTACCTGCCATCATGAAAAATGATGCTGAAAGTACCTTATTGGATGTAGCAGACACATTAATTGCTTTAGAAAAATGGCCGGGAGAAATAAAAGTCATTGGCCCTGTTTCCGAAAATCAAAAAATGGCTGTTGCGTTCCGTAAAAATTCACCGGAATTACGCGAAGCGTTTGATCGTTATTTAGACTCTATTAAAAAAGATGGGACGTATGAAAAGCTCGTTAAAAAATACTACCCGTCCATTTACTACTTTTATAACGATTACTTCTTAGAAGATAGTAAGAAAATTCGATGAAAAAGGCTGTTAAAAAAATATCCAGTAAAAAGATAATAACGATAAGCGCAATAATCGTTTCTATTTATTTAGCGATACTTATTGTTGTTACAAGTCTTGGACAGAATAAATTAAAAGACTCTCAATATAGAGAGCTGGATTTAAAAGTAAAAAGCTATGCAAGCACACTAGACAACTTATTTACTATCGCAAGTGAAGACGTAGATAATTTATCGAGTGACAAAACCGTTCAAACATTTTTTGCAAACTTAGCATCTGGTATGTCGATGGAATATGGCCTAGGTGCAAGTTTAATCAACTTAAAGCGTAGATTTGATGAGAAGATTGACGGCAAGTTGATCAACAGTAGCAACATCTACAACAAGTTAACGCTGGTGGGCAGTGACGGAACAACCATCGTCACGACTGGCCCAAAAGATCTCAAGCCAATGGATATTCATGATTTGATGACCCAACACGGGCATCCGGAAGAAGTTTGTGCCACTCGTGATGGTGACAACATTCGGATTCAAGTGATTAAGCAAGTCAAATTTTCTGGGAAACCAGTGGCTTTTTTAATTGCGGACATCAATAAAGATATTGTTATTGAGCAATTAACCAATCAAGAGCACGAAGACAGCTACAGTCGCATGGTGCTGAAAATAAAAGATGTTGAAATGGTGGTGTGGGACTCCATCACTAAAAATTCAACCACTAATGCAGATGAGAATCATTTTCTTTCTAAGGTTTTGGATGGGAAAATATATTTCGAAGTGCCAGTGGAACAACATCACTTTAAATTGATGGCATGGTTTGAACCACTCAACGAGCGAGATATTTTTACTTCTCGACTCTTTATTGTTGGGCTAAGTATTCTCGCCGTGATGATTGTTATTGCGCTGTGTTATGCATTTATCGCAAACAATAATAAATTGGAATTAAAGATAAAGCTTGAGGAAGAGAAAAAGCGTAAAGATATTCTTTCTCAACAAAACCACAAACTCACCAAAGAAATAGAGCGTCGAAAAGCATCGGAGAAAGAGCTCGCATTCCAAGCCAAATACGACACCTTAACAGAATTGCCAAATCGCAGTTATGGCTCAGAACGATTGGCGTTGGAACTTATTCGGGCATCTCGTACGGGTTCGAAAGTATTGGTGATGTTTATTGATTTGGACCACTTCAAACAGATCAACGATTCTATGGGCCATTTTGTCGGGGATGAAATTCTCAAACTCAGTGCTCAGCGTCTTCAAAACGTCGCGAGAAAAACCGATTTGCTCGCCAGAATCGGTGGGGATGAGTTCCTGTTGGTGATTCCAGATTTACCAGATAACGATACCGCGAAGCGCGTTGCTTCGAGCGTGTTATCGGCCTTTAGTGAACCGTTTGTTTGGAATAATCACGAGTTTTTCCTGACAGGCAGTGTCGGCATGTCGGTTTTCCCAGACGACGGTGATAACGCCGAGCAGTTGTTGGCGTGTGCCGATATGGCGATGTACCGCGTGAAGCAAGATGGCCGTGATGCGTTCTGCTTTTACAACCACAACATGAACCAAGATCTACAGCGTTACTTGGATCTAGAAAGTCGATTGCGTAATGCGATCTCGAACCAACTGCTCGAAATGTACTATCAGCCAATCATTGAATTGAAAAGCGGTAAAATTGTTGGCGCAGAAGCATTGATGCGTTGGAATGATGAGAAGTTCGGCTTTGTTAATCCAGAAGAGTTCATCTCGATTGCAGAGAAAAACGGATTGATTCATCAACTTGGCGAGTTCGCCATTCAGCAAGCGTGTCATCAAGCCTCGCAGTGGCAATCCATTTCGCCGTTGTTTGTATCGGTGAACTTCTCTAGCGTTCAATTCCGCTATTGTGATCGCTTATTGGCGTTCATTAGGCAAAGCTTAGAAGAATCGGGTTTGCCTGCTGAGCAATTTGATGTCGAGGTAACCGAGAGCTTGTTGTTTAACCATGATGATGAGTTGGTAGACATGCTGGATAACCTACGTGCGCTGGGTACCAAGCTGACGATTGACGACTTCGGTACAGGCTATTCTGCACTGAGTTACTTGCAGAAGTTCCCGTTTGACCGTCTGAAAATCGACCGCAGTTTTATGCAAAACGTGTTTGAGAACGACTCTGATCGTGAACTGGTCAACGTGATCATTGCTATGGCCAAAGCCTTGCGTCTTAAAATTGTCGCAGAAGGTATCGAAGAGCAACGCCATGTGGATTATCTCAACGAGCTAAACTGTGAGTTCGGCCAAGGTTTCCACTATAGCCGCCCTGTGCCAGCGAAGGAGTTTGAGCAACTTCTAAACCAACCTACTTGGTCATAACTCCTTTCAATACAACCTCATAGAAAAGCATTGATGTTATTTGTTCCTCAAATTCATTAATGCTTTTCCACCTTGAGGGATAATCGTTTTCCTTTCCTTGTTTTACACTACAATTAATTGATAGCTGATGGCCTGTGACGCCCGTCACGTAAAGGCTAAACCAAATTCGAAACGAGTGAAAACTCGTCAAAACAACCAGGAAGGAATTGCGAATGTCTTCTGCATTTTACCAACAGATTCAACAGCAAATTGAAGAAGTGAAGGCTGAAGGTCTTTACAAAGCAGAGCGTATCATTACCTCTCAACAGCAAGCCGCTGTTAAAATCTCGACAGGTGAAGAAGTACTGAACTTTTGTGCGAACAACTACCTAGGCCTAGCAAACCATCCAGCGCTTATCGAAGCGGGTAAAGCTGGCATGGATGAGCACGGCTTCGGCATGGCATCAGTACGTTTTATCTGCGGTACTCAAGACATCCACAAAGAGCTAGAACAAAAGCTTTCTAAATTCCTCGGTAAAGAAGATACGATTCTTTACACCTCTTGCTTTGATGCAAACGCAGGTCTGTTCGAAACCATTCTTGGTAAAGAAGATGCGATCATTTCTGATGCACTGAACCACGCATCAATCATTGACGGTGTTCGTCTATGTAAAGCAATGCGCTTCCGTTACTCAAACAACAACATGGAAGAGCTAGAGCAACAACTGATCGCAGCGAAAGAAGCAGGTGCTCGCCACATTCTTATCGTAACTGACGGTGTGTTCTCTATGGATGGCGTAGTAGCAAACCTTCCAGCTATCTGTGACCTAGCAGAGAAGTACGGCGCATTGACGATGGTTGATGATTCTCACGCAGTTGGCTTCATGGGTAAAACGGGGGCAGGTACGCACGAGCACCACAACGTGGTTGACCGTATCGACATCATCACTGGTACGCTAGGTAAAGCAATGGGTGGCGCTTCTGGCGGCTACACATCTGGTAAAGCGGAAGTGATTGACTGGCTACGTCAGCGCTCTCGTCCATACCTATTCTCTAACTCTGTTGCACCAGCAATCGTAAATGCTTCTATCCGCGTTCTAGATCTACTAGAAGAAAGTGGCGACCTACGTGACCGTCTATGGGAAAACGCAGCGCATTTCCGTGCTCGTATGGAAGCTGCAGGCTTCACAATGGGCGGCGCAGACCACGCGATCATTCCAATCATGCTGGGCGATGCAAAAGTTGCAGCGGAGTTCGCTGAGCGTGCTTTAGAAAAAGGCATCTACGTAATCGGCTTCTCATTCCCTGTAGTACCAAAAGGCCAAGCGCGCATCCGTACTCAAATGTCAGCAGCGCACACTCGTGAGCAGCTAGATCGTGCGATCGATGCGTTCATCCAAGTTGGTAAAGACATGGGCATTATCTAAGTTCGATATCTCTCATGTTGATGCGGTTTGATGACAAAGGCTTGCCCAAATCTCCGTTGGAGCAGGCTCATTGGGTTAAGCCTTTTATCCCGCATTGTTGAGTGATGATGAACCTTATAGAGATTTTTTGTTTCGCACTGAGCGGGGCAATATTTGGTGAATACTATGAAAATTAAAGCACTATCAAAGCTAAAGCCTGAACAAGGCATTTGGATGACCGAAGTAGACAAACCTGAGGTTGGCCATAACGACATTCTGATCAAAATTAAGAAAACCGCGATTTGTGGTACAGACGTACACATTTACAACTGGGACGAATGGTCACAAAAAACCATTCCAGTACCTATGGTTGTTGGCCACGAATACGTGGGTGAAGTGGTTGCGATTGGTCAGGAAGTTCGTGGCTTTGAAATCGGTGACCGCGTATCTGGCGAAGGTCACATCACTTGTGGTCACTGTCGTAACTGTCGTGGCGGTCGTACTCACCTATGCCGTAACACTATCGGTGTGGGTGTAAACCGTGAAGGCGCATTTGCAGAATACTTGGTTATCCCTGCATTCAACGCGTTCAAGATCCCAGACGAGATCTCTGACGATCTAGCGTCTATCTTTGACCCGTTTGGTAACGCGGTACACACTGCGCTTTCTTTCGACCTTGTGGGTGAGGACGTGCTGATCACAGGTGCTGGCCCAATCGGCATCATGGCGGCAGCGGTTGCTAAACACGTTGGTGCTCGCCATGTAGTTATCACAGACGTAAACGAATACCGTCTTGAGCTTGCTCGTAAAATGGGCGTAACACGTGCAGTAAACGTGGCTGAAGAGAAGCTTGAAGATGTAATGGCTGAACTAGGCATGACAGAAGGCTTCGACGTAGGTCTTGAAATGTCGGGTAACCCAGCTGCATTCAACTCAATGCTAACGACAATGAATCACGGTGGTCGTATCGCTCTGTTGGGTATTCCACCATCAGACATGGGTATCGACTGGAACCAAGTGATCTTCAAAGGTCTGGTTATCAAAGGCATTTACGGCCGTGAAATGTTCGAAACGTGGTACAAGATGGCTTCACTGATTCAATCTGGTTTGGATCTATCGCCAATCATCACGCACCACTACAAGATTGATGATTTCCAAGAAGGCTTTGACGTTATGCGCTCTGGCATGTCGGGCAAAGTTATTCTTGATTGGGAATAATCAGTTCTAGTAAGAAAAGCGCTCCAAAAGGGGCGCTTTTTGTTTATTTTAGCCCTATCTTTTTCGTCCATTTTCTTAATTTCAGCCTAGAATTTTACTGCCGTTTAATAACCAATTTCCTGCTCGACTCTGTTCAAATCGACTTTATTTTCTTCTGAAACTTCAGCAAAGCTTCACTTTCTGTATTTAGAATAACCAAATGACCATTTTATTTTTAAGGGTATTTTGTGGTTTTATATCTTGTAAAAATTTCCTTTTGTAGTTATTTGTTTTTTAATCGTGCCTGTTTTTATACCTAACTTACTTCTTTTAAATGTTTCGCATTTTATATGCATTTAGTTTGTCATACTTGAGCTATAACTAATAAAACAATCATCGATATACAGTGGAATGTTAGAAAATGGAGCTTTATATGAAAAGAATATATTTGATGATGCCTCTGTTATTAACGTCATTCAGTTGGCAAGCAAACGGCGCCTCAGTGAGCGGCACCATTGATGTTTCCATTAACCTTGTACAAGGTTGTGTGATCAACGGAAATAATGCGGTAGACACTGCTTCTGGTATTGGTTTTGGTTCACTTGATTTCGGCGACGTGCCAGCGATCTTTACTGAGCAAGATGCTGTGGTCAATGGTGGCAGCGCGACGGGCATTGAAGTGCTCTGTAGTAACGGTGTGACTCCGACCTTTACACTTGGCACTGGTTTGTATGACGGAAGTGTAGCAGCTGGCTCCTACGCAATGTCGAATGGTTCCGAGTATATCGAATATAAGTTGTTTACCGATTCAGACAGAAATACCCAAATAGTGCAAAATGGAACGGTGGCGCTTACTGAGTTTACGACCGCAACGGCTCAGACCATTGAGCTTTTTGCGAAAGCTTATGGTACGAGCAGCACTGCGGGATCGTACTCAGATACAATCAGTGTGACATTAAGCTGGTAAACCGTGACGCTGGTTGTTAGAGGCTTTTCACTTGTCGTGATGAGTTGGTGCTCTTCAACTGTGCTGGCTGATGTGATAGAAACCTTTCAAGTATCAGCAACAGTAGACACAGGCTGTTTGATTAATGGCGCAGTACAAGAAGAGAGCGCAACGCAAGCTGGACAAATAGGAACGTTGGATTTTGGTGAACATTCTTCTGTTTATGCAGCGGAAGTACAAGGCAGTGTCACATACAGCTCATCACTTACATTAAGTTGTACTCCGGGTATTGCGATGAATGTTTCTCTAAACGGTGGGCTGAATTCATCGGATGGTGTGCGCAAGTTAAAGCATAGCGAAGAGGTCACGACGGTAGACTACTTTTTGTTTCAGGATCTGGATTACACACAAGTGCTTGATATCGATACACGATATTCCGTCGATACCACGCAAGACCCAGATAATATTCAGTTTCCTATCTGGGCAAAGGCAATAATAAATGGGAATGAAATAGCCGGAATTTATATGGATACGCTTACGCTGACCTTGGAGTGGTAAGTGATGTTTCGGAGGGATGAAATGGAATTCATACTCAAAAAATCATTATTAATAGCGACCTTCCTTTTTGTTTCTATCTCCAATACTAACGCCAATTCATTATTAATTTGGCCGATCTACCCCAAAATAACAGCGGAGACGAATGCGACATACCTTTGGATGGTGAATAAAGGCAACGTTGATTCTTACTTACAAGTGAGGATTTTTAAATGGGGACAAAATGAAGGTGAAGATAACTATTCTAATCAAAATCAACTGATTGCCACGCCACCATTTGTCAAAATTGAACCTGGTGAAAAACAGCTGATTCGCATCCTCAATCAAGATGAAGCCACAGCAGGTAAAGAGTACGCTTACCGAGTGATCATCGATGAACTGCCTCCAACTCACGACCCTCTAACCGATTCGATGGAAAATGAACTCGCTGTTAAAGTTCGAATGCGCTACTCCATCCCCTTATTTATCTATGGAAAAGGACTTAACAATACTCAACAGCAGAATAAGGACAGTGAGTTGTGGAATGGTTTGCAAGCTCAATTGATTAAGAAAAATAATCAACGTTTTATTCACATTAAAAACTCAGGAAATCATCATGTGCGTCTGGTGAATTTACAACTGGATTCTCCAAATAAAGAACCGTTAATGATTTCTGAAGGATTAGCCGGTTATATTCTTCCAGAGCAATATAAGGTTTGGCCTATTTCATATAAGAATATAAACAATATGAGTTTGAGTGCGAATATTGGAGGTAAACGCTACAAAATACCATTGACGCAATAATGATAATAATGAACAGACGCAATGAAATGTATGTCTTGCTTTGGCTTGGATTACTAATTATGGCGTGGAGCAATATTGGCCTTTGTGCGAACTCACCCAACAGTTTTTCTGAGTTACCGAGTCCTGAAAACTTTTCTTTTGATAAGTTTAACAATATTAGCTTGAAACTAGAATTGGTGATCAATCAAAGAGCGACGGGGCATATTACCGAAGTCGAGCGCATTGGCGAGCAGTACTTTCTCCAGCGGCAAGATCTAATAGCGGTTGGCGTTACGGCCAAATCGTTGCCAGGAACGGAAGACAGGATTGACGTTTCTTCCATCGCTGGGGTTAACGTGCGTTATTTGCAATCGTCACTGCAACTGGCGATCGACGTTCCGCCGAACTGGCTGCCGATGCAGAGTTTATCTGCACACGACATGGGGCGATTTTCTCCAGCTAGGTTTGGTCGTGGGGGATTGTTTAACTACAACGTTTTTGGTGTGTATGAAAACGAAAGCCAACAAAAGGAGGTTTCTATCGATCATGAAATCAGAGCCTTTTCTGAGTTTGGCGTTTTTTCTACAACGGGAATATTTAAATCCAATTTTCACCGCGATGTTCAGTCTCAGCAAAGCAGTCAATACACTCGTTTCGATACAGGGTATGAGTACGCCAATCAGGCGCGCCGACTTCGTTTGGAAGTCGGAGACTACATCGTCCGTCCTTTGTCTTGGAGTCAGCCGGTGAGAATGGCGGGCATTCAGTTGTCGCATGACTTTTCTATGCGCCCCGACGTAGTGACGACGCCATTGCCAGCGTTTTATGGTGAGGTCACTGCGCCCACGACCTTGGATTTATTCATCAATGGCTTTAAAACCGACTCAATGGCCGTCGGGCCAGGCCCTTTCGTTATTAACGACATTCCCATGATCTCTGGCGCGGGTGAAGCAACCGTCATTGCGACTGATGCTCAAGGCCGACAAACGGTCATGACCAGCCCGTTTTTCCTCTCTTCCGATTTGTTGAAAACAGGATTTACTTCTTACAGTGCCAGTATTGGTGCGCTCAGAGAAGATTTTGGAAACGCATCGAATGAATATGGTGCTGGCGGCGTTGTTGTAGCGATGCGTCATGGCATGACGGATTGGTTAACCTTGGAAACACAAGCTGAAGCAAAAGATGACCTAATTGTTGCAGGGCTGGGTTTTGTTAGTAATGCGTTCAACTTAGGTACGGTAGATGCCTCATTTCGAGTCAGTAATTTTAAAGATCAATCCAGCTCATACGCGCTGAGTTACAGTTACCAATCTAGGTTGTTTAGCTTCGCTGCTAGAACGCAAGTGGAGCAAGCTGATTTCTATACCCTGTCACATTTGCCAAATTACGAGAAGCTTAATAAAGGGGAGGAGGCATCGCTGAAGTCTCGCCATGTATCGCAAGTCAATATGGGAGTACGGCTAGGGGATTGGGGCTCACTTTCCGGTGGTTATTTCGATATTCAGCAAACCGATTCTAGCTCGCGTACACTCAATCTTACGTACAGTTATGTTCTGCCTTTTGACATCAATATGTCGCTCTCTTACAACCACAGTATTGGTGGTCAGGCAGTGACATTAGCGCAGTTCTCGTTGCCCTTTGGTTCGCTTGGCGGTAGTGCCGGCTTAACGCTGAAAAGGGAAGATGATGGCGATGTGCGAGGGCGAGTTGGTTACAGTCGCCTCGCGCCTATAAAAGGCGGGTGGGGTATCAATTTAGCGCATGACCTCAATGAAGATCCTGAAAACCGTAAGCAAGCCGATTTGACCTATCGTGCCTCGTGGGCTCAGTTTCGCGGAGGGCTCAATGGCACCAGTGGGAATTATGATTATTTTGCGGAAATGGCGGGTTCGGTCTCGACATTGGATGGCAAAATCTTCCCTGCTAACGAAGTGTATGACAGCTTTGCCGTGGTCAGCACCAGCGGTTTTGACGGTATTCCGGTTAAATATGAAAACCAAATTGTTGGCGTGACTGACGAGGATGGCTATTTGCTAGTGCCTTGGGCTACCGCGTATTACACCGCCAAATATGAAATTGACCCACTCACTTTACCAGCGAATGCGGCATTTTCGACGACAGAGCAGTTCGCTTCGATACATGCAGGTTACGGTTATTTATTAGAGTTTCCCATTGAGCTGCAAATTGCATTGAGTATGACCGTTGTGGATGAAAATCACCTAGTCCTGCCGCTTGGCACGTTTGGGCGTTCAGAGACAGGATTAGTCAGTCAAATTGGGTGGGATGGGTTTACCTACTTTGAAGGCGTTGACCCGGGCAGTTACATTCTGTTTTATCCTCAAGGGCAGTCACCATGCAAAGTTTCAATTGAAGGGTTGTATGAGCGCGAGAGTCAAAAAATACAAACACTGAATAGTCAGGTTTGCCTCAAAACAGAAGATGAGGCGGCACTATGATTTTGCATCGCTGGCTGGCTAGTCTACTTCTCTTTTTCTCGTGCTCGACAATAGCTTGTCAGCTCACTGCGTCAACACCTTCAATCCAGTTTGGTAGCGTTTCCTCATTTACGGTGTCGAGCACTCAGCAACAAAGTTCAGCCCAGCCGCATGCGGGGATAACATGTGACTTTTCGACACTTGTGTCGTTGTTGAGTGGCGACTATGTCTCCGTCACATTTACCAGCCTCAATGGTGGGCAGATGACCACCCAAGGAGATGCCAGTTCGATAATTAACTATCAGATCTTTGGCGATTCAAGCCTTTCAGAAGAGTATGTTTTTGGCCAATTGCACACCTTCACAGACACCGACTTGTTAGATTTGTTGGGGCTGTTTGGAGACCAAGTTGAGTTCCCTCTTTATGCTCGGACGGGAGCTGGAAGTAACCTTTCGGCCGGAACTTATACAGACCAAATTATGGCGTCTTGGGATTGGAATTACTGCAAGGGCGTAGGTCTACCAGGAGTATGTATTATTCGGAATGAGGGGAGTGCTCAAAGTACTATTACGGTCGAGTTGGAAGTGACTCCCGACTGTATGATAACCGCGCCGGATATTGATTTTGGTTCATCCCCATTGGTGGCGGGCTTCGATCCCGTTAGTCAGGTTATATCGTTAACTTGTACCAAGAACAGTTCCTTCACCATTGGTTTAAACGATGGCGTAAATGCTTCAGGAGGCCAACGAAGGATGGCATTTGATAGTAACTATTTGGAATATGAAATCTATAAGTCATCATCGACGGAGCGCTGGGGCTCGGCTGGTGCTGAGCGCCGCGAACAGAGCGATGTTGATACTGGCGATGCCATTCCAGATGGTATCACTCCACAGAACTACAATTATCGCGCGCAGATAATGACAAGCCAAGATACCCCTCCAGCGGGCACTTATACCGACTCAATAATCGTTGATGTTCAATTTTGAGCATCATATCAATTGCATGACTAGAGGAGTTGATTCCAAAGTTTGTTTGCAATCATAGTTTCCACTCTGTAACGACCGAATCCTGTGAGATTAGTATGGCTTTGCTTTTACAACACTTCACTTGAAGGGATAAGGAAAATCATGAAAAAGTCACTTACAGCGATTGGATTGTCTTTGGTATTCGTTGGTTCGGCCAACGCAGCAAACTGGGGTTACGAAGGAAGTCACGGACCAGAGCATTGGGGCGAGTTTGCTTCTGAATGTGCGCAAGGTAAAAACCAAAGCCCGATTGATATTCATGCGGCGACGCAAGCTGAATTAGCAAAACTGCAATTGGATTACCAAGGCAAAGTGGTTGCGCTAACAAACAATGGTCACACATTGCAAACCAGCATTGAGGGAGAGAATGTTCTGACCATTGATGGCAAAGCGTTTGCTTTAAAGCAGTTTCATTTCCACACACCATCTGAAAACCATGTCGACGGCAAATCTTACCCATTGGAAGCGCATTACGTTCATGCCGATGAGCAAGGCAATCTCGCAGTAGTGGCGGTATTTTTTGAACAAGGCAAAGCCAATCCTGCTTTGGCGAATTTGCTAGAAAATGTGCCGGAAAGAGATCAAAACGTAGCGATTCGCGCTCCTTTTGATGCAAACGCTTTGATTCCTAGCGACAAAGACTACTACCGATTCAACGGCTCGTTGACCACGCCACCATGTTCAGAAGGCGTGCGTTGGCTTGTGATCAAAGATCCACAAAGCATTTCGGCAGAGCAAATTGCGCAATTTGAACACGTCATGGGGGAAAACAATCGTCCAGTTCAACCGCTCAATGCGCGTATGGTTCTTACCAAATAACCGATGTTTTTTGAGATTTTGTAAGCCCGAAATAAAACAAAGCCCACTCAATGTTGAGTGGGCTTTGTGTGTTTAAGAGCGAATTAAAAACCGCTGTCTTCTTGATTTTTCGCCATTTGAATCGGGTCGAGCTTCAGTGTTTGAGTCGGGAACGCGATATCTGCGTTGTGCTCTTTAATGATGCCGACGACTTTCAATAAGACGTCTTGTTTCACTTCGTGGTATCTCACCCAGTTCACGGTTTTCGTGAAAGTGTAGATAAAGAAGTTCAACGATGATGGGCCAAAGGTATCAAAGTTCACAATCAAGGTTTGGCGCGTATCGATGTCTTTGTGATTCTTTAACATTTCGCGCACTGCGGTGATGATTTCTGGCACTTTGTCGGCATCATCATAACGCAAGCCCACCACTTCGTAGATTCGACGGTTTAGCATTCGGGAAGGGTTTTCAACCACGATGTTGCTAAATACGGAGTTCGGCACATAAAGTGGGCGTTTATCAAACGTGCGGATGCTGGTCATGCGCCAGCCAATGCGCTCAACGGTGCCTTCGATTTGACGATCTGGAGAGCGAATCCAATCGCCTACTTTGAATGGACGATCGAAGTAAATCATCAAACCACCGAAGAAGTTCGACAGCAAATCTTTTGCAGCAAGACCTACGATTAAGCCACCCACACCACCAAACGTCAGCAGACCAGACAGAGACAAGCCAAATGCCTGCATGATGGTTAATACGCCGATAGTGATGATGAATAAGCGCCCAACTTTCGCGATGGCTTGAACGGTGGTTTCGTCTCGGTTTTTCTGTTCCAGAACGAAATCTTCGATATTGGTGATCAGTCGCATGACGGTCCATACGAAGACGCTGATAATAAGAATCAGCTTGAGCGTGCTCAGCCAATTGATCTTGTCATTCAGTTCGCTTTCTAAAATGATGCCGAGTGACACCGTAGCAGGCCAAAACCAAATGAGTGTGCTCACTGGCGCTTTGAGCGCATCAAGCAACATGTTATCCCAATGAAAAGGGGTTTTCTCGACAAGAATTGCAAGACGGGAACGGATGACTCGCCAAGCGATCCATGCGATAAAACTGGCTAACGTGATAAAAAGAACACTTCCGCTCCAATCCTGACTATGCGCTTGTACATAGTTTTGTAAATCGGTAAACCACTGTGACATAAGTAACTTTTATTTCTGATGAACCATGGTGGGAAAGGTAGCAGATATTGAAGTATCACCCCAGTAATTTCCGGGATTTCATCCATTTATCACTATTATCTGATGAATTTTGAATCGAAAGCGGACGCGTGCAAGCCTTGCTATACCTTTGCTGAGCGCAAATATTCGAACGATCAATTATAAGTTCTCTGACTTATCGCTAACATTTATCTCAAGCAAGTGTGAGAGTGTATTGGCACTTGAATTATCGGAGGCAGATATGGAATTTACAGAGCTGGATAGAAACGCGCTCTACGACATCTGGATGTCACAAAAAGCCAAAATGCACATCACTCAAATGGAAATGGCAAAACGCCTAGGTTTGAGCCTACATGAGTTTTCTGGCTTGTTACGTGGTAATTCGCCACTGACGCTAGGTTTTATCAAACAACTTTGTGAACAGCTGCATGTGCGTCCTGGGCAAGTGATTCCATCATTGACTGAGAGAGAACTGTCGGCGGCGGGATCGGTTCATTTGCAAAACCGAGTGACAGTGGATGGTGACATCCGCAATGTGTTCATCGAAGGCAACCAAGTCGTCATTGAGTACGTTCACCAAGTTAGCTAACTTGCTCGTCAAATTATCGGGTTGAAGAGCAATAAAAAAACGAGCCAATTGAGGCTCGTTTTTTCGTTTCTGCTTTCTGCGTATTCGTAAAGATTATGGGATTTTCACCAACGAATCGCGAGATAGGTCAGCAATGGTTTTTGCGCCAGTCAGCGTCATAGCCACGCGCATTTCTTTGTCGTATAGGTCGAGTAGGTTTTCTACGCCAGCGCCACCTTGTGCAGCAAGCGCGTAAACGAATGAACGACCAAGCAGCGTACAGTCTGCGCCAAGTGCAAGCATACGAACAACATCCAAACCAGTACGAATACCAGAGTCTACGAAGATCTTCAGATCGCCTTTTACGGCGTCCGCAATGCTTGGCAGAGCTTTCGCTGTTGATAGTACACCATCGAGCTGACGACCACCGTGGTTTGATACCACAATGCCATCTGCACCGAAACGTACCGCATCTTTCGCGTCTTCTTCATCCAGAATGCCTTTGATGACCATTGGGCCATCCCAAAAATCACGAATCCACTCAAGATCTTTCCAAGAGATCGATGGGTCGAAGTTCGCACCCAACCAGCCGATGTAGTCTTCTAGTTTCGTTGGTTCACCACGATACGTTGAGATGTTACCAAGATCGTGTGGTTTACCTAGCAAGCCAACATCCAGTGCCCAGCTTGGGTGACGCATGGATTGGAATACGCGGCGCATTGCTGCGTTAGGGCCACTCATACCAGAGTGCATGTCACGGTAACGCGCACCTGGAACTGGCATGTCTACCGTGAACACCAATGTAGTAACGCCTGCTGCTTTTGCACGCTCAAGAACGTTTTTCATAAAGCCGCGGTCTTTTAGCACGTAAAGCTGGAACCACATTGGACGCTCAATGGCTGGTGCCACTTCTTCAATCGGACAAACCGACACAGTCGACATGGTAAAAGGAATGCCTTTTTTCTCTGCCGCTTTTGCTGCTTGTACTTCACCACGGCGAGCGTACATGCCAGTTAGACCAACAGGTGCCAGTGCGATTGGCATCGCAAGTTTCTCACCGAAAATCTCGGTCTCCAGACTCAAGTCTGTCATATCGCGTAGGACGCGCTGGCGTAGTGCAACATCGCCTAAATCGTCAGTATTACGCTTCAGAGTGCGTTCGTCGTAAGAGCCGCCATCAATATAATGGAATAGAAACGGAGGTAGCTTGGCTTTCGCGGCAGCGCGGTAATCGGTAGAAGCTGAGATAATCATAATTGTGTCCTAGCGGTTATTCTAAGCAAAGTTGTGGAGCATTTGCTCTTAAGTGAGCTTTCATCGCACTAAGCGCTAAAAGCATCAAAATGAGTATAGTTACCTTTGCATCACTTACTTTTGAATCTGCGATTTAGGTAACCCACTTACATAATTGGTTGAACAATCTTGATTTAATCGCTCAGTCAGTTATGCAAACTGGAAAGGCGACACAGCTGCCGGGGGAATTGATGTAGCAAGCTAAATCAACATGTCGGGGTAGTAGTGCTGACAGCTGTGTCAAATCGGGCAGGGCAGTGAGCCCTGCATTCGTATTACTTCATCAAGACGTCGGTGAGTTGGAATCCGTAAATCAGAACCAAACCGATGATGCCCGTCATTACTAGGTAGTAGAACGTTGGGATGATCGTCTTACGCAAGGTTGCGCCTTCACGACCTAGTAGACCGACGGTTGCGGATGCTGCCACCACGTTGTGAATGGCAATCATGTTACCCGCAGCCGCGCCAACGGCTTGCAGTGACACTACAACCACGCTTGAGATAGACAATGTCTGCGCGACTTCGAATTGGAACTGGCTGAACATCATGTTCGATACGGTATTCGAACCCGCGATGAATGCACCTAGCGCACCAACCGTTGCACTTAATGCTGGGAATGCAGAGCCAACGAGGTCTGAGGCAAAGTTCGCGGTTGTTACAGGCATACTTGCTAGGTCAGCACCGTTCACTCCTGAGTTGATGAAGATACGTACCATCGGGATAGTGAACACCAATACGAAGCCTGCACCGATTAGCGTTTTGCTTGACTCGCCGAATGCTTCACGCAAAGGTTTTGCGCTACCACTTTGCAGTACAGCAGCAAGCAGAGCAACGAACACCAATACACCACCAGGAAGGTAAAGCGGTTGAATCGCAGCGCTAACGCCTGTCTCGCCTAGAATGTTGCTAAACGACATGCTGACGCTTTGCAATAGACCTTTAAACTCAGAGCTTACGCGGCTTGCTACCAAAATAACGGCCAGCATTACATAAGGAATCCACGCTTTTACCAAGCTCATTGGCTTACCAGGATTGTCGTGCAGATCCACTTTCAAAGAGCCTAGCCACTCTGCTGGCCATTTGTCTTCGCTTTCAAAATCCCATTTTGTTTTAGGAACTAGGAAGCCTTTTTTCGCAGCAGTTACGACGATAGAAAGACCAACCAAACCACCAATCAGCGATGGAAACTCAGCGCCCAAGAACACGCCAGTTAATGCGTAAGGAACGGTAAATGACACACCTGCGAATAGCGCAAACGGTAGAATATCCAGACCTTCGCTCCAGCTTCTGTTCTTGCCGAAGAAACGTGTTAACATCATCGCCATCAATACAGGAATCATCGTACCAACCACGGCATGAATTACGGCAACGTTAGCCGTGATGTGCTGTAGGTATGCTTCCCATGTTGAGCCTTGAGCTGCCAACGCTTCACTGATGTTGTGCGTATCCAAACCTTTGTTTACACCCACGATAATCGGCGTACCCACTGCACCAAACGATACTGGCGTTGATTGAATCATCATGCCCATTAGTACCGCCGCTAGGGCAGGGAAACCGATCGCAACCAATAGTGGCGCGGCGATCGCTGCTGGTGTACCAAAGCCCGATGCACCTTCGATGAATGAGCCAAAACACCAAGCAATAATGATGGCTTGAACTCGACGATCGGCAGAGATATCGGTAAATCCGTTACGGATAGTGGTGATCGCTCCAGTGTGTTTTAAAGTGTTGAGCAAGAAGATGGCACCAAACACGATCCAAAGAACAGAGACAGTAATTCCTAAACCTTGGAATACTGATGCCAGTACGCGAGTAGCTGACATATCCCAAAACATTAGGGCGATAGCGACGGTTAAACCGAACGCAACAGGCATAGCTTTTTTAGCAGGCCAGTTGAGACCAACCAATAAAATGGCGGCAACAACAATTGGCGAAAAGGCCACTAGGGCTAGTAGGGTTTCACTCATTTGTACATCCTTCGTACGCTGACTTCTCGAACGGTGTCAATCCGCTGTAGAGGCGACTTTTTGTTGTAATGGTTTTGTTAATTTGGCGTGAATTTACTCCTTTATTTTTTATTGATATAGGGAAATAATGAAAATAATTAATTCCAAAAGTGACATAATTGTATGCGAGCAGACGACTTAATCCTGTTTTCTCAGGTCATCGAATTAGGCAGTTTTAGTAAGGTTGCAGAGGCAAATAACCTTACAAATTCGGTAGTTAGCAAAAGAATGGCGCGACTAGAAGAAGAGATAGGTGCACAACTATTATATCGAACTACGCGCAAATTGACCCTGACCGAAGCTGGGAAGGTGTTGTTACACAGTGCTAAAAATGTGAAGCAAGCCACTCAGGAGGCTATGGACGCTGTTGCAGGCTTTGGAGAGAATGTGAGCGGTCATATCAAGATGTCGGTGCCGACTATCTCCGGTGACTTGATTCTTGCCGATGCGGTGGCGGAGTTTTGTAACCTTCATCCGGGTCTCACTGTCGATATGTCGCTCGATAATCGCTTTGTTGATCTTGTCGCCGATGGTTACGATTTGGTCATCCGAACCGGTTACTTGGAAGACTCCAGTTTAATTGCTCGGCACATACTCGACTCTCAATGGGTGGTATGCGCATCGCCTTCTTATATTGCTAAAAACGGCAAACCTATCGAACCTATCGATCTGACTTCGCACAACTGTTTGCAATACGCTTATCAAACCACCGGTGCATCGGAGTGGGAATTTAAGAGTGACGAAGGCAATTATATTGTTCGAGTCTCTGGAAGCTTTTCAACCGACAATGCCACCGCTTTGCGCAAAGCAGCATTAGGCGGACACGGCATTGCGTATGTGCCTCGCTGTTTGGTGTACCACGATATTCGTAATGGCCAGCTGGTGGATATTTTCCCCGAACTGGTCGGCAAAAAGCTGGGTATTTACGCGGTATATCCGTTTACGCGTCAGCCGCCGAATAAGGTTAAGCTGCTCATCGAGCACATTCGCGAACGTTACCTCACCATTTCTCATTACTTCTAGGTGCTTCATATTGTTTGTATTTTTTGGTTGAATTTCGCCACTTGAGCCCTAATCTAGCTATTGAGAATAAATATCAATAAAAACAAAACACTTCAAACGGAGTAACACGGACGTTATGCATTACCCAAAAACACGTAAAGATTCTGTCGTGGACACTTATTTTGGTCACGACATTGCCGACCCTTATCGCTGGTTAGAAGATGATCGCAGTGAAGAAACCGCACAATGGGTTTCGGGTCAAAACTCAGTGACCTTCGATTTTCTTGGTCAGATCCCGTACCGCCAACAAATCCGTGACTTAGTCGCGAACAGCCAAAACTACGAAAAATATTCCCAGCCATTTGTACGTGGTGACTACACCTACTTCTACAAAAACGACGGTTTGCAAAACCAAAGCGTATTGTATCGCCGTAAAGGCGAGGGAGAAGCCGAGGTCTTCCTTGACCCAAATACTTTCTCCGAAGAGGGCACGACCTCTCTTGGCGAAGTCAGCTTCTCGAAAGACTATCGTTTGGTGGCATATTCCATCTCGGAAGGAGGCAGTGACTGGCGTAAGATCTTTGTCATTGATACGGAAACTAAAGAACAGCTAGAGCCAGAGATCGTTGATGCGAAGTTTACGTCGATTTCTTGGCTGGGCAGCAAAGGCTTCTATTACTCAAGTTACGACAAGCCGCAAGGCAGTGAGTTGTCTGCTCGAACTGAGCATCACAAGCTTTATTATCATGAACTTGGTACCCCTCAATCTGAAGACAAAGTGATTTTTGGTGAGCAGGGTGCTCAGATTCATCGTTATGTGTCTGGTACGACGACGACGGATGATCGCTTCCTCATTATTTCTGGCGCAGAATCCACATCGGGTAATCGTCTGTTTTATATAGATTTACAGTCTGACTCCCAAGCGATTGTAACACTGCGCGATACGACGCAAGGCGACACCTACTTGATTGATAGTCAAGACGAAACCTTGCTGCTTTACACCAACCTAGATGCGCCGAACGGCAAAGTTGTCCGCTACAACACTCAGACAGAACAATGGGCTGACGTGATTGCTGAACAAGAACAGCCGCTAGAAATCAGCAAAGGTGGCGGTTATTTGTTTGCGACTTATATGGTGGATGTGCTTTCTAAAGTGAAGCAGTTTACCTACCAAGGTGAGTGGATTCGAGATGTAGAGCTGCCGGGAGAAGGCACGGCTTATGGTCTAGCGGGTAAAAAAGAAGAAACCACGTTGTATTACACCTTTACTAACTACGTGACACCACCGACGATCTTCTCATTTGATGTCGAATCTGGTGCATCTACGCTTTACCAAGAATCAAAAGCGCCGTTCGATCGCAATGAGTATGAGTCAAAACAGGTGTTCTACACCTCAAAAGATGGCACGCAAGTTCCAATGATCATCTCATACAAGAAGGGCATCTCGCTTGATGGCAGTGCGCCAACCATGCTGTATGGTTATGGCGGTTTTAACATCAGCCTCACTCCGATGTTTTCTGGCAATGTGGCCAACTGGCTAGAATTGGGTGGCATTTACGCTGTCGCCAACATGCGAGGCGGCGGTGAATATGGTAAAGCTTGGCACAATGTGGGCACTCAGCAGCAAAAGCAAAATGTGTTTGATGACTTTATTGCGGCGGCGGAATACCTAATTGAAAACGACTACACCAGCTCGGAGCGCCTAGCGATTCGTGGTGGTTCTAACGGTGGTTTGTTAGTTGGAGCGTGTATGACGCAACGCCCAGAACTATTCAAAGTCGCGCTACCTGCGGTTGGGGTGCTTGATATGCTGCGTTACCACACATTTACGTCTGGTGAAGGCTGGAAGTACGACTACGGCACGTCAGAACAAAGTGAAGTGATGTTCCGATACTTGCTTGGGTATTCACCTGTTCACAATGTAAAAGAAGGCGTGCAATACCCTGCTACCTTGGTGACAACCGCTGATCATGACGACCGAGTTGTGCCTGCTCACTCGTATAAGTTTATTGCTGAACTGCAAGACAAACAGCAAGGCGAAAATCCGGTGTTGATTCGTATTGATGTGAATGCCGGTCATGGTGCCGGTATGCCGCTCAGCAAGCAAATCGATCTCACGACCGATGTGTACGCATTTACGCTATACAACATGGGTATCGAGTCGATTTAACGATTTTGAGCTTTAGAGAATAAAAAATGCCGCGACAGAATCGCGGCATTTTTCATGGTTGGGGGAACTCAAGTAATACTGTTTTTCAGTATTGTTGAGTCAGGTTGACTAAGTCTGACTCGATGAACCAACCAGTCTCGGCGGCCAAACCGAAAGGCAGCTACGCCATTCTCAAGTAAAGATGAAATAATCATCTTTACTTAATCCTAGTTCATTAATATGAAACTGTGATGAATCTAAGCAGCATCATTTTGATTTTCATTGTTTTCAAGATCAAATGAGGCATCAATCAGTTTTCTAGTGTACTCACTTTTTGGGTGATGGAAAATCTCTTGTGCGCTTCCTTGCTCCATCACTTCTCCTTTTTGCATCACTAATACGCGATCAGAAAGCGCCTTAACCACTGATAAATCATGGCTTATGAACAAATAACCGATATTGTGTTTTTTCTGCAAGTCTTTGAGAAGATCGATGACAGTGAGTTGCACTGAGCGATCTAAGGCCGAGGTCGGCTCATCAAGCAAGATAAACGACGGTTCCAAAATCAAGGCTCGTGCAATCGCAATACGTTGACGTTGCCCACCGGAAAATTCGTGCGGATAGCGGTTTATAGATGCGGGATCCAAACGTACTTCACGCAGAACATCACGCGCTTTTTGCATGCGTTCTTTCTTGTTTAAATATGGCCGGTGGACGGTTAACCCTTCAGTGATGATTTCCCCGATGGTCATACGTGGTGAAAGCGAACCGTATGGATCTTGGAACACCATTTGTACGTCTTTTTTCAGATCGAACCGCTCTTTATCACTGAGTGAGGCCATGTTTTGACCTTTAAACTCAATTTTTCCGGTAGACGGTAGCAAACCGATCAACGCACGCCCTAACGTGGATTTACCCGAACCGGATTCACCAACTATGCCTAGTGTTTCGCCCTGTTTTAGTTGTAACGAGATGCCTTTTACCGCTTCGAAGTACTCGTTTTTGCTTGCGATAAAGTGAGGCTTCACCAAAAACTTCACACGAATGTCTTCAGCGTTGAGCAATTCCGACGCATTCTCATCAACGGGGGGTTTGCTTCCTTTCGGAATCGAGTTAATCAGCATTTTGGTGTATTCATGCTGAGGATCAGAAAACAAGTGCTCAGTGATGCCTTCTTCAACGACCTCACCTTTGCACATCACCAACACACGATCGGCAAAGTGTTTCACCACGCCTAGGTCATGGGTGATAAATAAAATAGCCATCCCCATTTTTGCTTGAATCTCTTTAATCAGCAGTAGCACTTCCGCCTGAACGGTAACGTCAAGCGCGGTTGTCGGCTCATCGGCAATTAAGATGTCTGGTTCGTTAATTAGCGCCATGGCAATCATGATGCGCTGTAACTGACCACCAGAAAACTCATGTGGATACTTATCATAGGCTTGTTGTGGGTTCGGCAAATGAACCAAATCAAACAGTTCAAGCACACGTTCTTTGGCTTTGCGCTGATTGACGGAGCGATGACACATCATGGCTTCCGCCACTTGAATACCGACCCGCATGTACGGATTCAGTGAAGTCATCGGCTCTTGGAATATCATTCCGATGCGATCGCCGCGAATGCGCTGCATTTGTCGCTCAGTTTTGTCCAGAATGGATTCGCCTTCAAACATGATCGACGAGTCTGGATGGACAATGGCGTTGTCTGGTAGCAGCTTCATTAAAGCGTTGGTGGAAACTGATTTGCCGGAACCAGATTCGCCGACGATAGACAGCGTTTCACCCGCTTGTAGCTCGAAGCTAACATTCTTTACTGCATCGACGATCCCATCGTTTGTCGTAAAGCTGACAGACAAGTTGTTCACCGAAAGAATGGTTTGAGAAGACATCACGTATCCTTGTGTTTGATATCGCAAATAAACCTAGAGCAATGGTGATGGCGCTTAAATCCTGCTGCTTTCCATTGCTCTGGTACTTATTAGTTGTAGAGGTGGGAAGCCACAGCTTCTGCTGAGCTCATCGCCTGTAAATGCAAAAACTGTTCATGGGCGCGAGTGACATGGTCCAGCTCTATCATCCATTGAGCATTGCGCTGCGCAGAGCAAAATGCGGCCATGTGTGCAAGTAAGTCCTCACTTTGCTGGCCGAGTAGGTGGCCAACACGCTCAATCAGCTCATGGCTTTCAAGTTGCAAAAATTGGAACAGCGCATAAGTTTGGTTGAGGGCTGAAAATGCGTCGCGCTGTAATCCCAGTTTGTTGAGGATCTCCGATTGCGCCACGCTCGCATCGCGTAATCCGCTGACCAGACACACAAATTGGCAAGGCTTGGTAAGGTCATTCTCTAGCGCCTTATGGATATGGCTAGGCAAGTGATTGAGCACATCTTCGTATAAGCGATGAGCTTCTGGCCAATGGCCTTGCTCCATCAATTGCTCCGCTTTCAAATAGCGCATCCAGCATTGCTCAATATTCATGTCCATCTCCACAAAAGTTGATTTGCTGAAGATATTAAATGAAATTAATTATCAATTGCAAGTGCGTATTGTTTTCATTTTTATGGTCATAAAGTGTGCGATTAAACCATGGTGTAAGCTAAATCACTTAAAATTAAACAAATAATCTCTACACTCAAGTTACGACAATAAGAAAAAGGAAGCGGATATGGCAATACTAAGATTGGAACCTCAACAGCTGTATTCTGTAGCGGATCTAGAGAATATGCCATGTAAGTCGACCAAGGAACTGCCTCCTATTGACGAAATCGTGGGACAAGAGCGTGCGCAAAAAGCGGTCGAGTTTGCGATGTCAATTAAGGAAAAAGGGTACAACATTTACGCCATCGGTCAGAACGGGCTAGGTAAGCGCACGATGATTCTGCGCTATTTGAATCGTCACCAGCATGACGCCGATGCGTTATTTGACTGGTGTTACGTCGCGAATTTTGAAGATACACGCACGCCTAAAGTGTTAAAGCTCCCTTGTGGAATCGGTAACAAACTGCGTGTTGATATTGAAGCCTTAATGGGGAAATTGCTTAACGCGCTGCCATTAGCTTTTGATAACGAAATGTACTTTAGCCGTGCTGATCGTTTGAAAAACCAGTTGGCAAACAAACAGCAAAATGAATTGGACCGCATTAGTCGTGAAGCAAAAGAGCACGGCATCAGCCTGACGATCACATCGCAAGGCGATTATCAATTTGTCGCCATGAATGGCGATGAGTTGCACACTGAAGAATCTTTTGATGCCTTGAGCAAAAAAGAGCAAGAACAGTTCAGTGACAGCATTGATGCGTTAGAGGTGAGTTTACGTTCCATGGTGCGTGAACTGACCGAGTGGGAGGATACCTACAGCGACAAAATCAAAAAGTTGAATGATGAAGTTACGCTCGACGTGATTACTCACTTCATTAAAAAGCTCAAAGTGGATTATTCGGAATACTCCGAAATCAAAACCTATTTGACGGAGCTGCAAAAAGATATCGTTGAAAACGCGGATATTTTCCTCGATCAAAGTGGTGAACAAGGTGAGATTGCTGCTGCGTCTTTAGATAAAAAGTTGCCTCGTCGCTACAAAGTGAACGTGTTAGTGAGTCGTAACAACAGCGATTTCCCAATCGTGGTGGAAGAGAACCCAAATTACCACTCACTGTTTGGCTCGATTGAAACTGCGACATTCAAAGGAACAGTCTTTACCGACTTCTCATTGATCCGCGCAGGTAGTTTGCACAAAGCCAACGGCGGCGTTCTGTTGATGGACGCGCAAAAAGTGTTGGAGCAGCCGTATGTCTGGGATGGCTTAAAACGTGCGCTGCGCTCTCGCCAACTAAGCTTTACGTCATTAGAAAAAGAGGTGACGTTGACGGGGGCGGTTTCATTAGATCCTGAACCGATCCCGCTTGATATCAAAATCATCTTGTTTGGTGATTACCGAACTTACCAATTACTCCAACATTACGATCCAGAGTTCAGCGAATTGTTCCGTGTGACGGCAGATTTCGAAGACGAAATGAAACGTACGCCGGAGTCTGAGCTGCATTACGCGCGCTTTATCTCTAGCGTGGTGCATGACAACAATATGCTGCATTGCGATCGCAAAGCCATTGCTCGAATCATCGAATACAGCTCACGTTTGTCTGGCGACCAATCCAAGCTATCTCTGCATTCGGCTAATATCGCCAACTTGCTTCGAGAGTCGAACTACGTGGCTCGCCAAGCAAACTCAAACATGATCCGCATTGGCCACGTCGAAGAGGCGATGAAAAATCAGGAGATGCGTGTCAGCCGTTTGCGAGACAGTGTGATGGAGACGTTCTTAAACGGCACTACGTTGATTCTCACTGAAGGTTCGGCGATAGGGCAAGTGAACGCTTTGTCGGTGTTGAGTACCAGCGATTATATGTTTGGTGCGCCTAACCGTATTACTGCCACAACATGCTACGGCGATGGCGACGTTATCGATATTGAACGCAGCGTCGATCTTGGTGGCAGTATCCATTCAAAAGGTGTGATGATCCTATCGGCTTATCTGTCTTCCGTATTCGGCAAAACGGCGCGAGTGCCACTCACGACGACGATTACCTTTGAGCAATCATACGGTGGCGTCGACGGAGACAGCGCGAGCATGGCGGAGTTTTGTGCGGTCGTTTCGGCTTTTTCTAAACAACCAAATCGACAAGATATCGCGATCACGGGGTCAATGAACCAATTTGGTGAAGCGCAGCCGATTGGTGGCGTAAACGAAAAAATCGAAGGTTTCTATGATGTGTGTGTGATCAAAGGTCGTCACTCCGGACAGGGCGTGATCATTCCTCGTTCGAATGTTCATAACTTGATGCTACGCGCTGACATCGTGAAAGCGGTAGAAAAAGGGGAGTTCCATATTTGGGCAATTGACCACGTGACTGAAGCCATTGAACTGTTCACCGGCAAGGTGGCAGGTGAGCCGACGGACGAAGGTTCTTACCCGATTGATACGATTTTTGGCCTTGCTCAAGCGAAGCTCAATTCGCTGAGAAAGTAAGCGATATTTGCTCTGGATGTGAATAAATATCATCACAATTAATCACAACTTGTAATAACGACAATATCCCGACACTAGTGTCGGGATATTGTCAATAACAGATTGAAAATGGGGACTTTTTGTACTAGACAAAAGTGTGATCGACCTCTAATATTCGCCACTTGTTTATTCGTCCGGGAACAATCCCGTCGCATGGAAGCAAGTAGGCATCACGCATATAACTGAGGTCCAGTCATGCAGCTATCACTGAAAAACTTGTCAGTACGAACCCAAATTTTGGTTCCGGTATTATTTACCGCTATTGTTTTGTTTATTGCTCTGTGGATTACTAAAAACAATCTTCAAGCGGAGCAAGACGTTATTGCTTCTAACCAAGAGTCTTTGGTTTTCCATAAAGACACTTTGGCGCGTATCGACGATCAAATTTACCCATTGCGCATCAGCGCGGTTTACGCAATTTACGATGCTTCTCGTCGTGAAACGTTCCTAAATGAGCTAAAAGCAGGCTTGAAACAAGTTGAAGCGGATCTAAGTGCGATCGAAGCGCGCAACCTGTTTCGTGAAGATGCGATTGAAGTGCGTAAAGCGATTGAAGCGTATGTGCAGTACTCACAGCGCTCTGTAGCGTTTTTCAACCAATACGATCAAGGTCTGAAATCAGACAACGAATACCGTGCATTTATTTCTGAGTACCGCCGTGTTGGTAATGAAATGGTGCAAGGCATCAACACTTTGTCTAAACACGTGAACGATCAAGCGGTTGAATCAACAGCAAAAAGTAACGCACAAAACGAGCGTGTTCAAACCAATGCGATGCTGACGGTTCTTGCTGTATTTGTGTTCTCGCTTATTGGCGCATGGTTCCTATCTGGCATGATTGTTACACCAATCCAAAAGCTGCAACGTGTGATGCGTGAACTGGCGGCTGGTAACCTTTCTGTCCGTGCGGATGTCGAAGGCGACAACGAGATTGCTCAGCTAAGCAAAGACGTTAACCAAACCGCGTCTCAACTTTACAGCATCGTTGATCAGTTAACTCGAATCAGTGAAGAAGTGGCGTCTGCATCAACAGAACTTGCTGCAGTAATGACGCAAGCAGAAGCGAACGCTCAACAAGAATTGGCAGAAATCGAACAAGTTGCTTCTGCGGTAAATGAGCTAGCAAGCACTGCAAACAACGTAAGTGACAATGCGACCTCTGCTGATGCGACAGCACGCGAAGCGGACGGTCTAGCTCAATCTGGTTTGGCTATCTTCCAAGAAAGTGCGGAAGCAAGTGCGCAAATGTCTCAAGCATTGAACGATGCCGCGCAAGTTGTACTGCGTCTAAAAGAGCAATCAGTACAGATCAACGATGTTATCGAAGTGATTCGCGGTGTATCTGAACAAACGAACTTGTTGGCGTTGAACGCAGCGATTGAAGCTGCACGTGCTGGTGAATCTGGTCGTGGTTTTGCGGTAGTAGCGGATGAAGTTCGTATGCTAGCGGCGCGTACTCAAGATTCAACGCAAGAAATCTCAACAATCATTGAAGAGCTACAAGCGCAATCTGGCCTTGCTAACGACAGCATGCAGGTTAGTCTAGAAATGTTAACTCGTAACAACGAGCTGACTCAGCAAGCGAACGATGCGTTGATCGGTATTACGGAATCTGTTGCGAACATCAACGATTCAAACACACAAGTAGCGACAGCTGCGGAAGAGCAATCTCAAGTCACTCAAGACATCAACCGCAACGTGGTTAACATGTCTGAACTTGTGAACCAAAATGTAGCGGGCATCAGCCAAAGCGCAAGCGCAAGTAGCGAGCTATCACTACTGGCTGAAAAGCAAAAAGAACAGTTGAGCTTCTTTAAGCTGTAAGCTTTTGCTTTACGTTTTTAAATATGGTCTCAGCAAAAAGGCACCCTCGGGTGCCTTTTTAATGCTCGTTTTTCAAGAACGAATACGTGCTCTAGCAACTTCATGGCTCTAGGCCGTTCGAATTTATTTCAACTTCAGCTTGGTGCCGTCGAATTTGAGATGGCTCAGCAGACTCTTGGCGTTAGTTTTGCCTACCTCATCAAACTCCATTCCGTAGCGGGCATAGTGAGTCGATTTTTGAAGGTTGCAAATACGACCATTCAGTGGCGCTAACATGCGACCATCACTAGGCATGGTGAGGTCTAGAGTGATACGGTCGCCAACTTGTAAAGGTCGGCTCATTGGCGATGTCACAAAACGACAGCCGCTGCGAGACAGGTCTCTGATCTCACACTCACTTCGATATTCATCCAAGCGGACTCGCGCTTTCAAATTCACCTCATAACGCACTTCTTTACGAAGTTGGAATACCTGCATTGTATTGGGAAGGTTAAGCACTAAAATGGGATAAGGGTCGCCCAAGCGATGTTGAAGCTGAGCCCTAAAAGGGATGACTGCGCCTTCGCCACGATGAGAATACGCTTTTACGTTTATCCAAAAGCCTTCTTGAAAATAGAATTTCAAATCTTCATCGGAAATATTCGGAACTTCGATCAATGCCGTATTGTTAGAGTGGCAGCCGACAAACGTACTGGTGGTGATGAACTTCGTTCCAACAGGCGTGGTCACATTGAGAGTGACTTCACTACCATGCTCAACCATCGCCATTGCATCGGTGCTGTTTAATGTGGTGGCCTGACGTTCTGGTGCTCTCTTACTCTGCAGAGGTAGATTGCCGTCTCTGGCACTGGTTATCATATTTCTCATTCTTATTGTCGTACCTGATTTGAGAAGAGGTGACTGCTATGAAATTTAGCACTAAACGACTGGGTGTCTTTGCGTGGTAATGATTTTATTCAGTGATATAGTTTGATTCAATAAATCCGTAACAAAATTAGAGAAGAAGATATGCATAAAGTGATTCACGACACTGAAAGTGGCCTCTTTTGGGTTGATTTAGAGCAAGACTTCAAAGCAAAAGTGGTCTACGAGTTGAAAAATGATGTGATGCACATAACATCGACGGTCGTACCAGAAGAGCTGCGCGGCAAAGGTTATGGCAAAGTAATGATGGAAGCGGTACTCCCAGAAATTGAAGCACTGGGTTATAAAATCGAACCGGTTTGCCCGTATGTGGCGCATTACATCAACCGTAACCAAGCTTGGTCGCATCTTCTTGCTTGAGTATGAATGATCACCACCTTTTGTATCAAAATATCAGCCAGGATCTTGATCTCGGTGAATTGCTGTCGAGCGAAGTAATCCAGTCACTTTGGGGCGGTTACGGAGAATTGGTTCGGCTGATATTCGCTAAACGCTCTGTCATTGTAAAACACGTCAAATTGCCTAAACCTTCTGAACACCCTAGAGGCTGGAATACAGACCGTTCTCACCAAAGAAAGCTGCACTCTTATCAGGTTGAAGTCAGTTGGTACGCGCATTTTTCCGGAGTCATGGACTCGCACTGTCGAGTACCACAAGGCTTAAAAACGTTTCAGTCGGAGAATGAATGGCTCATTGTGATGGAAGATCTCGCCGAGGCGGGTTTTCCAAAAATCATCACCGATGCAAAGCTAGAACATCTACGAGCCTGCCTTACTTGGTTGGCGAATTTTCATGCGCGCTACATCGGTGTTTGCTCGGATAAGCTGTGGCATACCGGCACGTACTGGCACTTGGCAACCAGACCCGATGAGCTTGAGGCATTGCAAGACACCGAGCTAAAAAATGCCGCTCAATTGATTGATCAAACGCTTTCGCAAGCCAAGTTCAAGACGCTTGTACACGGTGATGCCAAATTGGCGAACTTCTGTTTTGAGCAAGATGAATTGAGCGTTGCTGCGGTCGACTTTCAATACGTCGGACATGGCTGTGCGATGAAAGATGTGGCACTGTTTATGAGTAGCGCCGTCAAGCCAGAACGTTGTGCAGAGATGGAAGTTTGGGTCTTGGATACGTATTTCGCTCAGTTGCAACAGGCGTTAATGGTTTATCAGTCGAATCTCGACCCCGATGAAGTCGAGCGTGAATGGCGTCCTTTGTTTGCGGTCGCGTGGGCTGACTTTCAGCGCTTTGTGAAAGGTTGGAGTCCTGACCACTGGAAGATCAATCCCTACACAGAAGCATTGACTCGCAGAGCGTTGGCTTACTTACGAAAGTGAGTCGAAGTTTAAAAAGAAAAGCCTCCAACTAGTAGGAGGCTTTTCTTTATTTTTTACTTGGTCTGATACGTGCCATGTAATAGGTATTGATGAACTCGCCATCTCGGAATGAGGCATCAATCGCCTCTCCTTCAATTTCAAAACCATGCTTTTTGTACAGGCCAATCGCGGCCTCGTTATCGGCATTTACTTCTATTTGAATTCTTCTCACGTTTAGCCAGTTATCCGCCAGTTCAGTCACTGTCTCAATTAACTTACTTCCCACGCCTAGACCGTGAAACTGATCGTGAACGCCAATACCAAACGCGGCCGTGTGCGCCGTTCTTGGGCGCTGCGAGTGATGAAAGCCAATGTTACCCACTACTTTACCATCGATTTCAGCGACGTAGCTGTAAACACCAGCGGGCATATTTGACAATCGTTCTACCCACATTGCGAGCGAAGGTTTTGGGAGTTGCAGGGTTTCACGTTGTGCTTTTGGTTGTGAATAGATTTCTACGAGTGCCGCTGCGTCTTCAACAGTCGTTGGACGTACGATAATTTCCATGCTTCTCTCCTTCGCTTTTTAGTATTAATTTTCAATCTAACCACAGTTCCTTATTTTGGATAGTATTTTTTGAAGTTTGAGAGATAAACACCTTTTAAATTAGGTTGTTATAGCTATATTTCTCTAAATTTTAGTAGTCATTTATCTTCGAATTTAGCGAATAGATTGCAAAGGTGTTGAATTATTGTACTGAAAATGGCGTGCACGGCAGAGTATCGTGGTGAATTTCATGTTGGAGGAAATAAATGGAATTATTCAAACTGTGACGACGGCACTGTACATCAGTTGACTTGAATCAACTGAGGGTGGAGTTACCTCTTATGAGGTATGGGGAAGAGGTACGTTTAGCGCTATTTATGCTTAACTTGATAAAGGAGTTTCGTTGAGGAAATAGCATGAAATCCTCTCAGTCTAAAACATCGCAAAGTCGGCGCCGATTTTTGCGTGATACGGTCCGAACTGCGGCAGGCGTTGGCGTAGCGGCGTGTGTGTTGGGCTTACAATCGCTGCAAAGCCAAGCTCGAGAAACCAAAGGTGTGCCTATTCGCCCACCCGGTGCTTTGCCAGAAGGCGATTTCGAATCAGCCTGTATTCGATGTGGCTTGTGTGTTCAAGCATGCCCTTACGACACATTGAAACTCGCGACATTACTTTCTCCTGTAGCCACTGGTTCTCCTTACTTTACTGCGCGCGATATTCCCTGCGAAATGTGCGAAGACATTCCTTGTGTGGTGGCTTGCCCGAGTGGGGCGCTGGATCCGAAGTTAACCGATATTGATGATGCTCGAATGGGTACAGCGGTTCTTATTGACCATGAAACTTGCCTCAACTGGCAAGGGCTACGATGCGACGTTTGCTATCGCGTTTGTCCGCTGATTGATGAAGCCATCACATTAGAGATGGTTCACAACGACCGAACCGGTTATCACGCCAAACTTATCCCTACAGTGAATTCCGAAGTGTGTACCGGATGCGGTAAGTGCGAACAAGCGTGCGTGTTGGATGTCGCTGCTATTAAAGTTGTCCCGACGGATTTGGCAAAAGGCAAAGTGGGCAGCCATTACAATTTTGGTTGGAAAGAGATCGACAAACCACTCGAAAATACCCTCCCCAGTGAGACGCCTGTACCGGAAGGTGCGCTTGAATCGCTAAAAGGAGGTGAGTAATGGCAAAGAACTTAGCTCAAAATGCTGGCAAAGAGGCGATTGAAAAGCTTGGTTGGTGGCGCGCGCATCGGTTTCTGGTTTTACGTCGGCTATGTCAGCTCACCATCATTGCGCTGTTTATGGCTGGGCCGACATTAGGGGTTCTAACCGGTAACCTCTCATCGAGTATGTTGTTCGACACGGTCCCTTTAAGTGACCCGTTAATTGTGCTTCAAGCTTTGGCGACAGGGCATATCCCGGAGTTTAATGCGTTGTTAGGCGTAGTGATTGTCGTGGTGTTCTACGCGATTTTAGCACCGCGCGCATTTTGTGCTTGGGTATGCCCGTTGAACATCGTGACGGACTTAGCGGCGTGGCTGCGCCGAAAGTTCAACATTAAAGCGAGCTATCGTTGGTCTCCTGCGATTCGCTATTGGCTGATCCCTGTTTTGATGTTGGGCAGTGCGCTGTCTGGCGCGATTCTTTGGACATGGTTAGATCCAGTGGCGGCACTGCATCGCGGATTGGTGTTTGGTATGGGCACAGGTTGGGTGCTGATCGCACTGGTGTTCGTACTGGATTTACTCTTAGTTGAGCATGGGTGGTGTGGGCACTTATGTCCACTGGGTGCAACCTATGGCGTGATAGGCCGAAAAAGCCTGTTGCGTGTTACCGCTGTCCGCCGCGAAGATTGCACGAAATGCATGGATTGCTTTTACGTTTGCCCAGAGCCAGAAGTGCTTCGGCAGCCTTTGAAAGAGGGAGATCGTCGAGTTATGGATCAAAACTGCATAAGTTGTGGCCGCTGTTTGGATGTTTGTCCAGAACATGTGTTTGAGTTCAAAAATCGCCTTAATGTGAAAAACATCGACTAAGTCGATAAGTCACTTATCAACCTTTTTCTTGCCTTTTACACATCGCGCTCACTTTCATCATTGGGCGCGATGTTTTCTGTATTGGTCATATCCTCAGTGCACTTAGAATCGCAACAGTGCGTATGTGACCATAAATAATAATGATATTGCGAATTTGTTACATTTAAAGCTATGATGATGACTTCATATCTAAAGGATGCATCATGAATACCTCTTCTCACGGCTGGAGAACGCCGCAAAATTTCCTTCTGTTGATCTCGATTATTGTGCCCATTGCCTTTTCTACCTGGATGGCTTTGCTGAATAACTTTGTTATTGAAAAAGCGAACTTTGATGGGGCGGACATTGGCTTATTACAAAGCGTGCGTGAAATACCGGGCTTTTTAGCCTTTACCGCCGTGTTTCTGTTGTTGTTTATCCGCGAACAACGATTCATGTTGGTGTCATTAGCGATGCTAACACTTGGTACAGCATTAACAGGTTACTTTCCCACTTTGTACGGTTTACTTTTTACGACCTTGTTGATGTCCACTGGTTTTCACTACTTTGAAACATTGAAGCAGTCCCTGTCTTTGCAATGGCTATCGAAAGAAGAAGCGCCAGAAATGCTAGGCAAGTTTATCTCGGTCGGCGCGCTGGCTTCTCTGTTTACCTACGGCGCGATTTGGATTTTGCTAGAGCAGCTTAAATTTGATTTCAAAACCGTGTATTTGCTGGCGGGTGGCGTTGGCTTTGTGTTGATCATCGTGATGGCACTGGCGTTTCCTCAGTTCAAAACGGCTGTGCCACAAAATAAGAAACTCGTACTCCGTAAACGCTATTGGTTGTATTACGCGCTCACTTTTATGAGTGGTGCGCGTCGACAGATTTTCACCGTATTTGCGGGTTTCTTGATGGTAGAGAAGTTTGGCTACTCTGCCGCAGACATTACCTTACTGTTTTTGATCAACTACCTGTTTAACTTTTTATTTGCCAAGCGCATTGGCCGTTTCATCGGTGTTGTCGGTGAGCGTAAGGCATTAACGTTTGAATACGTCGGTTTGATTTTCGTCTTTGTGGGATATGGTTTGGTGCAAACGGCGGAATGGGCTGCGGCGCTGTATGTTGTCGACCACTTGTTCTTTGCGTTTGCCTTGGCGATTAAAACGTACTTCCAGAAGATTGCTGATCCGGCCGATATGGCATCGACCGCTGGCGTTGCGTTTACCATCAACCACATCGCAGCGGTGGTGATTCCCGTTACATTCGGGATGATTTGGTTAGTGTCGCCTTCTAGCGTTTTCTACATCGGAGCGGGTATGGCCGCCGTTAGCTTGTTGTTGTCACTCAATATTCCAGCGAAGCCGGAAGAGGGGAACGAAACGCGATTGTTGAGGTGGAGTTAGTGCTCACTACTCAAAAGACTAAGCCATAATCTGGATAGAAAAATGGGATGCATCGGCATCCCATTTTTATGATTATCTCGCATTAAAACGGATACCAGAACAGTTGCGTGTCCATAACACGCTTGCTGATAGCAGCAATCACTATCACCGCAATCCCCGCCATGCAGATCATATCGGCTTTGGTCAGGGGTTTTAGGCTGTACCAGGTGCGAGATGAGTGACGGCCGAAGCCACGCAACGTCATCGCGTTTGAGATTTGGTCGGCTCTGTCCAAACTAGAGAAAATCAGAGGGCCAAGAATCTTCGCCACGTTCTTCATACGAGTGAACAACGGAGCCTTCTTACTCAGTTCTACTCCGCGTGCTTGTTGCGCGTGCATGATGTTAACAAAGTCCTTTTTCACTTCCGGCAAGTAGCGCAGCGTTAAGCTCACGGCATAGGCGATTTTGTAAGGCACACCTAAGCGGTTCAAGCTGGCTGAAAACTCCGTCGGGTGAGTGGTAAATACAAACACCAACGCGATTGGGAACATGCTGAAGTATTTCAATGTCACTGTTACTAAGTAAAACAACGTCTCTTGAGTGAGTGAGTAATTACCGGGTAACGAGAGTAAAACCGTTGATGAGCCCATGAACTCAGTACCTTGTTGCGGCGCTAACGCAAACATAAACAGGGCATTGATCAGCAATACTGTACCTGTACCCAGTAAAAGCGGTTTGTAGACATGAAATGGCACTTTGGTCATTTTCAATAAGCCTAAACCAAGCACGATCAACAGAGCGATGATTCGCAAGTCAAATGTGGTCAACACCACCGTTACCCAAGCAATGAAAAGCAAGAACTTAGTAATGCCATTCAACTTATGAAGTGGCGATTGGGTATCGATGTAGTTGATACCAAACTTCATCTTATTGTCTTTCATGCCACTGCTTTCTCTGGTTGGTTTACTTCGCCGCTTTTTTGTTGGCGGTGCGCTTTTTCTACATTGATAAAATGCTGCATAAAGCCATTGGTATCTTCGATGCCAACTTTCGTAGCCAACTCAAACAGACTTGTTGTGGTGAGGTTTGCTTGGTCTAGTAGCTCTGGACTGCTGAATACCTGCGTCATTAGTGCATCCGCGACTAATTTACTGTCTGCAATTACGATAGAGCGCGTAGTGTATTCCAGCACTAAATGCATGTCATGAGAGATGATCATCACGGTTACGCCCAACTCGCGATTGAGCTTTTCGATGAAACTCAGCATAGATGTGTAGTTCCGATAGTCCTGACCTGCCGTCGGTTCATCAAGGATCAGAAGCTCTGGTTCCAAGACCAAAATTGACGCAATGGTTACGCGCTTTTTCTGGCCGTAGCTCAATGCTTCGATTGGCCAGTGACGGTATTTGCTCAAACCGCACAGCTCAAGGACTTCAAGTACTTTAGCTTCGATTTGTTTCTCTTCAATGCCACGATTACGGAGGCCGAAGGCCACCTCGTCGAAAATCATGTGATGGGAAATCATGTGATTCGGGTTTTGCATCACCACGCCCACTTTCTGGCTGCGCTCGAAGATGGTCAGCTCGTTTAGATCTTGACCATTCATGCTCATTGAGCCGCTATCCGCTTCAATAACGCCCATAATCAGTTTGGTGATGGTCGATTTACCCGAGCCATTTTTGCCAAGTACAGAGACAAACTCGCCACGCTTGATGTCAAAACTCACGTCTTCTAGCGCGTTTTTCTCACCGTCGTAAGAATAGGTGAGGCCACGGACTTCAAGCAAAGTCTCGGCTGGCGTTTTAGGTGGTTGTGCTGTTGAACTATCAAACCATGCTTGTACTGCTGGTTTATATTGCTCCAACGGTAAGGTAGTTAAGCTAGAAGGTTTTGCATCGCCCTCAATCGCGCAGCCTGCTTCTTTCAGAGCCGAAATATAAAGCGGTTCGCGGATGCCGTAATCTTCTAGCAGAGGCGACGCTAAAATTTCATCTGGCGTTGTATCGGCAATGATTTCGCCGCTTTCCATCAAGATAATACGGTCAACTGAGCGATGCAGAACGTCCTCAAGACGATGCTCAATGATTACGATGGTTTTGCCCGTTTCACGGTGTAGATCATCGATGATCTCGATGGTTTTTTTACCCGTTTTAGGGTCAAGCGCAGCTAGTGGTTCATCAAACAAAAGGATATCGACGTCATCGACGAGAATGCCCGCCAAAGAAACACGCTGTTTCTGCCCGCCAGATAAATCGTGGGGAGAGCGATCTAACATCTGTTCCAAGTCGACCATTTTGGCCGTGGCTTTGACCAATGGGTACATGTCGATGTTAGAAGTTAGCTGGTTTTCCAGCGCAAATGCGATGTCTTCGCCAATGCTCAAGCCGACAAATTGGCTGTCCGTATCTTGCAGTACGGTGCCAACTTGCTGAGTGTATTGGTGCATGTCGAAAGGGGCGGTGTCTTGACCATTGATGGTCAATGTTCCACTGGTTTCCCCTTTGATTGCGTGTGGGATCAGTCCGTTAAGACATTGCCCAAGGGTAGATTTACCACTACCACTTGGACCAATAATGACGATTTTCTCTCCTTTCTCTATCCTTAGATTGATATTTTTTAGCGTCGGTTTGTCCAGCGACTCATATCTAAAAGAGAAGTTAGAAAATTCGATTGTCATTCGACATTAAGCCTCTGTTAAGTTACGGCTTTGCTTGTTACGTTTAGCGACAGACTTAAGAATGAAGAAGCCAACAATAGCAATAAGAATGGTGTTACCGATCGCGATAATAGAAAGCTGGGTAAACACTTTAGTGAACGGTTCTGCGTACAAAATCGTGTCGAGGAATGCAGAGCAACCGTAACCAAATACGTTGCCTAATAGTGCAAGTACCACGAATAACGCGAAGTCTTTCATATTGAAATCACCTTTCTCCAAACGGTAGCGCGTTAGAGAAGGGAATAGACCGATAATCAAACCAACAATACCTGAACCAAGTACCCAAGTGAGCCATACGCCCCAACCTGCAAATAGGTCGGTGACCCAGTGGCCAATAAAACCAACCAAAAAGCCAACAAGTGGGCCAAATAGTACTGAGAACAATGCTAATACTGCCATTGCTGGTTTTAGCGTTGTGTTTGCAAACACAGGGATGCCAAACATAGGTAAGCCACCGATGCCGTAAAGAGCAGCACCAATTGCAATAACCACAACGGTTTTAGCAGAAAGATTCATAGATAACCTCAGTTCAATTGTCGATTTTAAAGAACGTTCATTTATATTGTTGGAAAGCATTGGTTATTTGATTGTGTAACATATATCCAAAACAACCAAGCTGCTTATTGTTTGCTCTATTTTTCTTCAGGAAATGTGTGATTTGATTCACGTATCCCTTTGACTGGCTTTGTTTTTTAGCAAGCATTAAAAATAAGGCGCGCATTATACAGAATATTGATAAAAGTGGGAATGCTATCTGTCTGGATGGCTAGAATGAAATCGGAGGCTGATTGTCAGCCCCCGATTACACTTTATGATGCTATTTTCATCGATAAATGAATGAGCTAGCAGTTCATTAATGGTCTAGGTACAAATAGTTCTGCCAGCTCTTCATGCGAATAAGCACTTTGCGCATCACTGATACGTGAGTAAAGCTGTCTGAGTAAACTGCGACTTCAACCGCAGTACCCATTGGCAGGTGGTATTCGCTCAAATCGTCCGTGATTTTTAGCTTCGCAAATACACGTCCGCTCGTGCGCAAGGCATCGGTACCTAGTAGAGCACCTCTGGCTTGAATTTGACTTTCACCAATGGCCGGAATCACGTCAATGACTTCGCCACGGAACACTTTGCCCGGAATTGCGCGGAACATAAATTCAGCTTCAAAGCCCGGCTTCAAACGTTGTAGCGAGTTTTGTCTGAACGCAGCGGTGTACGTAATGTCTTCGGTATGCACGAAGGTCATTGCAGGAGCAAGCGGTAACGGCACAGCCATCACGCCAGGACGCAAAGCCAATTGCGTAACGTAACCATCGGTTGGCGCACGAACGATAGTTTGTTCTAGGTTAAACTCTGCTTTACGCAGCTCTGCGAGAAGTTGCGCGACTTGAGTGTTTTCACCACCAATTTCAGAGTCCAGAGCGATTTGCGCTTGTTCTTGTTGCAAAATCGCAACGTCTAGCATGGCTTCTGCCGCTTTATACGCTTGGCGTCGAGTATCTAAATCTTGTTCAGTAAACGCACCGCGATCAAAGCCTCTTTGATATCGGCTAAACTCTCTTTGCGCTTTATCTCTATCAGCTTGTGCTTTTAAAACCGCAGCTTCTGCTTCTCTTAGATCAGACTCTAAACCCAACGCGCCTTGGCTTGCTTCTTTGACTTTCGCTTCAAGGCGAGCGACTTCCGCCTCAAAAGGCACAGGGTCGATTTTGAAAAGAATATCGCCGGTTTTGAGCGGTTGGTTCGCTTGAACTGGTACTTCCACAACGCGGCCACGTACACCAGAGACGATAGGCGTAGTTGGGAACACTTGGTTACCTAACTGAGTAAATGGGTGGTTGTAGTTCATAAGCAGCACAAGTGTGCCCACCAACACTACGCCACCAAGTACAGCTGTCGGGACCGTCCATTTGTTTAGAGGAATATTGAAGATTTTAAAAATGGCGATACAAAGAGCTGCGTAAGTCAGAATCAGCAATAAATCCATTATTCGTCCTCTTTACTTTGTTCAGTCAAAGGCTTTTGCTGAATCTTTTGTTGTTTCAACATCGATACTTCGTTTTTGAGTTCGTTGACTTCGTCGATGAGTTCTTCAAGACGGTGATGAATGTCGTGTGTTTCTTGCTCAAGTTGTTTGAAACCCCAACCACGCTCTTTGCGCCACAATGTTGCCCATATCCAAAGGAATGGCCAAAGTGCGTGCAGTGTGAACAGGCTGACCCAACCTGCGTAGTGAATTGCGTCTTGGTGCGGGTGTTCACGCTCTTTAGCAATTTCATACGGGATGTCATGGATAACAATGATTCCGTAGAAGATAACTAAAGCAACGAAGATGAGTAACCCAAGTGCAAAATAGTCTAGAAACATCTTACTTACCTGTGCTTGTTGCGAATTGGAAAAACTTACGTAAATTAACGGTTTAAGTATTTGTCTTAACTATAGATGAATCAAGCGCTTTTTATGTGCGAATTATGTTTATGCGATATCAGTACGTACTGATAGTTGTAGGCAAGTTTGGCGAGATTGAGTACAGATTTAAACAAAAAGTGAATAGATTCGGGTAGGACTGATAAAAAGCATGATAAAGCCCCAGATTTCAACTGGGGCGTGGCTTAAAGTTCGGTACAGACTTGGTTTCGGCCATTGGCTTTGGCACGATACAAGGCTTTGTCGGCGCGGTAGAAGGTGCGCTGAGTGTTTTCCCCTTCGCGATGGAGTGTAATACCGATGGAAACGGTTAGGCCGCGTTCGCCAAGAATGTCTCGCCATGCATATTTAAAAATACGCTCGCGGTAGTTTTCAGCGTGCATTTCTGCGCGTTCCAATTGGCTGTTCTCAAGAATTACAAGGAACTCTTCACCACCAAATCGCACGCACGATGCACCTTTAAATTTGAAGTAGGCTGCCAGTTCCTGTGACACACTTTTGATCGCTTTGTCGCCCACCAAATGGCTCAATTCGTCATTGATGGATTTGAAGTGATCGATGTCGATGACCATCAATGCGAATGGAGTGTCGTGCAGCAACATGTCTTTCAATTTTACCTCCAACCAGCGGCGGTTGTGCAACGAGGTAAGGGGATCGGTAAATACGTCTTGCTGTAACTGAGCTACGGTATTTTTGTGTTGTTTGGTCGTCTCTTTAAGCTCTTTATTTTCAATCTCAGACAGAATGAGTTTTAACTGTAATTCAAAGCGAGACAATCGACGCAGTTGAGCCGCGCCCAATTCGCTGATTGGGATGTGTTTTATTAAGTCTGATTCAATACGAAAAGCGCGTTTCTCACAGCTTAAAGCTTGCTGAAACTGTCCTTGTGACGCACTGACTTTGCTCATTGCGTTGTAAAAACGTTTCGCAAGAATGGGCGAAGAATGCTTTTTAATTCGCTTCCCAATGGACTCCAACAGCAAATTGGCCAACGAAGTGTGGCCAACACCATTCAAGCAATAGGCCGTTTCAATTTTGACCATGGTTGAGAGCCAATAGGTGGTCGCACTTCCGGTGGTGTACTTAATGCTGGATATGGAAAGCAGCGCTTCGGAATACTCTTCTTGCAGACGATGCAATTTAGCGCGATACAAATGCGTTTGAGCGGCGAGGTTTTTGTCGCTTACTAGGATGCTGAGCTCTTCACATTCACCCAATAATTCGCTGGCTTCGGCCACGCGTTTTAGACTGATGTAACAGGCGAGCATATACAGTTTGTAACGCAAACGAAGTGAGCGACTGCTGATGGCATGATCTATCGCGTCGATCTTTTGGTAGTAACGTAGAGCACGGTTGTGATCGCCATAAGCATCACATAAGTTGCCCATACCAATGATCGCTAAAACGTATTCGTCGATAAAACCGTATTCCACTGCGATGTTGGTGGAGGCGATGTACTCGGTGAGGGCAGAGTTGTAATCACCAACTTCAACTAAGCGTTCGCTCAAACTTGCTTTGACCGACAGTATATCTTCGACATCCTCAGGTAATGAGAGCAGCTCTAATGCTTGTCTAAGCTCTTCGATACTGTCACAAAGCTGTTTGATTTCGCGGCGGTATTCTGCGCTGATAATTAGGCAGTGTGCTTTTTCACGGCTGGTGGACGCAATGTGTCGACCGATATGTTCCCAAAGCGTGATGGCTTCTTCCCCAGAGACAGAAGAAGGATCGATGCCTGCGTCAGTGACTTTGCTAAGCAGTAGTTCCATTCTTCATTACCTCAATATAGCTTTCTTCCAACTGCTCTAAAGTAAATGGGAAAGTCAGGATGTCTTGTAAATACAATGTCGGTTTTGGCCCTTTGAGGCCACGTCGTTCCCATGGATAAATGTCTAACATGGCATGCACGGTTCGGTAGAGCTCTTCTGCGGCTTGATCTTTTTCGGCAATCAACATAGCGAGTCGATCGCTAGATAGGCGTGAAATGAGATCGCTTGGCGTCGTTAATGAGTGAACCAGTTCAGTGCACGCATCGAGAAATGCAGGATTGGAGTGACGAATCATGATCACTGCATGGTTAGAGCGCTTAAGCTCAGTCTTAAATAGAACCAGTTGTTCCCACCAGTACGTTTCGGAAACGACGTTAGAAAACTGCTTTTCGGGATCGTATTCATGTTGAGAGCGAATACGATTGATGAGCTTGCGAGCACGTTGTTCTAGCTGGCGTTTTGAGCCGCGTGCTTTATCCATGCTGACACGATTGGTCTGCTCTTTGAGCATTTTCAGTGCATGTTTGCGGTATTTTTTAAACGCATTAAATGCCGCTTCGAAATCGCCTTGCTCTTCAGCAACGCGAGATTGTTGAAAACAGATCTGACTTAGCAGTTCGCCGTTATCGAAATTAAGCGCGGATTCTTCTGCGGCAAGCAACAACTCGGCTGCGCTGTCCGTGTTTTTACGCAGTAGCTCTAGTCTTGCTCGACTGATGAAAGAGTGTGCTTTCATCCACGTTAGATCGTGCTCAATGGCCAGCTTGTGTGCTTTTTGGGTTGCTTCTTCCGCTGCGTCTAGGCGTTCTAAGCCAAGGAGAGCCAAGCCTTTAAAGTCCCAAATTTCGGCTTGCCAAGTGCTGTCTTCATGGTCTTTGAGCACTTCTGTTGCGCCATCAAGTACCGTTAGCATCTCAATAAAGTTGTTGAGGAGGTAGTAGTCCCAAGCAAGCAGAATGCGAGCTTTACCTTCTAACCATGCAATTCGGACGTTGTTTGCCACTTTAACTGCAAGCTCATGAGTCGATGCGGCAAGTTTGTGTTCGTTGGTGATGCGCCAAACATTGCCAAGACCAATCAGGGATTCAATCTGAATCTCAATATCATCGACCAAAGCCGATTGCTCCAAGGCATTAATCCAATATTGCTGCGCCGAGTAATATTTGGCTTGTCCCCAGTATTGAAGGGCGAAGATATGCAGAATTTCTGGAAGGTGATCGTCAGTGTCCAGTTGGATTTGCTTATTGTAGGCGTCTTTGATGAATTTCAGCCCTTGGCGATATTCCATCAAACACCAACAACTGTGCGCCATGACGAGTAACGCTTTGATTTCTCCGTCAATAAACAGTATTTGTTCCGCGCGAATGCGGCACTGCTCGGCGAGGCGAAGAGTGCGTTCAGGGTCCGTTTTCACTTGCCCTTTGAGTGAGTTAAGCTCGTCTTCTAGCTGAATTTGGGTTTTATCCAACGTTCACATCCATGACTATCGAACTGGAATTTACACCTAAATAATAAGTGGTTAGATGCGTACTTCATTACGAGTGCAGCATGAAAGCCACATCATAAAATATCAGGTGCCGTAATGTATACCGTCACTGCCCCTAATTACCACATCTAAATGAGTTAAATAGTTACGATAGGAGCTGCTTAATGGTTAGAGGTGCGTCAGTGACTTCTAGCCTTTGTGCGGCAGTAAGACCTTGTTTGTCCTGATAGCACAAATTATGCCAAGCTCTGAATATATCTAAAAGAGGTAAAATTCCGGCAGGTCGCAATTTGCGACGTGGCTCGTTAATGAAACTTTCGAACAACAGCTGGAAGCGATTTTGATAGAACTGCACATGGCGAGTTGTTGCCACGTTAAACCACTTTTCTGGTTCATTTTTATCGCCAGCAAGGTAGCAAATGCCTTTGTGGCTTTTGCCTTGACTGGAGATCGCCCAGCGATCGCGCCACCAACTCATGTAGGCAATATCCACTTTGCCAAACGGAGCGGTCATGTCCCAGCCAGCGTCTTCTTCTACATACATCAGATCGACGTTTTTCTCTTGAATACGAGACAAACAAACGCTCAACGCTGCGGAGCGGAGCAGGGGATCTTGTGGCATGTAAATCGAAACCCGCTTGTTAGGGCAACACATATCAAGTACATGCAAATAGTGCGCGTACGAGGTGTAAGGAGGACGAACTAACGCGCCTTTCGATGGGTAATGAAATACCGATAAGTTACCGAGCGGATCTTCGACGTTACCACGAGCCAAAATCGTTTGGTATTTTTGGTCAATACGCTCTCTAAGGTGATTAGAAGGTTCCGCTGGTGGCTCACTTGCTTCCGCTGTGTACTCTTGAGAGACAAAACGAGAAACTTCGTCGTACGGGTTGTGATCCAGCGTCGCGATAGGTTCTTCATCCGAAGAGTAGTTCACGTGTTGGCAAAGAATGTAGCCCGAGTGCGCTTCACCAGACACAATCCAGTACACTCCATTATTGCTGTGTGGCTGCAAGGCAATGTAACTGGAAGCTAACTCGTAGTGACTGGCGTGATTAACCCAACGAGCATCAATAGTCGCGAGCTTACGACGACAACGACTGGCGATGTGGTCAACGTGATCATAAAACGTTTTTGGGTTGATGCTGAGTTTGCGGCAAATTTCGCGCACGGAATAACCGGTGAACAAAAGGCCCATCAGGTTTTCTTGAAACTGCAGCTTTTTATTGGCGCCAGACCATTTATCGACAAAAGTGCTTTGGCACGCTTTACAACGGTAACGTTGACGATCGCCACTGTAACCGAATGCGTGATAGAGGTGTTTATGAGTGTGGACAGAGAGTCCGAAGTTGTCACACGCGTCGTTGCGACAAGCAGGTAACCCGTCACTGTGGACGTGTCGGAGGCGATGAAGTTCGTTCACGACATCGCGGTTGTTAAGTAAGGGGGGGAAAGCTCCACATTCACGGCATACCATCGCCGGACGCTTAGGGTTCGCATGTTGCAGAACGTAACGCTTTGCATCACTCAATCCAAAGTTGTCACACGCCAATGTTTTACAAAAGTTGAGTTGTAACCCATCTGCGTCTTTTGGCAGTTCGCCGTTAGACACAATCGCCCCCTCGGGATAATTCGGGCAGCCAGTCAGGCACTGGCTGCAAATTATTACTTAATAACTTCTTAGATGTTGATTGCTGTTTCAAGAGCAACTTTCATCATGTCGTTGAACGACTTTTGGCGCTCTTCTGAGCTTAGTTTTTCGCCACGGATGATGTGGTCAGAAACCGTTAGGATAGTTAGAGCTTTCGCGCCTAGGTCTGCAGCTACGCCGTAGATACCTGCCGCTTCCATGTCTACACCTAGGATACCTAGTTTTTCCATCTTCTCGAAGATGTCTGCTTCTGGTGTGTAGAACAGGTCTGCAGAGAATACGTTACCTACTTTCACTGGCACTTCTTGAGCGCGAGCTTGCTTAACCGCTTCTTCTAGAAGGCTGAAGTCAGCAATTGCAGCGAAATCGTGGTTGTTGAAACGGATACGGTTAACTTTTGAGTCTGTAGAAGCACCCATACCGATAACAACGTCCATTAGGTTAACGTCGTCACGTACCGCGCCACAGCTACCTACACGGATAACGTTTTTCACGCCGTATTCAGCGATTAGCTCGTGTACGTAGATACAGCATGAAGGGATACCCATACCGTGACCCATTACAGACACTTTTTTACCTTTGTAAGTGCCAGTAAAGCCGAACATGTTGCGAACGTCACAAACTTGCTTCACATCTTCAAGGAAAGTTTCTGCAATGTATTTAGCACGCAAAGGGTCGCCTGGCATTAGAACTGTTTCAGCGAAATCACCTGGTTGTGCGTTGATGTGTGGGGTTGCCATAAGTGCTCTCCAAAGTTTTGTTCTGATAAAACGCATCTATTATAGGATGCTATTACCAATTCTGTTGAACTTGTTCGTTTTCGTTGAGGCAATAATATCGGGACGTACAGTGATCCCTTGAGAGGTTAGTCACAAAAAACACCCTTTTCGAAACTAACCACGCTATTGATAACTAAATCTGTTGAAAGCAAAAAGGCAATCGATTTGCTTTTGAGCGATTTGTTGATTGCGTACACAAAACAGCCAAAGAAAAAGATAAATATTTTTTAAATCGAGCTGATCGAAATCGCGGAGGAGTAAGTAAAACGATTAAATTGTACAACTAATTTTCTTGTACAATTTAGGGTGGCTTGCTATAAGTTATACAACTAAACTTTTTGTATAGGGATGACGTTGCTATGGAATCTTCAATCAAAGTAGGTATCAGTTCTTGCGTGCTAGGTGAACGCGTGCGTTTCGACTCTGGTCATAAAGTCAGTAACTTTGTAACTAAAGAGCTTAGCAATTATTTTGACTTTGTTTCTGTATGCCCAGAAGTGGGGGTAGGCATGCCAGTGCCACGCCCGACGATTCGTTTAATCAGTAATGAAGAACGCATCGCGTTGGTTGAAACGAAAAATCCCGACAATGATCACACAGATAACATGCTGACTTACTCCGCAAATAAAGTGGATGAGCTTCAAAATGAGCAATTGTGTGGTTATATCGTTTGTGCCAAATCGCCAACATGCGGTATGGAACGCGTAAAAGTGTACAGCAAAAACAACGCTGCAAAAGAAGGGGTTGGTCTTTACACGAAAACGTTGATGGAAAAAATGCCGTGGTTACCTGTCGAAGAAGATGGACGCTTAAATGATCCCGTTCTTAAAGAGAACTTCATTACTCGCATTTACTGTCTCAACGATTTTTATGAATCGATGGCAGGTGAGCCGACACGCGGTAAGATCATCGATTTCCATTCTCGTTATAAGCTAACGCTTATGGCGCACCATCCAGAGTCGTATCGATCTTTGGGGCGCTTAGTCGCAGATGTTGCCAACTATGAGATTGACGAGTTTTACCGAGAATATCGATTAGGTCTGATGACGGCGCTATCGAACCGTGCCAGTCGCAAAAACAACACGAATGTGTTGATGCATCTTCAAGGGTATTTCAAACGCTCTCTAAACAAAGATGAAAAAGAAGAACTCGCGACCGTGATTCAAGACTATCGCACTGGCACGCTGCCATTGCTCGCGCCACTAACATTAATTAAACACTATCTAAATGCTTATCCAGATGAATATCTGCAAAAACAGAAGTTTTTAGAGCCACACCCGCAGGAGATGAGATTACGATATGGTTTGTAGTTCAGAAGAAAAACTATACGCAATTCGAGATGTTGCAGAGATTACGGGCGTTAAGCCTGTGACGCTGAGAGCTTGGCAAAGGCGCTATAACCTAATCCAACCGCAAAGAACGGAAAAAGGACATCGCTTATATCGCCAGCAAGATCTCGATACGATTCGTGAAATTCAAGGTTGGTTATCCAAAGGCATTGCGATCGGCAAAGTGAAAGGATTGCTCGGCCAACCGGATGTAGAAATCAGTGCAGAAAACCATTCGCTTGAAGAAGTGGAAACCGTACTGTCTGCGTTGTCGCAACTCAATCGTGGCAAAACGGAAAGCGTCCTTTCATCGGTATTGAAAGAGTACCCGCTCAACTTAGTCGTAGATCAGTTTATCAATCCTGTGTTTGAAGCATTGGATTTGGTTAAGGGCTCGCTGCGCTCTTTGCAGATGGGATTGTTCCAAACCTGTTTAATCACGCGTTTGGCATTGGTGATCGATTCTGAAAACAAAGCATCTACTAAGGGGAAATGTCTGTTGATCAGCTTTGAACAAAGTCGAGATGCAGAAAGCTGGATTCAGGCTGCGAAGTTGTGTGAGCAAGGTTACCACATCACCTTGGTCGACAAGGTGGACGACGTTTCTGGCTTGGTGGGTCACGACGTAATTGAACGCTACCAGCGTGTTTATGTGTTCTCGAATAAGGCGCTACCTGCCAAGCAAGTGGAAGCATTCAAAGCGCTGCTAGCGCGGTATCCTGAGCAAGTGCAGTGTTCGGAAGTTATTGAGAAACTTCATCTTGCACAAACACAGATTCAGTAAGGAGACCACATGATTATGGTTTGGTTTAGGCGCGATTTACGCACGTTAGACCACACGGCGTTAAAGGCGGCACTTGATACAGGGCAACCTGTTGTTGCTTGTTTTGTTGCAACGCCAGAACAGTGGCAAGAGCACCACATGGCGCCGATGCAGGCGGATTTAATCGCTAGGCGTCTTGAGCATGTTCATCAAGAGCTCACAGAGCTAAACATTCCTCTTCTATATAAAGAAGTTCCGCGTTTCGATGACTGTACAAAAGTCATTTGCGATTGGGCGGATAAGCTCAACGCAACAGCGGCAATGGTCAACATCAATTATGAAGTGAATGAAGTTGAGTTGGATAGAAAGGTATCTCAAGCACTGGATAATCGTGGGGTAGAGTTTCACGCCTTTCACGACAAATGCGTTCATGCGCCAACGACCGTACTCAACAAGCAAGGTGAGTATTTCAAAGTATTTACGCCATTCAAACGAGCATGGTTGCAAAAGTTTTCCTTGCCAACGGTATCCAAGCCTCAGAGACAAAATGAACTGCCTAGTGAGCAGTTAGAAGCGGTAAAACAAGACGGTTTTGATGCCGATTTTACGTTCTCTTATCCGAGGGAATCGAGCGAAGCTTGGTGTGCATCGACCAACGACATTCTCAAGCAATTGAGGACGTTTGCACGCGAGCGTAGTGACGGTTACCAGATGAAGCGAGATTTCCCCGCTATCGATGGTACGAGTCAGCTCTCGCCTTATCTTGCCATCGGAGCATTGTCGCCAAGACAGTGCATCGCGAGGTTGTATGCTGAGAATCCACAACCGGATTTGTCAGAAGGCAAAGCAACGTGGCTGAGCGAGATCATTTGGCGTGAGTTCTACCAGCACTTATTGGTGTTTGAACCTAAACTTGTCAAAGGTCGCGGATTCATCGACTGGGAAGATAAAATTCAATGGTCTTACGATGAGCAAGCTTTTAAATGTTGGAAAACGGGGACGACTGGATATCCAATTGTTGATGCGGCAATGCGTCAGCTCAATCAAACTGGCTGGATGCACAACCGACTTCGTATGATTGTCGCAAGCTTTCTTACCAAGGATTTACATATCGACTGGCGCTGGGGCGAAGAATACTTTATGAGCAAGCTCGTCGACGGCGACTTTGCGGCAAATAATGGTGGGTGGCAGTGGTCGGCATCGACTGGCTGTGATGGCCAACCATACTTCCGTATCTTCAATCCAATAAGCCAAGGCGAGAAGTTCGATTCCGACGGTCAGTTCGTACGTCATTGGGTGCCAGAAATTAAGAGTGTGCCGAATAAGTTCGTCCATAAACCATGGACTTGGGAGGGATTTTCTTTACTGGAATATCACAAGCCGATGGTTGATCACAAGGTTGAAAGAGAGATAACCTTACGGCTCTTTAAAAGTGCCAAGGAATAGAGTGAAATGCTTAGCAAAAAGCGATCAATGAGTTTTGCAAAACGAACCCTGTTATCTGTCTCGTTATCATTAGTGAGTGGATTGTCATTCGCCAAAATGTACGAGTTACCAGAGGACGGCAGCCGTTTGATTGGTCGCCTCGAAAACCACGTCGTGCAAGAAGGCGAGACCATGGCAAACATCGCCAAGCATTATGACGTGGGTATGCTAGCGTTGATGGCAGCGAACAAAGGCGTTGATCCATTTCTTCCTCAAGAAGGGCGCGTGCTTACTATTCCATCTCAACTTATTCTTCCTGAAGTTCCTCACCAAGGCATCGTGATTAACTTGGCAGAGCTGCGTTTGTACTACTTCCCAGAGGGCGAAGATGTGGTGCATGTTTTCCCTGTTGGTATTGGCCGAATTGGTCGAGATACACCAGTGATGACAACCAGCATCAGCCAAAAACGTCCGAACCCAACATGGACGCCACCTGCGTCTATTCGTGCAGAATACAGAGCGAAAGGGGTGGATTTACCTGCGGTTGTGCCAGCAGGCCCCGACAACCCACTTGGGTTGTTTGCACTTCGTCTAGCTTACGGAAATGGTGAGTACCTTATTCACGGTACCAACAAAGATTTCGGCATCGGAATGCGCGTGAGTGCTGGTTGCATTCGTATGGACCCAAGTGATATCGAATGGTTGTTCGACAAAGTTCGTCGTGGTGAAAAAGTAAACATCATCAATCAGCCAGTGAAAGTGTCACTAGAGCCGGATCGTAGTGTGTTTGTGGAAGCGCATGAACCGTTAACTCGCAGCAATGGCGAGAAAGATCATTTACAAGTCCCGAAAGAATTGGGCTGGTGGCTAAATGAATTTGGATTGACGAATGTGAAAGCGAAAGCCGTTATTGCCGCTCAGAATGGGGTCCCAGTAGAAATAACCGCGCCTTAACGGGCGTTAAAGCGCGGAACAACATCTTACTTAGTGTAAGACTGAGCGATGTTATCGATACGCTCGTTAGCACGTGCTGCTTCTTCTTGAGCAGCCATTGCTGCGTCACCTGATTTTTGAACGTCAGATTGAAGAGATTGTACGTCTTGGCTTAGTTGGCTAACTTGGTTGCTTAGTTCATCTAGTTTAGCTGCGTTTGCTGTTGCTGCGTCATCAGATGAAGCACAACCTGCTAGTAGAAGTACTGAAGTTGCTGCAGCTGCGATCAACGTTTTGTTCATATAAGAACTCCTTGCTTATAGTGAAAGTCTCGCCCTATAACTCTTTTTTTATACAGTAGCGAGGTTAAATGTGGTTACATTTTATCAGTACATGATGTAGCAAAAGTCAAAAAAATCCAAGAATTTCATGGAGTACCTGACGTTAACTTTTACCTGAGCCTAACAAAAGTAATTACTCATCCTTTCGATTGCTCCCACAACAGTCCACATAGCAGGTATTTTTGCCACGTTCCTGATATCAATAATTTAGACGATATTGACACAAATGAAAGTTTCTACCCCTAAATAACTGTAATCGGCTCAGTTCTGCGAAGTGAATTCGACACTTTTATGGGCGTGTTTTTTCTCGAATTCTAGCCAAGGTTTTCGCCAGTTACAGACGACGCTTCTTCTTCACTGGGCTGCAAATGATGTTTTGTTTTCATCCGTGGGAATTAGTTTGTGTGATCTCTATCTATACTCCTATGATTTGCGGTATTATACCGAGCTTTATTTTTTTGCTGCGTTAGAGCGGAAACGACATTACAGAGCGCTCAGACGCTGACTGATTTATTGGAGAATACTTTGCAATTTAAAGATCTAGGCCTAGACAACCGATTGTTGAAGAACCTAAAACACTACGATTTTAAAAAACCGACTGACATTCAAAAACAGGCTATTCCTGTTGCGATTGCAGGCAAGGATTTATTGGCATCTTCGAAAACGGGTTCGGGTAAGACTTTGGCGTTTGTATTGCCAATGCTTCACAAGTCACTGAAGACAAAATCGTTTTCAGCGAAAGATCCTCGTGCTGTGATTCTGGCTCCAACGCGTGAGTTGGCTAAACAAGTGTATGGCGAACTTCGCTCTATGCTGGCTGGTCTATCTTACGATGCAGCGTTGATTCTTGGTGGTGAGAACTTTAACGATCAAGTAAAAGCACTGCGTCGTTACCCGAAATTCATCGTGGCAACACCAGGACGTTTGGCTGACCACCTAGAGCACCGCTCTCTGTACCTTGACGGTTTGGAAACGCTGATTCTTGATGAAGCAGACCGTATGCTGGATTTGGGCTTTGCGCCTGAGCTACGTCGAATCCATAACGCGGCGAAGCACCGTCGTCGTCAAACGTTGATGTTCTCAGCAACGCTGGACCACGCAGAAGTGAACGATATTGCTTCTGAAATGCTCAATGCGCCAAAACGTATCGCAGTTGGCGTATCTAACGAAGAACACAAAGACATCACGCAAAAATTCTACTTGTGTGATCACCTTGATCACAAAGAAGCGATTCTGGAACGCGTACTTTCTGAAGCAGAATACCGCCAAGTGATCATCTTTACGGCAACGCGTGACGATACCGAACGTCTAACCGCGAAGCTGAACGAGAAAAAACTGAAGGCCGTTGCACTGAGTGGTAACTTGAACCAGACGCAGCGTAACACCATCATGAGCCAGTTTGAGCGTGCGGTGTTTAAGATTCTGGTAACGACTGATGTCGCTTCTCGTGGTTTGGATATTGCGACAGTGACTCACGTCATCAACTTCGATATGCCAAAGCATACAGAAGAATACGTGCACCGTGTTGGTCGTACTGGCCGTGCGGGTAACAAAGGTGATGCGATTTCTCTGGTTGGTCCAAAAGACTGGGATAGCTTCAAGCGTATCGAAACTTACCTACAGCAAGATCTTGCATTCTCAGTGTTTGAAGATTTGAAAGGTAAATTTAAAGGTCTGAAACCACCTAAGAAAGATTTCCGTAATAAGAAAGCGACGACGAAAAAAGCGCGTCCTCAAGCGAAGAAAGTGGCGAAGCAACCAGCTAAACGCGACAAGAGCTTCTACAAAAACGTATCGGTGGGTGATGACGTGTTCATCCCTAAGAAAAAGCCAGCGGCACCAAGCTCTGAAGAGTCATGATCGCCTCAGTTCTAAACTGATTCTAATGCATATAAAATCCGAGTGTTCGCACTCGGATTTTTTATGCCCGTCACTTAGCCAACTCTTGTCTTTTCTTACTAACTGTTTCTCCCAATTCTTACTAACCGTTTCTCCCAATGCTTATATTTGTCTGGCTTCATATAAACAGCACAGATTGCTAATTTAGCAAGATGTTGATTGTGTTTACACTGGTTAAAGCAAACGTTTTTTCAATCAGGTTAGATAAAAATATCATTTAATTATGAAAATGATAATTGATCTCATTTTTATTTAAGGGCAGAATACGCGGATTCCATTAATCCTATAAATGAATTCGCTCTCTATATGAAATTTACTCATGTTTTTTTAGGGCTCATAGTTACCTCTAGTTTTGGCGCTACTGCCGCTGATGATTTTAACTGGCTGCGAGATGATGCTCGTAAAGATGAGCGAGTTCTTACCTACTTGACGCAGCAAAACCGCAAGACCGAACAGTATCAAAAAGGTTATCAGGCACTGACACAAGATCTGCTGGCACAGTGGGAAACCATGGTGGCAGACAAAGGCGAGCAGCCATGGTCGATTGTGAATGGACGAGAGTGGACGTTAACGCGTCGTGACGGTCGCTACGTGTTGTTATCACGTGCGAGTCAGCATGCACCAGAAAACGCGGTGTTTGATTTCGCTGAGCGACAATCGGCGCATCAATACTATCAACTTGGTCAGTGGCATGTGAGTGGCGATAAACTGCTTTTCACTGAGGATATCGACGGCAGCGAGCAATATCATGCCGTGGTTGTTGATTTACTCTCAGGCCAATCTGCGGAACTGGCAACGCACGTCGATAGTGGTGCACTGTTATCACAAAATGGAAAAATGGCGTACCTTGTAGCAAAGGACAAGCGTACCCAGCGACCTCATCAGATCCTACGTATTTCCACGGAGTCTTTGGCTAAAACAGTAGTATGGAATGAGTACAAATCAGATTGGTTACTCTCTTTTTATCGCGCGGCAGATAGCCGTTACGCTGTGCTGCAAAGCAACAACGAGTCAACAACAGAGCAGAAGCTTGTCGATCTAGAAACGGGCACCGTCACCGACTCATTGCGAGTGCCAGAAGTGGGCGTGGAATATTACGCAGATGTCGCGAAAGGGCATGTTTACCTCAACAGTAATCTTGAAGGAAAGTTCGCTCTTTACCAAGCCGAACTCACGCCGCTTAGCGCAACATGGCAACGCTTTACCAACCCTAGTGAGCCGCTTGAGCAGTTCTACCTTTATGATGCAGGAGTTGTGGCACTTAGTAAGCCAAACAATGTGTCGACGTTGACGGTGTATTCTTATCAAGGTCAGGAAAAAGTGATACTGCCATTGGAACACGATGGCAATGTCGCTTGGTTGAGCACGTTAGGCGATTTTGAGTCAAACAAGATTCGTATCCGAAGCATGTCGATGACCACGCCTCCTCAATGGGAAGAGTTTGATGTAAAAACGCTGACTAAATCTTTGTACTCTCAAGATGCTTACCAAGATTTTGATAGCCAACATTATGTTTCAAAACGAATTTTCATTAAGCACGATGGTGTTTCTGTTCCCGTCTCTTTAGCGTATCGCAAAGACAAATTACACGCACAATCACCCGTGATGATTTATGGCTATGGCGCATACGGTTTTACGATGAAACCGTACTTTATGCCTCAAGTCATAAGCTTGCTCGACCAAGGCGTGATTTACGCTATCGCCCATGTTCGTGGCGGTGGGTACTTTGGCGATGAGTGGCATGAGCAAGGCCGTGGTGTGCGCAAAGCCAATTCTATTGGCGACTTTGTCGCGGTCGCTAAGACGCTGAAAACGTTTGAACGCGGTAATAGAGAGGTTTTCGCCATTGGTTCTAGTGCTGGTGGCACGTTGGTCGCGGGAGCGGTTAATCGAGATCCTAAGTTGTTTTCAGGCGTCGTGCTTAAAGTGCCTTTTGTTGATGTGGTAGCCAGCATGTCGGATACCTCACTTCCGCTGACCACACAGCAGTATGGCGAATGGGGTAACCCAACCAAACCTGAGCAACTGGCACTAATGAAGGCGTATGATCCAATTCTCAACATTCACAAAGACGCTTACCCACCGATGCTGGTTCAAGTCGGTTTGATCGACCAGCGCGTGCCTTACTGGGAAGGTGCCAAGTATCTCGCCAAGGTTTCTGAGCTAAGTGAGCACACCGGGCCGTACTTGTTACAGACCGATTTTAACTCGGGTCATCAAATGGACCCACGACAAGCGCAAGAACAACAAGCAAAAGAATACGCCTTTCTTTTATCACTGATTAATACATCTAAAGCGGAGCAGTAAATGAAGCTTACCCCAGTGTCAGCGGCAGTACTTTCGGTACTAGCTGCCAGCCAAGTGCACGCCAAATCTGACGTTTTCTCTATGGAAGAGGTTGTGGTGACGGCGAATCGGATTGAACAACCTGTGTCTGAAGTAGCAGGAAGCGTTGCGGTTGTCACCAGCGAAGAGATTGAACAAAAGGGCGAAACAGAGCTTTATGATGCGCTGCGTCACGAGTCGGGGGTAAGTGTGTCGGGTGGCGCTGGTCGTCCACAAAACATCACGATTCGGGGCATGACGGGTAATCGCATTATGATCATTCGTGACGGCATTCGTTCTGCAGACGGTTTTGGTGCGAATGACAACAATGACAAAGTGGGCCGTGACACGTTCGATCTATCTAATCTTGAATCATTAGAAGTAGTGAAAGGGGCAAGCTCCTCAGTCTTGGGCTCTGGTGCCATTGGTGGCGCTGTGATTCTAAAATCCAAACAGCCTGGTGAGTTTTTAGAAGATCGTGACTTTTATGTTGACGCCACGGGCACTTATACGGGGATCAGCAATAAATACAAAGGCGCGAGCAATTTGGCATTTCGTTCTGGCGATACAGAAAGCTTGGTCAACGCGGCTTATTGGCAAGGTGAAGAGACGCGTAACTTCAGCCAAGATTTGTACAACCGCGATTTGGATGGTTACAGCGCGTCATACGCCATCAATCATTTCTTCAGTGATGAAGTGATGATCAAAGCGCGTGCCGAGCTCTATCGACAAGACCAACAACGCCTTGAAGGTTCGTCATCCATACAAAAAGATGGCAAGTGGCATATCGAAGACTTTGCAGAAGATGAATCGACAGAAGAATACAGTGCATATTTAGGTGCCGAGCTAACGCCGCTTGATCCAACATGGTTTGAAGAGTTGGATACCAAAGTTTATTGGCGTCATACCGAAGTGATCACAGACACCAATCGCTTAATGAACTCTACCGACGCCAATGGTCTGCTGATCAAGCGCCGCGAACTTGAGCACAAAACATTTACCGATAGCACCGTCGGTTTGAGAGCGGATTTCAAACAGACGCTTCACGCCTCATCGGCTGAGCACAAGTTAGCCTATGGCGTTGAGATAGCATCAGATTATTACCAACGTGAAGATAATCAGAAAGTCCTCGATTGGACGGGTTCCAACGCATCGCAAAAACAACCCTTTGCCGCTGCACGTGCTTACAACATTGGGCTTTATTTCCGTGACATGATTGAGCTGGAGAAATGGACATTGACTGGCGGTTTGCGTTTCGATGCGCACCGACTTTCACCTGATGGCCAGAATGATATCGGTGGATATCCATTGAAAGATATCGACAGTTCTGAAATTTCACCAAGCTTGTCGATTTCTCGTGAAGTGCGCGAAAACAACCGTGTTTACCTATCTTACGATCACGGCTATCGAGCGCCAGAATACGATAAGGCGTATGGCTTCGTAAGCCACGACTTTGTGCCGCTGACGCCTTTTGTTATTGCACCAAATATGGATCTAGAGGCTGAAACTTCGGACTCGTTTGAAATCGGTAACAAATTCGATAATGGCCGAGCGCAACTTTACGTTTCTGCGTTTTACAACAAGTTCCAAAACTTCATTGATGTTGTTACCACGGGTCAAGATAACTTCGGCAACTACGTCAAGCAATACCAAAACTTACACGGCGTTGAAACCTATGGCGCGGAGCTTTCTGCTGCGTATGCTTTCACATCGTCTTGGAAGCTAAGTACCAAGCTTGGTTATGTGGATGGAAAGGACGCTGAGGGCGAATACGTTCGTAGCATCACGCCTTTTGAGGGCAATGTTGGGCTGAACTACCAGCAACAAGACTTTAATGCGTTCGCGACGTGGAATTGGGCTGGTTCAATGGATCGTGTGCCGAGTTGCCAAACGTCGCTCGGACAAAAGACAGAATGCGCACAAACAGAGGCATGGAACACGCTCGATCTGGGGGCTAGTTACCAAATCACCAAAGATTTTCGTTTGAGTGCGACCATCATCAACCTGTTCGACAAAGAATACATTCGTTACCAAGACGTTGCTGGCATAGCAGATGAGAGCAAACGCTACTCAACGGAACCAGGTCGTTACTTTACGGTTAACGCGAAGTACATCTTTTAGTAGGAGCCCTGCATGAAACTCAAACTTTTAGCGCTTTCTCTTGCGTTGGCAGGCGTTCAAGTGACGAACGCTGCGCAGTGGGATTACCCTAGCGCAGCTGTTACGGTCACGAACCAAGCCGAAGCGCTTCGCTACTTACAAGACAATTACGCTAGCGCTGGCGAACTTAAGTTTCGCTATCAGACCCGTTCTCAGCTTGGAGATCATTACAACTTTGATGTGTGGGTCGATGGTCAGTATCAACCGCAACGCACCATTGTGCTATCGACTAACCAAGACAGCCAAATCGAGCGTATTTTCAAAAGCCTTGAAGATACGGTTATTCGTAATGGCGATGCGATGCCAGCCGCAGAACTGGAATTGCCTGTTCGATTGGAAGTGACCGAGCCGCCAGCGTTGAACTCTGGTGAGTTAGTGACGGTTCCCGTCTCAGTGTTTGATCCTGATTTACGTACGATGCAGCAACAAGCTGCGCCTGATTCCGCTTGGAATTCGTTAGAGGATTATCCGCAGCCACTTCAATATGTTGAGAAGCAGATTCAAGTTTTGCAGTCTGACGGCAAGTTCTACCTAGCCAACGAGCGCGTTAAACAGGTGGATGCACTTGCATTACTGCCTACACCTGCGGTAGGTGCGGAGCCCGTACGCGATACAAGCAGTATTTTGCCGCCTGAAGGTGTTCAATCTTTTGCTGATGTAAAAGCGATGCAAAGTGCTCAGCTTGGCGACAATGCCTTTTTGCAGTTGATGGCGTTTTACCATCTTGACAACTCACTGCAGTACCTATCGAGCTTGAGCTATGACTTATTTGAAGAGCCGCTTCGTTTTGATGGACGTGGTTTAGCGCTAGACAACTCTTCTTACTACACAGGTTCGCGTGCGCTGATGTTAGGCGTGGGTGGAGTATCTCCGGATGCTGCGGATGCAGATGTGATTTTGCACGAGCTAGGACACGGGATTCACTATCAAATTGTTCCCGATTGGGCGTATGGCCACACTGGTGCGATTGGAGAAGGTGTCGGTGATTACTGGGCGGGCAGTGCGAGCTACCGAACACAGTATTTAGATGCGGCTCGCCGTGGTCAGGAATTTGAGATTGATACGGTGTTCAACTGGGATGGCATGTTTGGCGTTCGCCGCGCAACACGCAGTCTCTGGAACCAACGTGCTCGCTACTTTGAAGGAGCGGAATACCGAGCGCATGAAAGTGTTGGTGGTGAATTGGGCGACGAGTTGTGGTCGACACCTTTATTCCAAGCCTTGAAAGCGTCCGTTGCTCGTTATGGCGATGGTTCGGATCGTGTTTTCCGTGACTTTGACTCGATTGTGCTTGAAGGCATGTACGGCGTGGGTCGTGGTGTGAAAATGCATGATTTGGCGGAGTCCACCGTGTTTGCCGCGACAATGCTTTTCCCTGAAAAAGAGTACGCACAAATTCTGAAAGATAGCTTCGCACAGCATAACTTACTCAAAGTTCCTTTTAACGCCCGATATCAATCTCGTTACATCAACGCTGGGGAAACGGTCGAGTTGACGCTTTCTCACACCGGCCGATCTGCAAGCGTAAAGGGCAATTGGTCACTGAACAACGACACATCGAAAGCGGTCGATGTGCAACTGGCAAACTCGGCCTCATTCAGTGCCAACTTACCAACGGGGCTGACGTGTGGTGCACCGTTTGAATCTAAAGTTTCAGTGGATTATCAGTTTGCTGAAGGGCTTAAGGCGCAATCTTGGCAAAACGTGACGGCGCTAGTGAATGGCATTCCTCTACTTTTGAATAAGCCCAAGACTATCGAGGATGCGCTCACCGATGCGAGTATTAACTCGCGCGGTCAAGAAGTGCAAGGGAACAAAATTTTTGTTCAAACACTATCAGACAAAACGCAGAAAATTGATGACTCATTTGCCGTTTATCTCGATATCGAACACGCGAATTTAGCGGATTTACACATCACGTTGACGTCGCCACAAGGCCAGTCTGTAGTGCTGTTTAACCATCAGCCGAGTCAATCGGGTGGGTTTACGGGCTATTTCACGGTTCAGCACGATTCAGAGCTGCAAGCATTGGTTGGAGAGCCTAGTTGGGGAACGTGGCGACTAGAAGTCTCCGATCGGGTGGTCGGCAACTCGGGCGCACTAAAAGCGTGGGGTGTGAGTCACTTTAACCAGTATCAGTGCGGTGCTGATACCACTTCGAAAAGCAACGGCAATGGCTCGGGTGGGAGTGGCTCACCTTGGGCGCTCTTTGGCTTGCTTGTGCTTTCAATGTTGAGAGTGGTTCGCTCTCGTAATAACGATTCATCAAAAAGAAGATAAGACCTATGAAGTTTCAATATTCTCTCATTGCAGTCTCACTGGCCCTTGTTGGTTGTGGTGGCGGTTCTGGTGGTGGTGACGCAACGGCGCCAAGTTACAACGTAGCGGGAACCATTTCTGCGAAAGGTACGTTGTTAGATACACCAGTGTGCATCGACCTCAACCAGAACTTTGTGTGTGATGCGACTGAGCCGAGCACAAAAAGTGATAACGCAGGTGAGTTCTCGATTACCTCGACAAACAAGAACATTTTAACCAGTCCAATTTTGGCTCAGGTTGACCAAGGCGACGAGCTCACACTGAACATGATGACGCCGGGGCGTGGTTTGAGCAAAGGTAACGACATTAATGGCGTTACCACATTAATCGCAGCGCTGGTTATTGATGGTAAAACCGTCAGCCAAGCAGAACAAGTTCTAAAAGATTGGCTTGCACATGCTAACGTGAAACTGTCTGGCACCGTGATGTCGGATCCCAATGCGTCTGAGTTGGAATACATCGAGCAAAACACGGTCGGGTTGCTAAGCAAAATGAAGCCAGAACACATCACACTTGGCATGGCGACGATGGCGCAAACACTCAGCTATAACGACAAATCTCTCGCGGCGTACTTGTTGAGTGATGTGGAGGTCTCTGAGTTAGCGGCCAAGCTGTCTTCTTTATCTGCGCTTGGTTCGGTAGGTAACGATACGGGTACCGTTTTGTATTATACGGTCGCTAAAGGACATTCGAACACAGCGACGCCTCAAGAACTTTTCCCAGGACAAGATGCTGAATTTGGCTTTGACAAGTTAGAGAAGCAGGCGGCGACAGGTAATGGCTTCAAGTTTGTTAAGTTAAGTGCAACGGGCGAGAAGCTAAAAGTGGATGCAACCACTTGGGCTTGTACATTAGATGAGCGTACGGGTTTGGTTTGGGAAAACAAAAGTGCTGACGAAAATTCGCTTCAGTTTAAAGATCGTCTATTTGTTTACGAATCAGAAGACTTTAAGCCGTTTTCTAAAGACTTGGAACAGGTTGGCTGTGTCAACGCAAGAGATGATATTTGCTCAACTAAGCAATACATTGAGCACATCAACCAGAAGTCACTGTGTGGTATCACAAATTGGCGCTTACCGGATTATCAGGAGTTTTATGATGTTCTCGACTTCGGTGAAACAGAGAAAGATGCAAGTGGCGTCGTTTATGGAATGAATTTTAAGTTCTTCCCACAGCAAACGTTAGGTAGTCCTTATTTGGAATACGGTTCGGTTTGGTTCCAGGCGTTTACCTTTACTGAAAATGACAAGGTAAAAACGCCCGAGTACTTAAGAATGCCGTTGGTAACGGTTCGAGGTGCCGACCGTGGACAATCTAGCTCGATTGAGATTTATTCCGATAAAAAAGATCCAACAGCTGATGACTCATACCAATTTCCAATTCGTCTAGTTGCTGAGAAAGGAGAGTAAGATGAAAAAACTTATTACCGCATTATCTCTTGTACTTGTTTCTTACGCGTCGATGGCCGCTCAGGAATGCTCTTTGGATTTTGTGAAGTCAGCGCCGAATTCTCGCTACTTATACTCTGATCTAGGTGTTGTAACAGATTTAAAAACAGGACTCACTTGGATGCGCTGCCCAGTTGGTATGACATGGGATATGGCTCAAAAGGCGTGTTCTGGGGAAGCTCAAAAAGTAACATGGCAAAACGCGCTGCTTACTGCGGAGCAAATTCGGAATGCCTCGGGCAACCATGTGCTACACAATTTTGCAGATAAAAAACAGTGGCGATTACCGAATATTAAAGAGTTAGTTACACTCACAGAGCGTGCGTGTTTCCATCCTTCAATGAATGGTACGGCGTTTGAAAGCGCATACTCGCTGGAAACTGGTGATTTAGGTAGCTATATCTGGAGCAACACGCCCGGCACCGACGCTAGACAAATCATGACGTTCGAAAGCGTGAATGGAGATGTTATTGGCTATTCTCCTGAGGCGAACCAGTTTTCAGTGTTGCTTGTCACAGACGAAGATTAATCGACAAGTGGCTGTGAAGACAATGACGTTAAAAAGCTCCGCATTTGCGGAGCTTTTTTCGTATTCATCCAGTGTTTCGCATGTGTTTACGCCACAATGAGTGATTACACTTGGAACTGTCTTAACTGTTGCTGCTGGTTTTCCGCTAGGCCAGAAAGCTCTTGAGCGGCAGCGGCGGATTGCGTAATGCCAGTTACGTTCTGGCTCACCAGCTCATAGATGTTCGTTAAGTTGTTGTTGATATCAGCCGTGACCTGTTTCTGCTCTTCTGATGCGGTCGCCACTTGAGTGTTGATTGAGTTCAGTTCGGCGATAGCGTTACTGATATTAGCAAGTGATTGGCTAACTTCTTGTGCCAGAGCTTGGTTGTCTGACAGCATGGCTAAGCTAGAGTGCATGCTTTCATTCGCGTGACCAGATTGCTGTTGAAGCTCTTCAATGATGGTCTGGATCTCTTTTGTCGACTCCTGAGTTCGCGCCGCTAGCATACGGACTTCATCGGCCACTACCGCGAAGCCTCGGCCACTTTCGCCGGCACGTGCAGCCTCGATCGCTGCATTCAGTGCAAGCAGATTGGTTTGCTCAGAAATGCCTTCAATCACTTCGATCACGCGACCAATGTGTTCTGATTGATCTTTTAGAGACGTCACGACGGCAGCGGCTTCGTTGAGTTGCTCCGCCATTTTTTCGCTTGCGCGAGTGCTTTCTTCAAACATGCTCAGGCTTTGTGAGGTCAGCATGCGTGCTTGATTTGATGCGCTATCGGCTTCTTGTGCATTGGTCGACACCTCAGCTGCGGTAGATTCTAGCTGGTTGATCGCCGAAGCCACTTGCTCAACTTCTTGTTTTTCTTGATCCGAATTGACGCTGCTTTGAGTCATAACGGTCGCTAACTCGGTCGATGCTGATGCCACATCTTCACTAATGCGAACTAATGCACTCACTGTTTCACGCAGTTTGTCGATGGTTTGGTTTACATCCTGAGCCAGCTGCGACACTTCGTTTTTGCCGATGGCTTCGGCTTTAACCAATAGATTTCCCTTCGCGACTTCTTGCATGGTTCCTTGAAGGTTACGAATCGGTGCAACGATATAGCTGGCTAGTATCCAACTAATAAGCGAAGCGGCACTCAAGATCACCGCAAGCGAAACCGCACTGTAAGTGAGCGTGGTTGAATGCTGTTCGCCATTCGCTTCCACTTCATCGGTGACGATTTGATTCAATTGCTTAGACAGGTTGTCGATGGCGTTGATCATTGCTTCGCCAGCCAATCGATATTCTGCCATCGCAGATTCGTACTTTTGATTGGAATCGGATGTGGTGTAGCCAGAAGAGTGTTTGGTGGTGAGCAGAGGTGTCATAGTGACGCGCGTGAAATCAACATAGTGATCCATGGCTTTGCGCATGGCATTCACTTCGGTTTGAACGCCAGGGAGGCTATCGATGGAATTGAGAAAATCGCGGTTTTTGTTTTGTCTATCAGACAGTTCTTGGTTGAGAGATTGGACATCTTCGGCTCGAAATAGACTGTAAATGGCTTTGATGCGCATGGCGTAGGTGTTGTCTACGATGGCGCTGAGTTCCTCTTTATGAATGATCAGCTTGTTGGTGGAAGTGGAAACCTTATTGAATGCTTGGTCGAGCTTGCCGATTCCGACGCTCAATCCAATGACGAGTAATACAACGGTGAATAGAACAGGTAAAAAGACCTGAAGTTTAATAGAAAGCGTACTAAGAAATTGACGCATGATTGACCCTCTATAGTTTTGATTATTATCATTATTATTAATAACCTTAAGGATTCTAATGAATACATTTTTCAAATCAATTACTTACTAATGCCGAATTGTTATGAAATGTAGCAAAATTGAAGGACTTGGCATTTTGTATAGATGTAGAAAGGCGAGGAAGCAAGCGAGGAAATAACACAACCTGAAATGTTGCGGAATTAATATACAGAAATGACAACGTGTCATAGAGGGTTCAACTAAGTGAAACACAACTGTCATATTCGGATTCTAAAGTGGGCACCGTTCAAGTGAAACACAACGGCAATAAAGCCACTTTAAGGAAATTGTGATGAAAAAGACAGTAATCGGTGCAATCGCACTTCTAGGCGCAATGGCAGTGACTCCTGTTTCTGCTAAAGAAACTATCTCTGCAGTGGGTTCTAGCAGCGTAACTCCACTGATGGAAGTTTTCTCTGAAACATACATGAAGACGAACCCGAACGTATTTATCGAGGTTCAAGGCCCTGGCTCTTCAGCTGGCGTTAAAGCGGCGAAAAACGGTTCAGCAGACTTAGGTATGTCTTCTCGTAACCTGAAGGAATCAGAAAAAGAGCCAACACTTGTTGAAGAAGTGGTCGCTCGTGACGGTATCGCGGTTGTTGTTAACCCACAAAACAAGCTAGCAGGTCTAACGGCTGAGCAAGTGACAGCAATCTACAAAGGCGAAGTATCAAACTGGAAAGAAGTGGGCGGCGAAGATAAGCCAATCGTAGCAATCACTCGTGATACCGCTTCTGGTACTCGTGGTGCATTTGAAGACATCATGGCGCTTAAAATGAAAATTTCTGGCAAGAAAGTTTCAGCAATCTCTCAACGTGCTCAAGTTGCTAACGGTAACGGCGCACTTAAAACGATGGTTGCGTCTAACCCATACGCAATTGGCTACATCTCACTAGGTACGGTAGACAACACAGTTAACGCTCTAGCAATCGACGGTGTTGATGCAACAGTTGCTAACGTGAAAAACGGTTCTTACAAAGTAGCTCGCCCATTCCTTGTGCTTTACAAAGAAGGCAAGCCATCTGCAGAAACGCAAAAATTCCTAGATTGGATGCTAACTGAAGATGCACAAAAGCTAGTTGACCAAAACGGTTACATCTCAGTTCACTAATTTATCGGGACTCTTAAGTTTGCTCAGCCCACCGTTTAGGGCTGAGCCTTTTCTATCCATAGCGTTCATTGGCAATACCCAGAACCGTGAGATTTTTAAATGACCATCGCAACAAATAGTGAAAAGCTTATGAATACTGACGCTAAAGCTATCAGCAAGCCAGGCCTGCGCGAGAAACGTCGTGTAGACTGGAAAGAGCGTATCTTCCACGGCTTGTTCCTAACCAGTGCTGTTATCGGCATTGTGTCGTTAGCAGTAATTGCTTACTTTATTGTTCGAGAGAGTATTCCTGCCTTCCAAGAAGCTGGAGTATCGGGCATCGTTCTTGGCCAAAACTGGCTTCCACCTGCGCTTTACGGCGTAGCAACAATGATTGTCGCTTCTGTAGTCTCTACTGCGGGTGCGGTGATGGTTGGCGTTCCTGTTGGTGTGCTTACCGCAATCTTCATCGCTGAAATCGCGCCTAAGCGTTTGGCTGATGTTATTCGTCCTGCGGTTGAGTTGCTAGCGGGTATCCCTTCGGTGGTGTATGGCTTCTTCGGCCTCGTTATCATCGTTCCTTTGATTCAAGACATCTTCAATGTGCCAGCGGGTAACACCATCTTGGCGGGTATTATTGTTCTTGGTGTGATGATTCTACCGACCGTAATCACGGTATCTGAAACGTCTATTCGAGCGGTGCCCCGTGCATACAAAGAAGGCTCTTTGGCTCTTGGCGCTTCAAAAATCTACACAATCTTCAAACTGCTCGTTCCTGCGGCTCGTTCAGGCATCATGACTGGTGTGATTCTTGGTATCGGTCGTGCGTTGGGTGAGACAATGGCAATCATCATGGTGATGGGTAACGCACCGGCAATGCCAGAAGGCATTCTCGACTCAGCACGTACGCTGACCGCGAACATCGCGATTGAAATGTCTTACGCAAGTGGTGTTCACGCGAACGCACTGTACGCAACAGGTGTGGTACTGCTGGTCTTCATCATGTCGTTGAACGCTGTACTTCTTTACCTAAACCGAGAAAAAGCGAAGTAATCGCTCGTTAAAGGTGACTATTATGGATCGCGCAAAACTGAAAAAAGCACGCCAGTTCAAAGATAACGTCTTTAACGCTTTCGTTTGGATTTCGGCTGCACTAACGGTAGGTTTTCTGTTCTGGATTATCTGGTACATCCTATCAAACGGTCTACAACACGTAGATTGGAACTTCATTACTGACAATTACACTCGTACCGGCGATGAGCACGGTATCTTCCCGATGATTGTGTCGACCATCTACATGGTTATTGCATCCATTGCAGTAGCGGCACCTCTGGGTATCATGACGGCGATTTACCTGACTGAATACGCAAAAGTCGGCAGCCGCTTGGTGAAAGTGATTCGATTCTGTACAGAATCCCTTGCAGGTATCCCGTCGATCATCTTCGGTCTGTTTGGTATGACTTTCTTCGTGGCAATTCTTGGTCTTGGTTTCTCGATTCTATCGGGTGCACTGACGCTAAGTATCCTAATCCTGCCAGTTATCATCCGTACCACGGAAGAAGCATTGATGGCAGTGCCACAAACGTATCGTGAAGGCTCATACGGCCTTGGCGCTTCAAAAATTTACACTATCTGGCGTTTGATTCTTCCGAGCGCGATGCCAGGTATCTTAACCTCGGTCATTCTAAGTATTGGTCGTGTCATTGGTGAGTCTGCTCCAGTATTCCTGACAGCAGGTATGGTTGCACGTATTCCGGATTCTCTATTGGATTCAGGTCGTACGCTAACCGTTCACCTTTACAAACTGACTACCGAGCTGTTTACCATTGAAGAATGGAATCAGGCTTACGGTACGGCAACAGTGCTGATCGTCGTTGTTCTTTTGATCAACATGGTGACTAAACTGATTGCAAGACGTTTTAACACAGCAACTTACTAACAAAACCAATTAAGAACGCACGTTAAAAGACACGAATTCAAGATTTAAGAGATTAAGACAATGAACAAGTTTGATATTGAAAACCTAGACCTATTCTACGGTGAAAACCAAGCACTGAAATCGATCAACCTGCCTATTCCTGTTCGTCAAGTGACGGCTCTTATCGGCCCATCAGGTTGTGGTAAATCAACGCTTCTACGCTGTTTGAACCGCATGAATGACCTTATCGAAGGCGTAAAAATTACGGGTAAGCTCGCAATGGATGGCGAAGACATCTACGGCAACATTGACGTTGCGGACCTTCGCATCAAAGTCGGCATGGTATTCCAAAAGCCAAACCCATTCCCAATGAGCATTTATGAGAACGTGGCTTACGGCTTACGTGCTCAGGGCGTCAAAGACAAAAAGACAATTGATGAAGTGGTAGAGCGTTCGCTGCGTGGCGCTGCACTTTGGGATGAGGTGAAAGATCGCCTTAAATCACATGCATTCGGCCTTTCTGGTGGTCAGCAACAGCGTTTGTGTATCGCGCGTACTATCGCGATGGAACCGGACGTAATCCTGATGGATGAACCGACGTCGGCACTTGACCCGATTGCAACCCACAAAATTGAAGAATTGATGGAAGAGCTGAAGAAGAACTACACCATCGTAATCGTGACTCACTCAATGCAACAGGCGCGTCGTATCTCTGACCGCACCGCGTTCTTCCTAATGGGTGAACTGGTTGAGCACAACGATACTCAAGTGATCTTCAGCAGCCCTCAAGACGACCGTACGCAAGGGTACGTAAACGGCGACTTCGGTTAATAACCGCATTTTTGAAATAACCAGATAACTATAAGCGATGGTAACTTTGCCCCTCTTTATGAGGGGCCTTTTTCTTTTTAAGATACTGATTTATAAAATCTATCTGCATAAATAATTATTAAAAATTAAGCGACATTGGCCACTTTTATGCAACATGTAATTCTCGTGAAACATGGTGCTAAAAGTGCTGAAGAGTTCTCGAATGTGAAATTTAGTCCGAAAATTTTGCGAATTACTTAACAGCTCAAAATTGATTATATTGATTGCATATCACCACCTGCGTAGTTTTTTATCGAGGATAAAAAAGTAAATTAGGTTGGTAGGGTGAATTTAAAAAGTTTTACGAGAAAAGTGTCTTCAACGAGGGACCACCGGCTACTGGCCGAAGCAATATTCGATCAATTAGAGAACCTCTTTTCCCCTCACGCGATCGCCATTTTTGAAGACCCTTTAACCAATCCTCGTTGTTCTGTGAGTTTTTCTCGCGGAGAGCTTTACCCTATTCAAAAGTACCCTGAGATTTTCTGGGACTGGGCCTGCCAATTTGATACATCCGAAAGCATTATTCCTCTGGCGATTAACACTTGTCACTGGAATCACACCCAAGATTTAGGTGGCGACAGCTACATAATGATGCTCGACAACACGCCAATAAAACGCACCTATTTACTTATCCAATCTGTCCAAGCTCGCACCGCACACAATATTTACGAAGAAAGCTACGACGCAATGCAGCTCGCGGCTGCGCGTTGGCAATGCATTCGAGCCGAGAAAAATGCATCACAAGAGATGCGACATCGAGACATCCGTGAAGCTCAATACGTCGATGAAATTAGCCAGCGCGAACGTTTTATCGAAAACATGAAGTTAGTTCAGCAAGTCGCACTCGAGATCTCCAACCCTGATTCCTTAAAAGATTTGTATTACAAAGCCGTCGAAGCCCTGCGTGAACGATTGGGCTTTGACCGCACCACACTGATGCTACTGGACATGAAAAAGCGCAGTTTCAGCGGTACATACGGCACAGATGAGTCTGGCGTTACGATCGATGAATTCCACACGCAATACGACCTACATCAACTGAGTGAGGAATACATCGCTGCGCTGTCGAGCCTTGAGAGTAATTTAGTGATCATCGAAGATGCGCCAATATACACGGCGGGCAAAGTGGTCGGGCAGGGATGGAACGCGATGTTAATCCTGCGTGACGGCAATGAGCCCTTCGGTTGGTTTGCGCTCGATAACTTCATTCATCGCAAGCCGATAACGGCGTATCAAAAACAGATGTTGGACTCGTTTGGTTCTCTTTTCTCACAAATTTATATCCGTAAGCGCCAAGAGCAAAATGTGCGCATGTTGCACTCAAGCATGGTTGAGCTATCACGCTGTACAACCGTTAGTGATGTGTGTAAATCGGCAGTGACTTTCGCGATTAAAAACCTCGGTATTGATCGTATGGCGGTATTTTTGACCGATGAAAACTGCTCATACATGCAGGGCACTTGGGGCACGGACATTCAAGGGAATGTCGTTGATGAGTCCTATTTCTTTGGTGAGACGCAAAACTTCTCTCTGATCAATTTGGCTCGCGCCGTACCGAGTGAAGTCGCATTCGAAGAATCCGTTCCCATTTACCACGACTGTAATATCGTCGGTTTTGGTTGGGCGGCAATGACGGTTCTCACCTCAAACAGCAGTGGCCCCATCGCTTTTATTGCCGTCGATAACCTGCTCACTCGCGCGCCGTTAACCTCTCAACTGCGCGAAGTGATTCGTATGTTCTCTTCCAGTTTGGCCGAGGTGCTGCAACGCACTCAAGCTCAAGAGGCGATTCGAGAGTTAAATGAAAACCTTGAGTTAGAAGTGCAGAACCGAACCAAAGAGCTAGAAGAGGCGAATCGCCAGCTCGAAGTACTGTCTAAACTCGATCCACTTACGCGCCTTGGAAATCGCCGTATGCTGGAACATGTGATGCAAAAATACTGCGCATTGGATTGCGAAGAGGCGATGTCATTCGGTCTGATTTTGATTGATATTGACCATTTTGGTTTGTTTAACAATCACTATGGTCATCTTGAAGGTGACATTGCACTGATGCGCATTGGGAACATTCTTGAACACCATACCAAAGATGAAGACGAGGTCTTTTGTCGAATTGGGGGGGAAGAGTTTGTGTTATTGATGATCGGCTCGAACCAAGAAGAGGTTCGGTTGAGAGCGGAATGCATCCGTCAATGCATTGAAGATGAAGGCATCAAGCATCAACATAACCCTGAAGGTGAATTGCTGACGGTTTCGGTGGGGTACTCCTGCTACAAAACCAAAGGCAAAGACTTCAATTTCGACCACTTGTATCAGTTGTCCGACAAGGCGCTCTATCAGGCGAAAAGCAGTGGGAGAAATTGCGTGAAGCGATATGAGTTAAAAGACCCTCAAAAAGATCAAATTGTAGCGTGAGTTTGTTTTTGCATACTTCCTGAACATCAGAAACCAAAAATGGCAGCGTTTAGAGCGCTGCCATTCTTATTTATAGTTTTTCTAGCTGGTGGCTAGATTTGTCACGTTTGGCCTTGGCCAGTTTTTGCACTTTTTCCAACAGGGCTTTGTGACTCCATGGCTGTTGATTTGAACTAAAACGTGCTCTGTTCATGGCATCGAGTTCGAGTTTGACCGCTTGAACATCTTCGGGATTTAGTCGGTCACGATGGGTACTCAAGTACTCGTTTACTGAGCGTTCGATTTTCGCTTCGTCGCCTTCATTAATGATGCATTTTAACGCTTCAACGCAAAGTGGTCTTTCTGATACCAACAATGGTTCTGTGGAAGCAACAGGACGCTTTTTCCAAATTACGAATGCAATTGCGGATGTAAGAATCCACAAGCCTGCAAAAACAAAAGTGAGCGTTTGCCAGAGTTTATCGACGCCATTTTGTTGGGCAGGAGCTGCATTTGAAACGGTTGGTATAGGAAGCGCGGTTTCAGGTAAGGTAATCAAGCCTGCATCGCTTTGTTCCACATTCAGTTTTAGCTCAGACAAGTTTGCCTGCTTTGCTTCATCGCTTTTACTGTCCCACCAATTCAGTGCGTAGCCTGGCAGCGTGAATTCGCCTGCTTCTGTTGGGATCAGCACTTGTTTTACCGTCATGATTACCGTGCCATCTCTTGCTGTGTCGAATTGAGGCTGCTCAGGGTAAACGCGTAAGGAGTTTGGGTAATCCATAGTAATACGCGGTAAGTATTCGGCTTGTGTACCGCGAGCTTTGATTTGAATGGTACGAGTAATAGACGAACCTTGTTTCACGTTATTTACCGTATTGGCGGATAGCGTATTGCCTTGATCGTCTTGCCAGCTCTGAGTCATTTGCAGTGCCGATGCGGGTAACCAACTGCCTTTAAACGCACTAGGTATGGCTTTTACCGTTATTGGCATTTGCCCCACTTTTGTGCTGATCGGCATGATCTTGGTTGAGCCCGTCAGACTGTCGCCATAGATATAAGATCCAGTCAGTTGTGGGCCAAGGAGCGTGAATGTTCCCGGTTGTTCAGCGGTTAAGCGGAAAGATTGCTCCACCACTGTCACTTCAAGCCCAGAAATGACTCGCTGCCCTTGTTGCATTTCACCAACAGGTTCAAGCTTCATGCCTTCAATACGTGGTGGCACAACTTGTGGGTTGTCTAAACGGCGAGTGTCGGCCTTGATGATCAGTTGCATGCGTAAATTCGCAGATTGCTGCGGATATAGCGTATGGTTATCGACACTCATATTGAAGCTGAACAAATCATCCAGATCGGGTGCCGATTTGTTCGCCGTGACTCTTAGTTGAATTGGCTCGGTTTTCATGTCATCGGCCGAAAAACTCGGGATCGTAATTATCCCTTCTTTCATTGGCGCTATAGAAATGCTCCATTCTGTGCGTTGATATTTGCGACCATTGATGTTGTTACTCGAACGCCCGTAGCGAGGCTGTCCTAAGAAGAAGTCTTTTTCCAATACGCTGAAGTCGATGGCGTCGGACGCCACTTCTGAATCTGCCATTATCCGTAGGTTGATGACTTCATTTTTAGCCACTTCAGTTTTGTTGACACTTGCCTGAAGGCTTTGTGCCATCACCGAGAAACTAGATAACAGGCTGGCCACAAGAATAAAGACCAGATGTACGCCTTTTTTCATCACGGGCTTACCACTCCTTCTGAGATTGTTGTGGACGTTGTTTTTGTTGAGCTTGCAACTGCATTTGTGCACGAATCAAAAAGCTTGGATCTCGAGCACTTTCGACAGCTTCTAGGCGGCGGAATTCAGGATCATCCTGAGGTGTTTTTTCTGGTTGGGCTTGCGCTTGCATAGGTTCACCTTTTTTTTGCTCACCTTGCTTTTCTACTTCCGTTTCGGTCTTTTGCTGCTTAGCTTTGTGTTCGGGATTTTGCTTTTCTTTTTTATTTTCAGCGTCTTGCTGATTTTGTGACTGCTGTCCTTGCTCTTGTTTAGTACTATTCTGAGACTTTTGTTGCTGTTGCTGTTGCTGTTGCTGTTGCTGTTGCTGTTGCTGTTGCTGTTGCTGTTGCTGTTGCTGTTGCTGTTGCTGTTGCTGTTGCTGTTGCTGTTGCTGTTGCTGTTGCTGTTGCTGTTGCTGTTGCTGTTGCTGTTGCTGTTGCTGTTGCTGTTGCTGTTGCTGTTGCTGTTGCTGTTTCAGTTTCTCCTCCACAACCGACAGGTTTTTCTTCGCTGCTTCAAAATCAGGATTTTCTTTAAGTAGCTTTTTGTATTGCTCAGCAGCGTCTTCTAACTGACCATTTTGCGCTAGCGAGTTCGCTAGGTTATAGCGGCCGGTTTGTGATTGGTCATTTGAAAACGCTTTAATAGCCGCTTCGTAATCGCCAGTTTGGTAACTTGCCGCGCCTTGCCAACTTGGGTCAGTGAACAGGTTTTTGGCTTGTTCATATTCTCCCTGTTTATAGAGATTAGCCGCTTTCTGATCGGCATTTAAGAATGGGTTGGCTTGTGCGTCTGGTGTCCAAGTTATTGGAAGCAGCGCAGCGATAAATACCCAAATTACACCACGGCGGAACAGGAAAACGGTAGGCAGTAGCAGTAGAGGCAATAGCCAAAATCCACCATTCAAACGAGAATCGGTTTTGACCTCTTGATTCTGTTTTGCTGCCAAGTTGTTCCCAGTATTATTCGTGTACGCTGCGATGCTATCCACGTCTCGGTTGTTGTGCTGAATAGGAACAAACATACCGCCCGTTTTGTTGGCTAGCGTTTGTAGGTTTTTCAGGTGTGTTTTGGCAACAACGGTCGAGCCTTGCGTGGTCTTAAGAAGCGAGCCGTCGGGTAGGGCAATCGGTGCGCCGTTTGCCGTGCCGATTGCAAGAACCGAGACTCGTATGTTTTTACCTTTAACTAAATTCAGAGAGCGTGCCAATTCTGAATCATCAAGATCATCGGCAAGAACCACAATGTCTCCTTGGTTTGCACCTGCTTGTGAAAATTGACTTAACGCCAATTCGATCGCTGCAGGGAGGTTCGAGCCTTGGAATGGCATCAGCTCTGGCGACAAGTTCTCGATGATACCTGCTAGCGTACTAGCATCCGTCGTTAGCGGACTCAAGCTGTAGGCATCGCCTGCATAGGCGATCAATCCAGTCGCCCCCTCTTTCCACTTTGGCAACAAGTCCAACGCTTTGTAACGTGTTTGAGTAAGGCGATTGGGTTTGATGTCGCTGGCGTACATCGAGCGAGACATATCTAGCACTAGCATACGATTTTGGCTTAGCTCGAAGCTTGGACGTGTATTTGATTGCCAGCTCGGCCCAGCGAGCGCTACGCAGGCAATCGCCCAAGCCAAGCCCCAAATCGTAAAATAGGGTTTGGACTGGGTGGTCTGCCCAAGCATTTTGGCGAGGTGCGGGGCAATCAGCGCGGATTTTTTCGCTCTAAATTTTTGATTAATCAGGAGTACGAAGGGGATTGTTATCAGTCCCAGTAACCAATATGGGTTAAGGAAAGTAAACTCAGCCATGTTTTCTCCTTAGCAGGAACAACAACATAGAAAGCACTAAAGCTGCACTCAGTGGGTATGGGAACCATTCGGACTGAGGCCGCCAAGTTTGGGTATCGCTTGATACAGGTTCCAGTTTGTTGATTGTGTCGTAGATCTTTTCAAGTTGTTCGGCATCTCGCGCACGGAAGTACTGCCCGCCAGTCATTTCTGCAATCTTCGTGAGCGTTTGTTCATCAAGGTCGGCTGCGGTGTCGACCTTACGAGTCATAAAAAAGTCTTTCACCATCATTTCGCCAGCACCTACGCCGACGGTATAAATAGTGGCATTGTATTTCTTCGCAATCTCAGCCGCTTCGATTGGATCTAACACACCAGCGGTGTTACTGCCGTCACTGAGCAAAATCATCACGCGCTGGGGCGCATCGCTATCGACAAAGGTTTTTGTTCCTAAGCCGATACCATCGCCAATTGCGGTTCGTTGACCAACTAGGCCAATTACGGTTTGCTTGATTTGTTGGATAACGGTTTGTCGGTCAGCCGTCAGTGGCGTTTGTAAGTACGCGTGGTCACCAAATAGAACTACTCCAAGCCGATCACCTTTTCGCTTCGCGACAAAATCTGATAAGACTTTTTTCACGGCAGAGAGTCGGTCGATGTACTCGCCTTCTAAGTTCATGTCCTCTTTTTGCATGGAGCCTGAAAGGTCAACCACCAGCATTAAGTCTCGGTACTTAGGTTGAAACTCGACAGGTTCACCAAACCAAACTGGTCTCGCACAAGCGACGACCAATAGCGTCCAAATGGCTACCGACAACGACTTTTGTTGCCATTGTTTAGGTTTATGGCTGTTTTTGCTTTCTGGCAAATACGCCAGTTTGATTTCTGCTTGTCGAGTTTCTTCAGGAAGAAGCTTGTAAATCAGCAGAGGTAAGGGCAACAAAAAAAGTGCCCACCACCAGACAAATTCAATGTTTAACCATTGGGAAAGGTCTGTCATGAGTGTTTGCTCAGTCACGGGTGTTTGCCTTTTTCTTCGGTGGCAAAGCGTGAGTTATCCAAAAGGCACAATCGTCGATCAAATCTTGATGTTGCTCTTGAGGCGACTTTTGATATAACGCGGCTTGCCACTGTTGTTGTTTGTCTACGAATCGAGTCTCTTTGGTATGACTGTCGAGAAATTCATACCATGCCATTCCAGTTAACGGGGCGATGTCTTCACGTGGGAAGTAACTCAATGCTGCTTGACGCAGAATTTCCAGAGCAGAGGAAGGCGTATGAGGTGTGACGGATTGAGTCAAAAGCTTTAATGCCGTTTTTTTGGCAAGTAAGCGCTTTTTACGCCATTTTGCATACAAATATACACCTAAAACAAAAAGAACGATCGCCGCAAGCATTGCCCACCATCCCCACGCAAGTGGGAACCAATCCGGAGCGTTCGGCAAAATCAAAGGTTCAAGGTTTAGGCTTTGGTTGTTTGTTGTCATTATTATTACTGCTTTATTGAAAACTGCTTTGTAAGGCCTGTTAGCTTAATTGCTGAATCAAAGGCCAACCACTTGATAGTGTGTTAAATGGAATAGCCATCGAATGACACTGTTGTTTGATGGATTCTTGGTGTTGAGTAAAGTGTGTTTCGAGCGCTTTTCTTTGTCCTGTTGAGCCGAAGTTGAACCATTGGCTACGACGGCCATCAGAGGCTTTTGCTTGGCCACGAAAGTCGGTTTCTCCTCTTTCCAATGGGTCGTAAAACTGAATGGCTCTCACGCTGTTGTGTTGTTTAAGGCGACGCAGTTGCGTTAGCTTTCTTTCTTCTACATGTGCAAAGTCACTGAGTAGAATCAGTTCACTGCCTTTTGGCGTGAGTGTGTGGAGTGTTTCTAACACTTGCGAATATGGCATTGTGCGAGTCTCATGATTTGGGTCTTGAGTCAACTGCGCGTTATGGGTATCAACGACCGCATTGAGAATCCGTAGCCCCTGTTTTTGCAAAGAGGAAGGGCGAAATTCTAAGCATTGGTGTCCATCATCAATCACTGCGCCAATACGATCTTTTTTGGCTAATGTGAGCCAAATAAGAACACTGGCGAAATGAGCGAGTTGTACTGACTTCAATACGTACTTTGAGCCAAAGTGAAGGCTTGAGCTGAGGTCGAGATACAAAATCACCGCTTGTTCTTTGTCTTCCGCAAACAATTTAGTGTGTGCTTTTCCGGTGCGCGCTGTGACTCGCCAGTCGATGCTGCGAATGTCATCTCCGGCTTGATACTGGCGCACTTCCATAAAGTCCATACCACGACCTTTTTGTCGGCTCGTATGGTTGCCGCTCATCTGCGACCAAATGCTTTGTGCCGGTGGCAACCAACGTACCGACTGCGTGCGATATTGAAGCAGTTCTTCCAGTGTTAATGTCACCCCATTCGCATGAGGCGGTAATGGATGGTTTGCAGACATGTCACTCACCCGCTTTATGCGCTGCCAACCAAGCTTAGCAACTTATCGATGACTTGATTTGCCGTTACGCCTTCTGCTTGAGCGTGGTAGCTGAGCAATAATCGGTGACGTAACACTGGGTACGCCATTGCTTGGACATCTTCAGGAGAGACAAAATCACGACCTGCTAACCAAGCATGAGCACGAGCGCATCGGTCAAGGGCGATGGTTGCACGCGGACTGACCCCCATTGCTAGCCATTTATCCAACTCACTGTCGTATTCGCTTGCTCGGCGTGTTGCCATCACCAAACGCACAATGTATTGCTCAATGGCTTCTGCCATGTGGATGTCGAGCACTTCTTGGCGCGCGGTGAAGATGTCTTGCTGACTCAAGCTTGGGCGCTCAATAGAGCATTCACCTTTTGCCTCACCACGATTGATCCGCAAGATCGCTAATTCATGTTCTGCATCTGGGTAATCCACTTCTAAGTGAAGCAAAAAGCGATCGAGCTGAGCTTCTGGAAGAGGGTAAGTACCTTCTTGTTCTATCGGGTTTTGCGTCGCCATGACCAAGAATAGCTCAGGCAGCGCGTAGGTGTGGCGACCTGCGGTGACTTGCTTTTCTGCCATCGCTTCAAGCATTGCGGCTTGTACTTTGGCTGGCGCACGGTTGATTTCATCCGCAAGAATGAGTGAATTGAAAATCGGCCCAGATTGGAATGTGAACTCGCCTGTTTCTGGTCGGAAAATATCCGTACCAGTTAAATCGGCAGGTAGCAAATCTGGGGTGAACTGAATGCGATGGAAGTCGCCTTCTACGCAATCAGACAGTGATTTTACGGCGCGAGTTTTAGCAAGTCCCGGAGGACCCTCAACCAAAATATGCCCGTCAGCAAGAAGGGCGATCAACAGTTGTTTAACCAGATCATGCTGGCCAATGATCTGAGACTCTAAATAATGCTGAAGAGTTTCGAAGTTTGATTTATGCATGCTTTGGACTCTCGATATCCATTTGATTTTCGTTTTGAGTATTGGTCATTGCCAATCAGGAAAAAGTTCCTGTTCGCTCTCGAAATTTATCTTTTCAATATTGGGGCAAAGAAAAGGATTGCAAGCGAAGAAAAACGCTGAAAGTGCTTGAATGACAGGGTGTTACATTTATTTTGCATAAGATAGTGAGAAATACCTCTAGTTTTGTTCGTTCAGGTCGATATAGGTTCCATGCTGTGTATGTCACAGAGATATGCACCTGATAGCCACTATCTAGGATGCCAATAACAAGTGATTCTTTTAAAAGGTCCGAATATGTTGAAACTTCATTCTCTGAGTATCAAACAAAAGGTTGTACTTGGTATTACTTTTGCTGTTCTTGCATCAACCATTATCGTTGGTGTGATGGCTCAACGCCATGCGAGAGACGTGTTAAGTCACCGCCTGATTGATATTGAGTTGCCAGCCATGCTGCAACAAATTAACACTGAAATTGACCGCGAAGTTGTGCAAATGCAGCAAGCGGCGAAGCAACTAGCAACAAACGAATTTGTTGTCGAAGCGCTAAAAAATACTGATCACCCACAGTTTTCTGAAACGCAGCTTGTTCAGCAGCTAAACAACATCAAATCTCAGTATGGATTGAATGACGCATCGGTCGCAAACCGTAAAACGGCGTACTACTGGAACCAAAATGGTTTCTTGCGTCAGCTAAACCATTCGCTAGACGCGTGGTTCTTTGGTTTCACCTCTTCGGGTCGCGAAACATCAGTGAGTGTTTTCCAAGAAGCTAATGGTGAAGTGAAAATGTTCACTAACTACCAAGACTTAAACGGTATCTCGATGTCGGGTCTATCTAAGTCGATGGATGACATGGTGTCACTTCTAAATAGCTTCCAAATTGAGGACACAGGTTACGTGTTCTTAACGAATGAAAAAGGTGACATTCAAATTCATCGTCAACAAGGCAAAAACAAAACGTCGATTGCGCAGCTTTTTGGCAGCAACGCGAATCAACTGCTGAACAAAAACAGCTTCAACCTAATTAATGTCGAGTTTGAAGGTAAGGACAATTTCGTCGCGAGTTTGTATGTGCCGTCCATGAACTGGTTTGTTGTTGGCGTCGTGCCTGTTGACGAAGTGTTTGCTGACCTCAATGCAACTGGCCAAAAAATGATGATCACAACCATTGTAGTGGCGTTGGTGTTCATTTTGATGGGCGTATTGCTTGCAAACAGTATCACTAAGCCAATTCGTTTGATTGCAGATCGCTTTACCGATCTTGGTCAAGGCGAAGGTGATTTATCACAGCGTATTGAAATTCGTGGCAATGATGAAATCGCGCAACTTTCTAAAGGTTTCAACGGATTTATTGAGAAAATCCACGCAACCATGAAAGAGGTATCTTTGACGAGCGGTGCACTGAGTCAAGCGGCAGACAGCGTGTCGAGCAAAGCAACGTCAACGTACGACAATAGCCAAGAGCAACGTGACCAGACGATTCAAGTGGTTGCAGCGATCAACCAAATGGGCGCGACAATCAGTGAAATTGCGTCTAACGCAGCGACGGCAGCCGATACTGCAAACCAAGCGTCTGATAATACTCAGACGGGTCGTGAAGTTGTGATGAAAGCGAAAGAAGTGATCAGCCGTCTTGCTGACGATGTGGAAACGACAAACATTGTTGTGACACAGCTTGCTTCTACAACGAAAGATATCGGCTCTATCCTTGGTGTAATCCGCGATATCTCTGAGCAAACAAACTTGTTGGCACTGAACGCAGCGATTGAAGCGGCACGCGCAGGTGAGCAAGGTCGAGGCTTTGCGGTAGTTGCAGATGAAGTTCGTAACCTAGCGTCGCGCACTGCCGATTCAACGGAAGAGATTCAACGTATGATCAACCAGCTTCAAAGTGATGCTCAGGACGCAGTAAGCGCGATGGAAGCTGGCAAAGCGGTCACATTTGAGGGTGTGGCTTCGACGGATGAAGCAGTAGAAGTGCTGGTGAATATCTCTGAACGCATTACGGATATCTCCGATCGAAACACGCAAGTTGCGACGGCAACGGAAGAGCAATCTACCGTGGTTCATACGATCAATCAGAATATTGAAGAAATCAACGCGATCAACGAGATGACAACTGCAACGGCGGAAGAGTTGGCTGGCGCAAGCCGCGATCTTCAAGAGCTTTCATCTCGCCTAGATAAGATGGTTGGTAGCTTCAAACTCTAGAGTTGGATAGAATAGACGAAGTTGAACAGTTTAATGACTATATTTAGGTAAGTACTATGAACGACTTCGAAAAAGAACTAGCGCAGATTTCTCAAGAAGCTGCAGAGGAGCCAGAAGTAAAGCTGCCTTCGCTAGAAGAGCAAAAAGCCATTGCGGCTGAGCTTAAAAAGCTAGAAGCAGAAGGCAAGTTAACGCCAGAAATTTTGGAGCAATACTTCGGCAAGTTTAATCAGAAAAATTCTGTTCCGGTTCATTAATAAAAAGGGAGTGTTTACTCCCTTTTTTCATTTGTAAAATTCATCATTCCTTCAATTTACTAAGTCACAAGCGCGACTTCTACTCATCATTTTCTAATCGGATAGCTTTTCTCTACCATTTCTCCCTACATCATGTTGTGACTTAAAAATTATTGACACTTCAATAGTTTACTAATTAGTACTAGGGATTTTCATACTTGACAATGCTCCCGCTCTATCTACTCTATTGCATATTTCAATCTAAACTACTAAAGGAATGCGAGCAGGATGGAGCATCAAACTACAAGGAATGTCATCTTAATTACGGAGGGCAGTCTACAGTCATCTCTCTTAAAGGATGTTTTGGAAACGAAGCTCGGTATTAACGTTCTACTGATCACTCCCGAAAATCTTGCTAGCCCATTTGTTAGAAATCGACCTATATCAGCGATTGTCCTAGATTACAGCGTTATCACAGATGAAGTGTTTGCTCGTTATATGGAATTTAAAACCCCCAATTTAACTGGAACGCTTGAAATCCTCATCAACTGCGACAAATCTATCTCAACGGATGAGCTCTTTGTCTGGCGTTCACTTGCCGGCATTTTCTATACCTCAGACGATATACAAACCTTACAAACGGGCATTGACAAGGTGCTCCAAGGCGATATGTGGTTCAGTCGTAAATTCGCACAGCAGTACATTACTCACCTGCGTCGTCATAGCAGGCCAATTAATAAGAACGTTCCGGCAATATTGACCAAACGGGAACAACAGATCATTACGTTTTTATCTATGGGGGCCTCTAATCAACAAATAGCTGAGCAGTTATTTGTAAGCGAAAATACGGTTAAAACGCATCTTCACAATATTTTTAAAAAGATTGATGTAAAAAACAGAGTGCAAGCGCTGATTTGGGCGAAAGAAAATATATCAGAACAATCTATAGTAGTTGTTTGATTTTATAAAAATCGATGTCTGACTAATTTAGTGCATACTCATATTTAGTCAAAAATAGATCATGTTAAAAGTGTTTCTTTTATGAGAAACACTTTTTTTGTTTCTGTTTTTAATAAATTAGTAATTCAAAAAGGTAGTAAATAACTTTACTCTGTTGTCTAGCACTTAGATATGAGCTTGAGTGCTGATAATTAACTACGAAATTAAGAATCTTAAGTTAATGAAAGTATGAGAAACATTATGGAACAGTACACGGAAAAGCCTGAAATCCTAATGCTCACTCAACAAAGTTTACAGAGTGAAAACTTTAAGGAAATGCTTTCTAAAAATACAGAAACGAAGATAACAATCATCGATGCTAAAAACCCTAGCTATCATGAACTCATCCCAGATCGTTACTTTTTATTGGTTGACTTTTCAGTTGATACACCTTCTGACACTTTAGTTTATCTAAAGGATAGCAATAAAGTGCTAGGTACTATCATGCTTAATCTGGGTTATGACTTAGATACCGAAGAGCTAGCGTCTTGGCCTCATGTCAAAGGCATATTTGGTCCATTGGACTCTATGGAAAAGGTTTGTCGAGGATTAGGGGCCATTGTTAAAGGAGATAATTGGCTATCAAGAAGACTGTTGGATCAATTGGTAAATTATTACAAAGGAAAAGAATCGAATAACGTTTCAGAGCCTGCAATTGAAGTAGAACTGACACGACGCGAAATTCAGGTTCTTAAAATGTTGAAGGAGGGTGGTTCAAATATGGAAATAGCTGACTCACTCTTTATCAGTGAACATACTATTAAATCGCATCTATACAATATTTTTAGAAAGTTAGAAGTGAAAAATAGGACGCAAGCCACAAGTTGGGCAAAAAGAAACCTCTAGTACTAGGAATAACTGCATGTAATTAAAAGAAAACAATAGATAAAGTACTAAGTTTTATATTTATAATTAAAAGGTCAGTTAGAAATATCATCCCATATTCAAACTCATTCTTATCCACTTGGCTATTAGACTTCTCATGTCTGGAACGAATCTCATCAGACGTGGAATAAAAGGTCTATTCAATAAATAAGCCAGAGGGAATAAAAATGAGCACAAGTGACAATGACACGTATTTAGGCGATGCAGGCGCAAACAACGATATCGCTGATTTCGATGGCGGTGATGATCTGTTTATCGGTTATGGCGGTAATGATTCGTTTGTTGGTGGCGGCGGTGATGACTACATCATTGGCGGCGCGGGCAATGATCGTCTAACCGGTGGTGCTGGTGACGACGTCCTGAGAGCTGGTACGGGAAATGATTATCTTGGCGGAGGTACGGGAAATGACTTGCTACTAGGTCTTCTCGGCGACAATAAACTGAACGGCGGCGTCGGGGAAGATATCCTTGTCGCAGGTTCAGGTGATAACGTTTTAGTTGGTGGCAGTGACAGCGACAAATTTGTGTTCACTGACAAGTTTGGTGGTCATGGTGAAGCGAAGGTAGTGGATTTCACTATCGGTGAAGACTCACTTCACATCATTAGTGACACCGTGACAGAGTTTGGCGATTTAACTTTCAGCTACGATGCGGCTGGCAATGCAGTATTTACTGACGGCGCAGATTTAACCGTTAAGCTGATTGGTGTTACTGAAACAGATATTAACACCTACGGTGCCGATTTATTTGTTATTTAAAATCTAGTTTAAGGCGCTAGTCATCTAGCGCCTACATCATTCGATTAAAGTGGAAGTAATCGTGCAGAAAACAGTTTTCAAAGAAGTCAGACAAAAACTATGCACGCTTGCAGGTTTGCTGATCGGTTTTAGTCTCTTCATTAATTTACTCGTACTTGCTATCCCACTTTATATGTTGCAAGTGTACAACCGAGTCATCTCATCTTATTCGACTGACACCTTGTTGCTTCTTACCATCATCGTGTTGGCGGCTTTGTTTACTATGTCTATTATCGATATTGCTCGTGCACAAATGAGTAAATCGTTCGGATTTTGGATGGACGCGAAACTTTCAGTGTTCATGCTTAAACGAAGCATTCAGTATCAATCGCATACTGGAAAGAGTTACACCTCTCAGGTTCTTCGAGATATTCAAACCATAAAAAGCTTTTTGAGCAGCCAAGCCCCTTATCCTTTGTTAGACGCTCCCTGGACACCGCTGTTTATTTTGTTCGTCTATCTACTCCATCCTTTGCTTGGGCATATTGCGTTGCTTGGTTCTGTCGTTCTGTTTAGCTTAGGTTTGATCAACGAGTTGATGACGAGAAAGACGATGCAAGAAAGTGAAGTTAGGGCCATTTCTCATATTAGTAGTGCAGAGTTAGCGACACAAAACGCCAACTCTATTTTAGCCATGGGGATGATGAACGCATTTTTGGAACAGTGGCAATCGCGAGTACAGAGTGTCAGTGTGCTTGAAGAGCGAGTTGCCGGAAAATCGATTTATATGGCTAACTTTTCTAAATTTGTTCGTGGCTCTTTGCAAATATTTTTACTCGGCGGTGGCGCATGGTTGGTTATTCAGCATGAAATCACGGCGGGTGCGATGATCGCGAGCTCTATTCTGATGAGCAGGGCATTATCGCCGATGGAGCAAGCGATAGGAACATGGCGCAGCGCGATGTCTGCGCGAATGGCTTATAAACGGTTAAAGGAGATTGATGCGATTGTTCGTCAAGACGAATCTGACATGCCGTTACCTAAACCGAAAGGCCATTATGAGTTAACCGGACTCACTTACCGTCACCCGGGTGCGACTGAACCAGTGCTGTCTTCTATCACATTATCAATCCCGCCGGGTGTGTCCGTCGGAGTAATTGGCCCTTCTGGCACTGGCAAATCGACATTTGCTCGCTTATTGCTTGGTAACATTCGGCCTTTAGCTGGAAAGGTGACTTTAGATGGCATGGAAGTGTCGACTTGGGCATCTGAAGATCGAGGTGTTCACGTTGGCTATTTGGCCCAAGAGGTGGAGCTATTTCCAGGAACCATTCGTGAGAACATCGCGCGTTTTAAACAAGAAGATCCAGCGAAGGTGATCAAAGCTGCACAATTAGCGGGTTGTCACGAATTAATCCTCAAAAAGAACAAAGGTTACGACTTCATTATTGGCGAAAATGGTCGTGGACTGTCGGGTGGTGAACGACAAAGGATTGCGCTAGCACGAGCTGTCTATGGTGATCCTTCTATCGTCGTCTTTGATGAAGCAAACGCCAATCTAGACGGAGAAGGAGAGGCTGCGTATCAGCGTCTTATCGCTTATCTAAAATCTCAGGGCTCAACCATTGTGGTTATCGCCCATAATCCAAGCACATTGAGGCAAATGGATCGATTGCTGTATTTAGCTGATGGCCGCGCCAAACTTTATGGTGCTCGAGATGAAGTGTTGAAGCGTTTAATGGGCGAGGACAGAACGGATATTCCAAGGGTGAAAAATGAGCAATCAGCAGCCAGTCGTTAACGAACTTCCTGCGGAGAAAGTGTACCGTTTCAGTTCAGATGCTAACTTGAGTTTCAAAAAGCCAATTTTGCTCGGAGTTGCAACGTTAAGCTTTTTCCTAGGCGGTTTAGGATATTGGGCGGCTACCGCAAAGTTAGAGAGTGCTGCTATCGCTTATGGAGATTTGTCTGTTCTAACCAAGCGGCAAGAGATACAACATTTAGAAGGCGGTATCATTGAAAAACTGTATGTTCAAGAGGGCGATTTGGTAAAGAAAGGCCAGCCGCTTGTTCAATTATCGCAACGTCAGCCAATGGCCAAGCTAGATGCAGTTAGTGGTCAGTACATTCACACGCTAGCGAAGGAAAACCGGCTGAGTGCCGAATTGGATGAATTAGCGGATATCTCGTGGTCTGGTGATCTAGAAGCGATTCCTCGTGTAAACATCGTAAAAGAAGCCCAGTTAGTGCAAAACAAGATCTTTACTGCCAGAAAGCGTTTTTTTGAGAGCAAGCTTAGTATTATTGAACAAAGTATTTCTGGTGCGAGCTTAGAGCTCGAAAATCTTAAGCAAACCAAAGTCATCGAAAGAGAACGCCTCAACTTTATTGAAGAAGAAATTGCAAGTAACCAAGCTTTGGTCCAGAAGGGGTTTTCTGGCAAATCCACTTTGTTGCAACTCAAACGGCTTGCCGCAGAGGTTCGTAGTACTCTAAGTCAGCTTGATCGGCAATCTTTAACCGTTGGGAAAAGGTTAGACGAGAACCAAGCTAAGATAGAAGAGTTAAAGCTCGAAAGATTGAATGAAATCGTCGAAGAGTTGCGGAATACCAAAAAAGAAGTCGTTGCCATTCGTGAAGAGTATCGATCTGCTCAAGATGTGGTGGCTAGAACTTCAATTAATGCGCCAATCTCAGGCCGCGTGGTGAACATGCAAGTGTTCACTGAAAAGGGGGTTATTGGTTCAGGACAAACGTTGTTAGAGTTAGTGCCTCAAGATGATAAGTTGCTTGTTGAAGCAAGAGTCAATCCGCAAGACATTGACTTGATCAATCCAGGACAACAAGCGCATGTGCGATTAACCGCTCTGAATGCAAGAACATTGGCTCCTCTCGATGGCACGGTGCTGACTGTTTCTGCGGATAAACTGTCACAAGAAAACCAAGATGACTATTACCTAGCACGAATCTCAATTTCTCAAGATGATGTTGCCAAGTACCGTTTGACATCCGGAATGAACGCCGAAGTACTCATTTTGTCTGAGCCTCGAACACCGCTGAGTTATTTGATTAAGCCACTGACAGAAAGCATGAACCGAGCATTTCGAGAAGAATAGGTATTCTGTCTTCGAAGAAGCGTATTCTCGCCAATTACATGCCTCGCTGGATATAGATCTAGCGGGGCATTTTTCTTTTTCAAATGGCGTATTTGAATCGGATATATGTTGCTAAGATTGAACCAATCTACCGATGGTTTTCGAGTGACAGTTTTAATTATCAACACTCTGATGTTTTGATTTGTCAGTTTGTTTTTATCGGTATTTTTGAGGGGCTTAATAATCCAAATCGAAAACGAATGATATTTTCTTGGTTATTTGTAGGAATTATCCTGCTTTGTAGGTTTTGTATTACTTAAGATCGGTAATTTTCTTTCCTATATATCAATTTTTGCGATCGAGAATGGTTAAGTTTCGCTATAAATCATAATGCGTCGAATCATTCCTAATGTTTTTTGAAAATAATGTCTATTAAATGGTGTGGATTACGGATTGCTTCTTGACTTTTGTTTTATCTTGTTGATTTTTAATAGATAATTTCTATTTGGGCTTGGTTTGATAAAATGATGACTTATCTAGTAGTCATCATTGTTTTCATCTACAACGCTGTGTTACTAGTTTGAAGTTGTTGTCAGGTAATTCTGATAACCGTCGTTTCATATAAATTTAAATATCATAATCAGTTACCTTTCACCTATCTACTAATTCATGTTTTAAATCTAACGATATAGCCAGATCCTATGGTTTTCGAACGTTATAAATTATTGGATGTGCAATCATAAGATTATATATCTACCTATTTATGGTTATTAAATAAAAAATTGACCATATCGTGACATTTATTGATTAATTGTCGTCAAAAATTCGTCGCCTCAAAATTTTGACGTTTTTGTGTTCATTTTACTCTCGGTAATTCATAAGAATTTTATATAAATTGGAAAGTACTGTGTCGATGGTTCAGCGTTGTTTTACCTTACTCTTAGTTGCCTTATTTACCTCTGCAAACGCTCTAGCAGCAGGAGAGGTGGAAATTTCATTTAGTCCTGCTTCTGGGAGTCATTATGAAAATGGTGAAGAAATTTCATACTCGATTGAGGTAAAAAATACAACGGCGGACACAATTGCAGATGTCTCAGTGATAAACGCGGTTTGGGATGTCATGTCGGGCGACCAAAAAGCCTTTCAGAGCGTATCGATATCAGACACTCACAGTCTAGGTTCAATCGCTGGTAGTTACGCATCTAGCAATGCGAACTTAGAAGTGACTGGCGCGACATTGCTGCCATTTGGTCGAGTTACTTATCATGTTAGCGCGACAGTGTCTCATGAGAGTGCTGAAAACATCGTATTAGGTGGAGCACAAGTAAAAGCGATGATTGCTGGGGCAGAGAATACATTCGTTGATACAACCAGCGTCACGTTTGAACCTGCAGAATACAAATACACGCTAGATGCAGCGGTAACGCCAGCTGAATATCAAGTCGCAAACGTTTTGACGTACACGCTCACCGCAAAAAATACTGGCCTGTTTGCAGTAAAAGGCTTAGACATAACCCAACCTTTTTTGTCTCTTACTGGTGAGGTTCTAAGCGGTGCCAACGCTCCAGTTTTTAGTCATGTCGAGATCAGTGCTGTCGCTTCTTCTGGGAGTAATACGGGAACATTTTCGAAAGCAGATGATTTGTCGGTAGAGAATGCGGAGCTATCCGTGGGTGGTTACATCACTTACACCATCAAAGCGACCGTTGCGAATGATCTGGTTTCTGACATTACAACTAAGGCGTCGGCGTTAACGCGCGATGGCCCTGTAGAAAGCAATGTTCTTGTCACGCCTCCAGCGACGCCGAACGTTACGCTTACCCATACACTTTTGTCTTCGACACCTTATTTAATAAACGGTAAGCTCAATTTCGAAATCAAAGTCAGTAACAACGGTGGTGCGATTGCACATGGTTACCACGTTACGCAGAACATCAACACGTTACTTACCAACAATGGCTTGGCGAACGATCTCTCGTCTGCTTTTAACAACACCGATGTGACCGGAAATCCATTCTCAACGTGGACTGTAACGGTCAACAACATTGGCTCTAACTCGTTATCTGCCTATCAAGCTAGTGGAGTTCAAACTGATGTCGATTTTGACGATACGGTGTCGATCTACCCCGGTGAGTCAATCACTTACCTAGTTGAAGCTACACTGACGCCAATCACCATTGGTACGCTTCAAGGCTTTTCTGCTGCCGTCAAAGATGAATCAGGTTCATTAGTTCAGAGCGCAAACGTCGCAGATACAGTCAATGCAGAAAAAGTGCTGAACGTTTCTGATTCCGAGATCGCCATTTCTAAAACAACTACCGCATCAGAATATGTGCCCGGTGGAAACATCGAATATGAAATTACGGTAACCAACGGTTCGTCTAAGTACTTTGCCAATAACTTATTGATTCAAGATAACTTAACTTGTGTCATGACGGAGCAAGCAGGCGGTGCAGGCGATGCGCAAGCGTTTAAAGAATGGAAAGTTGAAGTCATTTCGGGTGAGGACTCGCTTGGCTCGGATCCGGGTTCGTATAGCTATGGCTCATGGAGCTCAAATCCAATTGCTTTGACGCCTGATCTTGCTCCAGGAAAAACCGTTAAATACAAACTTACCGCAAAAGCCAATGATGCTAGCATGGGCGTTATTTTGGATGACTCGACGAGCTGCGCCAACGACAACGTGACCGAAAGTGGTTCAGGGGTTCAAACTCCTGACGACAACTTGCGTGTGAGTAAAGATGTCGATAGTCGTTACTATTCATCGGGTCAAACACTCACTTACACCATCGTAGTGACTAACGATGGTGATGGCTTTGCAAACCAAGTTCAGGTCTTGGATGAACTCTCGGCGATCACTACTCAAGACATTAATGGTAATACGATCAACGCCTATTCGGATTGGACCATTACTGCAAACGCATATAAAGCAGACGGTACAGCCGCGACGGCTTCCAACACTGGTATTGTTGGGGCAGTAAAGTATCCCGACAACCTGAATGTGATTGCGACGCTTGAGCCACATTCCTACATTGCATACACCATCGTGGCAGACACTCATCCTCTGGCGAATGGGCACATTCAAAACCAAGTGACGGTCGATGGCACTGTGTACGCCGACCGAGGTTCTGATCCGCATGATTTCGCGATCGAGGTTAACAAGCGTGTTAAAACGAACACCGATACCAGTTTTGATACAAAGCAAACCTCGTATTCCAAGCTGGACAACGAAGTGACGTTTGAAATCAGTGTGAAAAATGCGAAAGAAAACGGCTATGCAACCAATGTGCAAGTCAAAGATGCGATATCAACCATCACGGCTGAAATTTTGGAGCCAGATGGCGTCACTAAGCCAGTTTTCAATGCTTGGACTATTCGTGCTGAAATCAAGTCTGACGATCCTTTGCTGAACGGTAATCCTGCTTACACCGATGTCGGCAGCTTCTCAGACAACCTTGATTTAGATACTAACGCTCAAATTCCGCCGAACGTTGAAGTGGTGTACACAATTGTTGCTCAGATTGACCGTTCAAATCCGGATCAAATTCTGTACTCTCAATTCAGTAATACCGCGACGGTTAAAACGCCAGATTCTACTGTCCAGTCATCAGCATCAGACAGCGTTACGGTGTATCCAAAAGAACCTAAGATCATCGTGACTAAAACCACACCGGATGACGAGTTTATCCCCGGTGATTGGGTCACATTTACGGTATCTATTTTCAACTTTGGCGAAGGTTATGCGAACGAAGTTCATGTAACGGACGATATTGTGGGTCTGGATGCGTTTTCTGAATGGACGATAGACGCGACGATTGATTCAAACAACTCGCCATACAAAACAGGCAGTTACGCAGGGCCTAAATCGGGTTACCCAAACAATGGAAATATTGACTCACGTATTGATATCGACCCTAAAGTGGGTAGTGAGAAAGGCTCGGTGGTTTACGTTATTCATGGTCGAGTGAAGAACGATTATGCGAAGCAAGAGATCTCCAATACGGCGCAAGCTTATGATCCTTTAACCAATTTGAACCAGTCGTCTTCTGCACAAATTGGTGATGGTTCGAGCGACAAGCTTAATGTATCGATCTTAAAAACTGCCGATAAAGTCCGCTTTGTTCCGGGCGAAGATGTGACCTACGAAATCCGTGTTCTCAACAATGGTTCGCACACTGAAACTGGGTTAAAAGTCGTTGATAAGTTGCAAGATATTTTGTCTGTATTAGCGAACGACAAAGACAATCAGTATCAAGATTATCCGGACCAAAGCCCGTTCGAATATTGGCAATTTGACTATGACGACGGTGCCGGTTTTCATTCTGTAACAACGGAGAACTTTGTGTATCCCGAAGGGGACGCTTCCAAAACAATGAGTTTGGAAGCGGACGAAGTGCGTACGTTTAAAATTAAAGCGCGTGTAAAAGATAACGTCGTTGGTTCGCTAGATGAAGGGGGGAATCTCAACGATAAAATTGCAAATGATGCATACATCTATCGCGATCTTGGTGAAGTAACGGAAACTTCTCACATTTCACACCATGAAATGAAAAAGGCATACAACGGTGGGAATGTCACGCGCAAGCTATTGGTGAATGGAGTCGAATCTCGTTTTTACTCACCAGGTGATACGTTGACCTATTTAGTGACGGTATCGTCTCAAACAGGTTACGTGAACGACCATACTGTGAGTGAAAACATCACTGACGTGACGACACAATTGCTCGATGGGTCAACTGCAACGCCCTTCGCGTCTGGTTTTTCCGTTGATGTATCGAAAAGCGATGCCCACGGCGGTGATAGCACAACCGATGGTACGCTCGATGGCACGGTAGCAAACAATCAAAACATCTCAACCGTTATTGATGTGGCGGGTGGGGACTCAGTCACATACCAAGTCGAAGGTGTCGTTCGTGAAGAGTCGGTAGGTAACATTACGATCGGCGGTATCACCGTTATTCCAAACAGCTACCATCTTTCATTCAGCAAAACCGTGGATGAAGCAAGCTATGAGCCGGGTCAGCCATTGGTCTATCGCCTAACGATTGAAAACGATGGTAAGGGGAACGCGTACAATATTCCTGTGGTGGATCGCTTATCCAACATCACTGTGGAACTTGTTGATGGAACAAGTGAAAAGGCGTTTGATTCGGGCTGGACTATCGAGCAGAACATCGTCAGTGGTAGCGATAAAGCCATTCTCGATCTTGATGGTTCAGTTGAAAATAATCGAGATATCGACACGCATGCCTCCATCCCCGCAGGCACTAAAATTGAGTACAAAGTGACGGCGACGGTAAACAACAATGCAGTCGGTGAAATCCTCAACTTGTTGACCGTTGACGGCGATACTGTCAGTGCGAAGACGAAAGCATCGGCAGAGAAATACGACTTCGAAAAACACATTACCCGCTTCTTAGATCAAGACGGTGTTACTTCATTGAGCGGCGGTTACACGCCAGGCGGCTACATTGAGTATGAAATATCGCTCGTTAACCTTAACAACGTGCACATGCAAAACATGCCGATTAAGGATGAACTTAGCGCAATCAAAACCCAATACTTAGATGGTTCGATGGGTGCAGCGTTTGACTCTTGGACCATCACGACTCAAACCGATACCAGTGGTATCAGTGAGCCGGGGTCGGTCACGGATAACCGCGATATTGACACCCAGTTTAACCTTGCAGCAAATAGTTTCGCTGTTGGCGGCACTTTCATCAAATATACGGTGAAAGCAAAGATCAGCGAGAAAGCGGTTGGCCAAATCTTAAACGTGGCGGTTATTGATAGCAGTCATAACCTAGTCGCTGAGCCAGCCAACATGCTGCCTTCTGAGGTAAGCAAATCCCATAAAGCGTACACGGATTCGTCTTTATCGAGCGAAAAGCTGACGTACAATCACACGTCTAGTGGCGAAAATATCGTGTACCGTCTGCGCCTCCAAAACAATGGTAAAGGACTGGAGTACAACAAATCACTGCAAGAGTTATTTTCTAGCATCAAAGTCCGAGTGGCACAAAATGCGGCTGGAGAATCAGACGCGCAGAGTTTACCTGCCTTTGCTGCGCACGGATGGGATGTGAGCGTGAAAACTTCTGGTGAAGCAACGACGGATATCGGCGGCTTTGTTGGTGGTGCAAATGCGGATATCGATATTCCAGTTCTATCCATTTCGCCGGGCGGTTGGATTGAGTTTGTGATGAAGTCACGTATTCGTCCAGACGCTTTGGATCAAATTGCTTCGACGCCGAAATACGACGGCACGAACTTCGCGACAGCTCGCGTGACACCGGAAGGCAGCAATCTAGCCGTTAACAAAGAGATCGTTTCGATTGCTGGTAAACCTTACGCAGCGGGAGACACTTATAAACCAGAAGATGAGGTGGTGTATAAGTTTACGGTGACCAACACCGAACCTGTATGGCGTGACGAGGCCGCGATTCAAGACATCATCTCTAATGTTCGTGTTGAAGTTATTGGTGACACAACGAAATCGGCATTTTCAGAATCTGAAATCAGCCACGTCTTTACCTCTGTTGGTACCAGTGGCACGCAAGACACCTACATCGAACCATACGATGCCACCGATGATCTGGATTTGGTGGTTGATATTGCGCCTGAAGAAGTGATCGAATTTACCGTAAAGGGGAAAGTTCGCGCTGATGCTGTCGGTGATATCGATGGAAACACCGCAAAAGCTGGCAACCAGAGTGACACAACGGAAACCATTCCTCCTGTCGCACCTGTTTTAGATTTCCAAAAACTGGTACTGAACACGACCGCCGACAGCAGTACGTGTACGTTCCCATCTTCGACGGGCACTGATTGTCACTACAATCCGAATGGCCAGATCCAGTATCAAGTTTCAGTCACCAACGTAGGTGAAAGTACCACTAATGGTGCCACCATTGTGGATGAACTGGACAAGATTAACACGTCTGATGGCAAACCAGCTTTTACGGATTACAGCGTGGCGATTGTTAGTGCTCCAACGTCAGACCGCTTCTCCATCAATGGTCAGTATCAAGGCAATGTACCCTTAAACGCAGCATTCGATCTGATGCCAGGCGATACCGTTGTCTTTGAAATTGATGGTACGGTTGCGGCGGATGCAACGGGCGCAATAACTAACGTCGCAAAAGTTGCAGGCGTGGACAGTAATGCTGTCGTGCTTGATCCGGGAACTTCGAATCTGCTAGCGCAAAAGTCGACGGACACTCCGACGTACACGCCGGGCTCGGAAGTGCGCTATCAGATGCGAATTCGCAACGTAACCACCAATAATGAGCTGGTGGATGTGCGCGATACCATTAGTAGCTATTTGGTTGAGACCGCGGACGGCACTGAAAAAGTCGCACTGAAAGATTGGAGTGTAAGCGCGAGCGTTATCTCTGACGGTAACCCGGCGTACACCGACATCAACAACTTAAATCTCATTGCGGATAATACCGACATCGACACCACCATTCAGATGGGTGGCAAAGCGCCAGATGACACCTACACCGAGGTTCTCATTGAGGTGGTAGGGCACGTGCGTGACGACGCGGTTGGCGAGTTTACCAACCAGTTGCAAGGGAAGTTAAGCAGTGGCTCGCGCTATGTGACGTATAACTTACGCGAAAAAGTGATCGTTCCTGAACCGGGCAATTTGGCCGTCACGAAAATCACTACCGATCCAGCGGCTATCTACCATCCGGGCGACACTATTGGTTACGACATCGAGGTGAAGAATACTGGCAGCGGCTATGCAACTGACGTATTGATTGCGGATTTGTGGAAAACCATTCGTACTGAAAAAGCGGGTTCTGCCTTGCCTGTTCGTGCCTTTGAGGGGTGGTCGGATGTCAGCGTTAGCGTAGATGGAACGGATCCGAGCTTAACTCAAGCTGTGTCGGGCTCAGAAGTAACGGGCGATAACGGTTATCAAGTTCGTTACAACATTCACCCTGCTCATAGCGTCAAGCTGCATGTAGAAGGCGTGGTCAAAGCCGATCTGGTTGGTGATATCACAAATGTGGTCGAAGTCAGTGACGCGACGAGTAAACAAGCCGCGCAAGCGACGTATGTTGCAGCTGCCGCCGATTTGAATGTGACAAAAATCGTCGATAAAACTCAGTATGAGTCTGGCGACACGCTGACGTATACGATTCAAATTGAAAACACCACGGCAAACTGGGCGAACGATGTCCAAGTTAAAGACTTCGTAAACAAAATTACGGCGGCCAGTGTGACTGGTGCAGACGTGATTGCGTTTGAGTCTGGGACTATTTACATGAATGCCGAGTCTTTGAGCGGAGCCACTAAGTTCCCCGCAGCCAATGACGAGTTCATTGATGGCAGTATTGATATTGCGCCTAATGATGTGGTGACCATCACCGTAGAAGGTGAGCTCAACTCGCAAGTCGTTGGCGAGGTGACCAATACCGTTGATGTTACCTACAACGGCACCACAAAAACGGCAGAAGCGACCAGCACGGCAAAGATCCCCGATCTAACGTTTACGAAAACGCCGATGGTGGAGCATTACAGCCCAAACAAAGCGTCGGGTTACATTCTCAAAATTGTCAATGAAGGCAACAACTACGCGAACGACATCAATTTGAAAGATGCCATTGGCGCGTTAACTGTCGATACGATTGATGGTTCAACCAACCAAGCATTTTTGCAATGGGCCGTTCAATATGTGGCGGGCAGTGGGTTAACTACGGTCGATGCGAACTCTTTGGTGGTGGATAAAGATATTGACTACAACATCGACCTAGCACCAAATGACAGCATTACGTTGTACGTGATTGGTTTAGTGAATGCACATGCAACTGGTGACATCGTTAACCAAGCCACACTCAGCTACAACGGCAAAGATATTCTCGCAACTGCAACGCTAAAACCTTATCCGGGCGATGTCGTTATTGAAAAGTCTGCTGACGAACGATATTACCAGCCGGGAGAGTTCTCGACATTCCGAGTCAAGGTCACGAACAATGGTTCTGGTTTTGCTGCGGATGTCAAAGTGGAGGATTTGATTTCTGCATTAGAGGTTGAAACGTCTGGTGGCGCAATGGAAGCGGCATTCAACGATTGGACTATCGTGACCAACAAAGGTGACCTTCGCACCAATATCGAGACCTTACCGGGACCAAATTCGGACATCGCGACCAATCTCGATATTGCTCCAGGAGATACGGTTGAATTTGCCATTACAGGCACGGTGAACAGCCGAGCGGTTGCCAACATTATCAACACAGCAACGGCTGAGTTTGCAGGTGCAACGACAGAAGCAACCGCAACCTTAGAAACGCTGCCTGAAGAAGTGTGGATTGAGAAAACAGCCGAATCGCCAATGTATATTCCGGGAGAAGATGCGGTATTCCACGTTCGTGTTTACAACGGCACTGATGGTTTCGATAACGACATCGCGTTAGAAGATATTTTGTCGGGCATTAAAGCCACCAACATCTATGGCGTGAGTGAGCGTGCTTTCGAGAGTTGGACGATTGAAACGACGAACAGCGACAGCCGTACCACCATTACCCCGATGCCTGTCGATAATCAGGATATCCGTTCGATGATCGATATAGCACCGCATGACATTGTGGAGTTCACGATCACCGCGAAGACTAACCCGTTAGCCGCGAGTGATATCACCAACACGGCGACGGCGGATCTCAACGGTACGCAGCAGCATTCAAGTGCCACTGTTCAGCCTCAATCTCAGGGGATCTCGATTGAGAAAACCGCAGACACCCAATATTACGTTCCGGGTGCAGAAGCGACGTTCCGCGTCAAAGTGAAGAACGAAGGCACAGTCCCAGCGACAGATGTGGCTGTAAAAGACGCCATTAGTAATCTTGCAGTCGTGCGTCTTGATGGTACGTCGGTAAAAGCGTTCGACTCTTGGCGCATTGAGGTGAATAAAGCGAATGCGGAAACCGAGATCACCAACATGCCGGGCGTGAATTCAGACATCGATTCAACGCTAACGATTGCTGCGAATGATGAAGTGGAGTTTGTGATTACAGGCCTTGTGAACCAATACGCTACTGGCGAAATTGAGAATACTGCTAGCGCCACATTCCGTGGTGAAACGCAAGATTCAACAGCGACACTGCTGGCGATGCCGGAGTCGGTCAAACTTGAAAAAACCGTTGACGATGAGTTCTACCGTCCGGGAGAGAGTGTTACTTACCACGTGGTGTTAACTAATGAATCGGGTTCATTTACTGAAGAGATGGTACTGAAAGATCTGATCTCAGAACTGAAGGTCAACACCATCAACGACACTCAAGCTGAAGCATTTACCAGTTGGCGTATGACCAGTTCATACAACGATGAACGAACCATCGTTCTGCCGCAAATTCAGGGCGACAATCTGGATGTAAACAGTCGCGTGATTCTTGCGCCAAATGACACGTTAGACATTGAGATTACCGGTGTGGTCAATGCAGACGCGATGGGAGAAATCACCAACCACGCTTACGCATACGACAAATCGGAAAGCGATGTTTTGGCAGAAGATGTCGCCATTATCAAACCGCAACCAATCATCTTATCGGTGACGAAAGTGGCCGATAAAGCCGAATACACCAATGATGACGATGAAATCACGTTCACGATGACGGCGACCAACCGTGGCTCTGGCGATGCAGAGAGCGTGAACTTGTTGGATGAAATCGACAAATTGATTGGTAGCAACGGTAATGCGTTGTTCACGACATGGAAAGCGACTATTACAGAGCTGAAATCTGGCGTTGTGGTCTCTGTGGATTCGGAGAACAACGTCAATTCCAACCATACCTTGAAAGCGTACCAAGGCAATGAGTTTGAAATCGTCGTGACAGGTGAGATTAATCAAGGCATTGATGACAACTTTACCAACGTCTTCACGGCAGCAGCATCAACGGGCGAAACGGCATCTGCGAATGTCACGATCAAAGTGAAAAAGCAGGCTTACAACGAAGGCATGCTGAAAGTCACTAAAGTGGCAAGCAAATCGGAAGCCAGTGTCGGTGAAGTCGTTGAATACGAAGTGGTGATCACCAACGAAAACGACAACCCATTCTCAGGAGTGCGTCTGGTCGACCGTTATCCTGGTGGTTTTGCTTACATTCCTGATTCTACCGAGATGGTAAATAGCGGCCCTGATGGCGTATTTGATACCTCAGACGATATTCAAATCACGGTCGAACCAACCAAGACAAACCAGCTGTTCTTCGATGTTGGTGACATGAATATCTATGGTAAAGGCGATTCTCAAACTGCGGATGCTGTGCGCATTCGTTACCTAATGCGCGTCAGTGTCGGTGCTACTTTTGGCGTCTACACCAACACTGCATGGGCAGAAGCGCCACCAGCAGAAAGCTTCTCGGCACAGAACACCAGCACTAACTACGTGGTGAAATCGAACCTAGCGAGCGCAACCGTCGAAGTGATGCCAGACAAAGTATTCGATACCGCTTCTATCATCGGAAAGGTGTTCGAAGACCACAATGGTGATGGTTTCCAAGCAGATGCAACCGCGGACGATGTTCTCATCGACATTGACCTTGCGCTAGGTGATTACGTTCCGAACTCGACCTTCATTATCCAAGATGGCGTAGAAACTCAGCTCAAAGATGTGACGGGCAAACTGCAAGGTCAACCTGTAGTGATGTCGAGAATGGATAAAGGCTACGAAGTGGATGAGCTATATGGCTTGTCTCGTAACCGAACGCTTAAGCAGAGCAACCAAGTGGCGTTCCAATTCAAAACACGCACTCGCCAAGGCTTCTCATTCAAGGTGACCACCGATAACGGCACGCACATCGAGTTCGACCAACAAGGCAATGCGATTACCAAGCATAAAGGTGATAAGCAAAAAGGCCTGTCGGCAGAGCACATTGATGTCGAGAGAAACCTTTATCGCGACGGGGATGAGTACCTTTGGGAGATCGTCGTTGAGAACAAAGGGCTTTATGAAGACGGTATTCCGGGCGTTCGACTGCTTACCGTCGAAGGCATCATTATCGAGACCGACCAATATGGTCGATACCATGTTCCAGATCAGTGGGTGTTGAATAAGAAAGGGAAGCAGTTCTTGGTCAAAGTCGACACAGACTCGCTACCAACGGGTATGAAAGTGATCAGTGAAAACCCGAAAGTACAACGAATCACACCAAACAAACTGACGAAATTTAACTTCAGTATTCAAAGCAGTGGGGATGATTAACCGTTCGTAACTTACACGTTGGCTGGGCTTGTTCTCAGCCATTGACTGCAACGGTTAAGCAAGAAAATTATGATTAGATTTAGACAATCAAAACTGACGATATGTATCGCGGCGGCGTTGCCGATCCTATCGTACGCAAAAGACACCAGCCAGTTAGAAAAGCTGGGCAGTGACTCACTGGGTATTGAAGTTAACACGCATGAACAAACCGACAATTCTCGTATTTATCTGGAACAAGGTGCGATTTGGGTTAGCCGTGACATCATGCGCTTTGACCCAGTGTTGGATCTGAGCATCAGCAGCAATGTGGAAGTTAGAAACGGCAAACCTCTGCAAGAGATGAGTTTTGCTATCACTACCAACTTCAGCTACTACGTGGATCATTACCAGTTAGAAGTGTATCGCGGTGGCGATCGTGGTTTGGTGTCTCCGCTGGCGGTGGTGGAAGGTCAGCAATTTGCCAACGATTTCAACATCGTTTGGGATGGCAAGACCGATCAAGACTACCAATTTGAATCCAACACGCAGCTTCTGTTTCGCTTAAAAGCGTTTGATAAAGACGGCAACATGGACGTGACAAGTGTCGGTGTGATCGATCTTGTTGAACCCGATTCTGAAGTCGACATCGACAAGAATGATGGTGAAGAAGATCAAGGCCGTAAGCTCGGCAAAGCTCAGTTGATGCGCCACAACATTCCTACCTCGGCTGGTCTGGCAAGGTTTATGGGTACGGGACTAAAAGGTGTCGACAAAGTGGTGATTGGTGAAGATGAATTTGACGTAGAAGAGGGCGAGCTTTACGCCGAACAATACTTGCCAGCCGACGCCTATCTATTCCCAACTCGTGTGGTATTTGATAGCGGTGAAGAGCGACGTTACCAACTGTACGTGCGTATTCCGGATGAATATTGGGTACAAGCGGGTTTGGCGGATTTCTACATTGGTAAAAACAAAGTCACAGGTAATTCGGCAGCATTGGCGGTTGATGACCAATATCAAGATGATATCTATAACCAAGGTCGCTTAGCGTATTTTGGCCAAGGTAAGTTTGGTGACAAACTCCGAATCACCACCCACTTTGATACCAAAGAGAGTGACGTGCGAGACATGTTTAAGCACCCGTTTGCCTCTGATTCATCCAGCCTATTCGACATTCTCGAAGACGACGATGAAATGTATTATGGCAACTACGGTGACAGCTCGAACATCTACAAAGTGGTCAACACCAAAGGCAAAGTGTATCTCAACGTTGAATACGACAAATCCAACGTTTTGTGGGGGAACTACAACACAGGTATAACTGGTACTGACAACAACGATTACAACCGTAGCCTATATGGTTTCAAAGGTGACTATCGCACACGTTCTACCACCAAGTTCGGTGAAGATCGTCTTAACATCGTTGGCTTTGCCGCCGAATCGGATTCGCTGTTTGCGCACGATGAATTTTTAGGTACTGGCGGTTCGCTGTACTTCTTACGCCATGGCGAAGTTGTACCGGGCAGCGACAAAGTGATGGTTAAGGTGGTCGACCCAAACAGCGGCATCACCTTGCAAGAACTGCCGTTGCAGTCGGGACGTGACTATGAAATCGACCCATACCAAGGCCGAATTATTCTAACCAAACCACTAAACAACATCATTTCTGACAACTTTGGCTCGGTCATTAACGACTCCCCAGCTGACGGTTATGACAACTATCTTGCTGTTGATTATGAATACGTGCCTCAAGGCAGTGAAGCGCTTGGTGCAATGACCGCTGGTGGACGCGTCAAAGGTTGGGTAAACGACTACATCGGTGTAGGTGCAAACTATCAAACCGAAGAAAAAGATAACCAAGACTACGAAGCTTACGGCACAGACTTAACGTTACGAGCATCAGAAGGCACCTATTTGAAAGCCGAGTTCGGCCACAGTAAAGGTCGTCAAACCGATTCTAACTATGTCTCTTTCGATGGCGGTTTAACCTTTACGCCTATTGGCGGCAGTGCGGATGATCGTGAAGGTGACTCTTATCAAGTGAAAGGGGTGATGAACCTTTACGATATCGCCCCGAGCGTGTTTTCTGCTGTGGGTAACGATGTAAAAGCTTGGTACAAATCTAAAGATGCAGGTTACAGCTACGCAAGCCAAGATGACGATTTAGAACAAGAATCTTATGGTACGGAAATCCGTCTTCAAGCAACGGATCGTGTTGCGGTGAAAACTCGATTTACCTCGATGGAAGAGCGTGAGTCCGACGGCACACTAAGAACGGATTCTCAACAGGCAGAACTGGAAACTCAGGTCAAAGTGACCAAACACATCAAGATTTCCGCAGCAGGTAAACAAGTCGAAGAGTTAAACAACGAAGACGAAAAAGGCAAAGGCACCTTAGCGGGCCTGCGTGCCGATTACATTTGGGATAGCGACAACAATGTTTACATCAAAGGGCAAAAAACCGTTGGAAAAACAGATGAGTACGATGAGAACGACAGCGTCACTATTGGTGGTGAAACGCGTATTTTAGAAGACTTCGTCGTTGGCGCAGAATACACCACGGGCGATCGTGGCGATGCGGCTGAAGCCAGCGTGACTTATGATGTGACGGAAGACTACAGCACTTACTTAACCTATGTCGATGACAGCTACGAAGGCAAAAACAACGTGATTGTCGGTCAACGTGCAGATCTGACTTCAACGGTCGATTTCTACCAAGAAAACCAATTTGTGGATGAAGACAACGGTAAAGGTCGCATCGATTCATTCGGCTTTGGCTACGACATGAACGACGACATCGACATGGGTATCGGCTATCAGAAAGGCGAAATCAAGGATGATCAAAACATCACCACCGAGCGCCAAGCGGTGAGTGTAAGCACCTCGATTGATGTCGATGATGTGTTGTTCAAGAACAAAGTGGAATATCGTGTCGATAAGACAGATGACTCTGCTGACCCAGACAAAAAACGCATCGACCAATGGGTGACGACCAACCGTTACACCCATCATCTGACGGAAGAGTACACCTTATTCGGTAAGTTCAATTACTCACGCTCAGAAAGCAAATCGAGCGACAAAATGTTGGCTCGTTTTATTGAGTCGACCGCTGGATTGGCGTATCGCCCAATTTACAACGATCGTTTGAATTTGTTGTCGCGCTACACCTACTTAGTGGACTTCGACCAACTCAATCGCGATGTGGATTACAAAGATGAAGAAAGCCATATCATTGAAGTGGAAGGTATCTATTCACTTGATGCCAACTGGGATTTAGGCGCGAAATACGCATTCAAAAACAAGCATGAACTTTTCACTCGTCAATCGGGTGAAGACATTCCGGTTGACAGCAAAATCTCATTGTACGGCTTAAGTGCTTCTTACCGAGTGATGAAAGAGTGGGACGTGACAGGCGAGTACCATTGGAAGACCGATTCGACCTACGATGAGTTAGAGCAAGGTGCGCTGATTTCAGTGAACAAACATCTTGGCGACAACTTCAAAGTCGGCGTCGGCTATAACTTCTCAGGCTTTGACAGCAACCTTGCGAATGATGATGACTACGACGCATCAGGCGTGTTCATTAACCTAGTTGGTAAGTTATAAGAGGGCCACATGAAAACGACGATTCGCTTGTTGAGCGGCATTATGATTGGTGCATTGTTAGCAGGTTGCGCTACCGAAACTTACGTGAGCCAAGAAAACCGAGAGAAATTCGCCGATGTGAATGTCTCTAAATTTCTTATTAGTGAGTGCTTAGCGCCGCAGCGAGAAATTCATATTGCCGTTGCAGAGCACTTTGATTTCGACAAATTCAAGATTCGAGAAGCAGATGCGACAAGTCTGGATGCGTTTATTCGCGATATTCAAGGTTTAAGCGGACGCATTACCATTGTCGGTCACACTGATTACAAAGGTTCAAACGAGTACAACGACGCGCTTTCTCTGCGCCGAGCACAATCCGTTGCGGCGTACCTCAAGCAGCAGCTTGATCCCACTTTTTATGATTGGGAGATTAAGCACTTTGGCGAGACTCAACCGCTTACGCTCGATACTTCAGATCAAGCGCGTGCCGAAAACCGCCGAGCGTACGTCATGTTTGAGGAGGCGCAAAAATACGATGAGATGCCATTCTGCGAACCTCCAAAGCCAGAGCGTAAGGTTTATATGACCATGACGCCACACTTTGACTTTGATCAGTCAGAGTTGAAAGCTGAAGATCTCACTCAGCTCGATGATTTCATTGAACAGTTACAAGGGTTAGAAGGCAGCATTTTGGTTGCAGGGCACACTGATCAAGTCGGCTCGCTTTCTTACAATGAAAAATTGGCAGAGCGACGAGCTCAAACTGTGGTCGAATATCTCAAGACCAAACTTGATGCGTCGCGGCTTGTTTGGGAGGTCAAAGCGTTTGGTGAACTGCAACCGGTCATAAATCAAACGACTTCGGAAGCAAACGCACTGAATCGACGTACCTTTATCGTATTTAAAGAGAGTGAACACGGACAACTGACAGAATAATTTGTTATGGTTACCCATTACTATTCGAAAGATAATAAGTCTGTAACAAGGGAGCTGGGTAATGGAGAAAGTGCAGTTGGTCGTCGATTTTCTTCTCACGCACAAAATGCTGTTTACCACATTAATTTTGTTTTTTATGTGGTTGGTACGTCGTTCAATTTTGTCGATGATTCGCGGTGATCATGCCTTTTTAACCGAAGATCAACGCAGTTGGATGTCGAGAACCAAAAACGGTACGTTTGCGTTCACATTGCTGATCCTGTTTATCCTCTGGCAATCAGAAATCAGTGAGTTTGCGCTCAGTGTTACAGCGATTGCGGTCGCTATTGTGGTGGCATCGAAAGAAATCATTTTGTGTTTTACAGGCTCGATTCAACGTGCGAGTTCGCGCTCGTTTCGAGTGGGTGATTGGATTGAAGTGGGTAAGTTGTGTGGCGAGGTGATCGAACACAACATGATGGCGACAGTGATTCAAGAGATCGATTTGCATCACGGGCAATACCATTACACGGGTAAAACCGCGACGTTGCCTAATAGTATGTTTTTCACCTATCCGGTTAAAAACCTCAACTTCATGAAGCGTTATGTTTACCATAATTTCACGATTGTGGTGAAAGACTTCGTCAACTTGTATCCGCTACTAACACCGTTAACGGACAAAATTGATGAGCATTGCAGTTACTTTAGTGATGTGGCACATCGTTACAATGCCATGATCGAGAAGCATGCTGGCGTTGATCTGCCGGGCGCAGAGCCGCACATCCACATTTCAAGTCATATTAATGGTGAGCAGATTGTGCATGTGATGATCTTCTGCCCAACAGATAAGGCAAACCATTTAGAGCATTTGATTCGTCAGGACTTTATGGAGCTTTACGAGCAGCGTTTTCCTGCTTCGAATGATGAATCGAACGACGCTGCATTCAACTAACTCGCATGAAAAAGAAACCCGCTGCTTCGGAGTAAACTCCCAAAGAGCGGGTTTCTTTTTTCGCTTATCTTTACGCCAAGCTATCGGAACTTGCTTTTGAGCATCAGGAACAAGAAGTAGGTACTACCGATAATCGCGACTAACGTACCTGCTGCAATTTGGCTCGGGTAAATGGCGATTTGCCCTAACCAATCCGCCCAAACCATAAGCGTTGCACCAATCAAACTGCCAACGAATAATTGTTCTTTGACCTTTCTTGCTCCTAGCATCATCGCCATGTGTGGTGCGACCAAACCAACAAAGGAAACGGGGCCGACCGTCGCCGTTGAAAAGGCACACAGCAGAGCAACGATAACAAGCAAAATCGTGTTCGCAGATGATGGATTCAGCCCGCGCGCGTTAGAAAACGCTCGACCAATAGAAATCAGTGTTAGCCAACGTGACAACGCAAATACAATCGCTAAAAGCACCAACACGGAGATAAGTAACACCAATGCACTTGTGCTAGTGACGCGATACGTTGAGCCCGTGAGCCAGAGCAAGATTTTGTAACTTTCCCCAGAGCCTTGCGCCAACGCAAACTGAACGAGAGCTTGTAATAGGGCGCTAAGGGCAATACCCGAGAGTACAAAATTAGAAGGGTTAAAGTGGCTGCGTTTCCCGATAATGAGCAGCAGCATCAATACGGTCAGACTGCCCAGAAAAGCGACGCCCCAGTTAAATGCGGCGAGTACAGATCCAACCATCACACCAGTGATGATAATGGCAAAGGTTGCGCCGGATGACACACCGAGAATGTCTGGGCTCGCGAGTGGGTTGTAAACGATGCGCTGCAAAATGATCCCTGCAATGGAAAGGGCAACGCCTACTGAAATCGCACTGATCATGCGTGGCCACCGCAGTTGCCATTGGAACTCGCCAGGAATCGCAAACTCAATACCACTGATACTGTGCGTAACAAATGAGTACGCCAGAATGCCGATGATCCCCATTGATGCAATGCCCCAAACTGCTGCGTTCGATAGGGCCGTTTTCCCTTGGCTCATCGACAGGTTCAGCTGATCCGTAGCTGTCAGTTTCTTGCGAGTAAACCAGATCAAAGCAGGTGCACCAATGGCCGCCGCCGCCACACCGCTTGGGATGGTTTCTTCTAACAACAAACTGAGATAAATCGCCGCAGAATCGGTGATAAGCAGCAACGCAGCGCCAAGCAACATGCTGCTGATGAGTTCATCGCGTGGCGTTCTCGCTCCCATTGCACGGGCGATGTTTGGTGTTAACAAGCCGATAAAACTGATGATACCAACCGCAGTGATTGAGGCTGATACTAGCCAAATACCCATCACCATTAACGCCCCAAACGCGGGTAATACCGCTAAGCCTCGGGCTGCTGCGCCTTCTTGTCCCAGTTTCATTAGGGTCAGAATGCGTGGTGCGACAAGCAAAATGACGATTGCGACAGTAGAACGTGGCAGCAACCATTCAAACCAATCCCAACTGTATTGTGAAAGGTCGCCCGCTCCCCACATAAAGATGTTTTGAGCAAACTGTGCATTGAGAATAATTAGAGCTGTCGCGATGGAGCCAAGCAAAATGTTGATGACCATACCGGAGACCACCAAGGGTAACCCCGTCATATTGCGCACACCAGCGATCGAAATGATCAAACCAAACGCCACCAAAGCACCTGCCATTGCAGCGAAAGCGGAATAGTCGGCCACCCAGTCAATAAACCAAATGTTAACGATGACCAATGCAAGCCAAGCACCGGAAGAGGTGCCTAAGGTTAGCGGTGAGGTGAGGTTGTTTTGCGTTAACTGTTGCATCAAGCTACCAGTCAGCCCGAGCATTGCACCAACCAATAACGTGATGCTCAATCGAGGTAACTGAGACTGCATAAAGAAAACGTCACGAAATTCGCTGGCGCTTTCTGGTTGAGTGAACAACTGCCATTGTTCACTCAACGACAAGCTCGTATCAATTTGTAAGCTCAATAGGCTAAGCAACGCAATCAGCGCGGCATAGCCAATGTACGGTTTCGTTCTCATTGTTTTGGTGCCAGTTCAATTAAGCTGTCGGTAATGGCTTCTGCCATGTATTGCAAAGACATCGCGCCGCCGTAGGCCCACACCGCTCTTACCGAATTTACGCGCTGTTTTTTCACGAATGGCATCGCTTGCCAAAGTGGTGAGCTGTTCAACTTGCTCTCTTGTGGGAAAGGCTGCACGTAAAGTACGTAGCTTTGTTCAAGGTTTTGTAAGCGGTTGATGCGATCTTGTTTGATGCCCCAAGCGCGCGCAGAGACTTGGATAGGGTTGGTTAACCCAAGCTGCTCAACCACATAGTCAGTGGTCGAATTTTCCGTTGATAGCAGAACAGAATTGGGTGTCGAGAAGCGCATCACCAACACGTCTAATGGGGCAGAATAATGCTGACGAATCTTGTCACGCAGTTGTTTGAATGAGTCATTGAGTTTTGCCAGTTTTTGTTCCGCTAACTCTTGTTTATCAAACAGCGCACCTAGCGTACGAAAATGCTTGATTGCGGTTTGAGCCGCGGCTTCGTTTTGCGAAAAATTCGGCAAATACACCACCGGCGCGATTTGTCTGAGCAGGGGAATCAAATCTTGCTGGGGAGAAGCTGCTAGGATCACATCGGGTTTCAAACTCGCGATTTTCTCTAAATTAGGTTCGGCGCGAGTGCCGATATCCTCAATGGATTCTGGTGCGTAAGGATTCACTACCCACTGGCGATAACCCGGCAAGTTAGGCGCAGCAATGGGCTCGATGTCCAACGCGAGCACTTGCTCCAAAATGTCCCAGTTGAGAACCACGACGCGTTGCGGTACTTGCTCAAAAGTCACCGCGCCGTACGCATCATGAACGGTAATGTCTGCGTTCGCACGTGCAATCATCACTGTGAAAAGTAGCGTCGTGCAGCTTAGTTGTTTGAGAAATCGAACCATCATGCACATACCACCGCCACCTTCTGGCTAGCAAGTGTGTCCGCGGGCGTTGGATGGTCAATGAGCTTAATAGGTGATTCGTAAAGTGCAGACAAACGCGCTTCATCAAGCAGCATTTCGGCGTTGCCTTCAAAGGCAATTTGACCTTTTTTGAGCGCAACTATGTGGGTTGCGTAGCGCAGTGCTAAGTTCAAATCGTGCAGGATCACGATAATGCCTACGTTCTCGGTTCGATTCAGCTCTGCCAGTAGCGCCATCAGTTGAAATTGATGGTGAACATCGAGCGCGGAGGTCGGTTCATCTAGGATCAAAATCGGTGATTGTTGAGCCAACAGCATCGACACCCAAGCGCGTTGGCGCTCGCCGCCCGATAAATCGTCCGCTAATGCTTGAGCAAACGGAGCTACGCCAGTGCGAGCCATGGCTTCAGCGATAATCTGTTTGTCTTCAGGTTTCCAACGACCAAGTGCGCCACGCCACGGAAAGCGGCCTAAGCGCACTAGCTCTTCTACTGTTAAACCTGCCGAGGAGGGCAGCTTTTGTGGCAAATAGGCTATCTGCTTTGCCAGCTCTTTGGTTTTGAGTGATGAAAGGGAAGTGTCGTTTAATGCTACCGTGCCTTTATCTGGTGACATTTGACCAGAAAGCAGGTTCACCAGTGTCGATTTGCCTGAACCGTTATGGCCCAAAACGACAGTCAGTTCATTCGTCGGGATGTTAAGTTGGTCGATGCCGAGGATCTGACGTCCACCTCGAACGATCTCAATATTAGACAGTTGAAACATGGATGGCTCTCAGGAGAAAACTCCCCTCAAGAGAGGGGAGTCGAAAGTTCAATTACCAGCGGTAGTTTGCGTTTAGCATGACAGAGCGAGACTGGCCGTAGTAACACCAGTAATCGCAACCTGATACAAATTCTTTATCCAGAATGTTGTTCACGTTTAGCTGTGCTTGCCACTGTGAAGTGATGTCGTAAATGACCGACGCATCCCAAAGAGTCACTGAAGGAACAGTTAGGTTCGAGCTCTTAGGGTTATCTTTAGATTCGCCCACATAACGGACACCAGTACCGATGTTTAGGCCTGGAATTAAGCTGTACGCGCTGTAGTCTACCCATGCCGAAGCTTGGTGTTCAGGAATAAGCGCGGCTTGTTTTTTGCCTTTGCCAAAGCTTTCGTCTGTTTTCGCTTTGGTGTAGGTGTAGCTTGCCATCAGTTTTAGATCGTCGGTTAGCTGCGCCGTGCTTTCAAGCTCAATACCTTGAGAAGTCACTTCACCCGTTTGTGTCGCGATCCATGTTGATGGGTTGGTCACCAACGCGTTCTTTTGCGTAATGTCGAACCATGCTAGGTTGATAAAGCCATCCATAAAGCTTGGCTCATACTTCACACCCACTTCTACTTGCTCGCCTTCTAGCGGTTTGTATAGTTCATTGGTTGCCGCATCAATGGTGCTGATCACTTCAAACGATTGAGAGTAGTTTGCGTAAGGTGACAAACCATTGTTTGCAAGGAACATCACACCCGCGCTGAGAGACAGCTGACCATCATCACGAGATTCGTTTTGATCAACGCCTGCGCCTTTGCCAGAGTTTTCTGTTTTCACCCAGTCGTAACGAGCCCCCACGTTACCAATCCATTGCTCATGCAGTTTCAATTGGTATTGTGAGTAGACACTTGCTTGAGATTTCTCAATCTCACGTTTCACGTTCTTTGAAGGATCAAGTGGATTGAAGTTACCGTAAACTGGGTTCCACGGGTTGATGGTGCCAAACGCGTAGTTGTCCTGTTCGTCGCCATCGGTTTTGTGAAATTGCAGATCCATACCGACGAGCACTGTGTGTTCTGCGTTATCTGTCATCCAGTTGCCGACAGCATTGTTATCGAACGTGATGCTCTGGTTTTTGCCGTCACGGAATACGATGCCTTGCGTTAATTCTTCTTTCGCCGGATCGTTGTTTGAGAACGCGTAAGAGCTGCGCAAGTACAACTCATTCGAACCGTAGTTGAGGTTTTGCGAGAATGACCACGTGTCATTGATGTCGTGCTCGAGCAAGTAACCTAGAGAGAACTGCGTGCGTTCGTATTTATCGTAGTTTGGCTGACCAAGGTTAGTCGAAGGATCGATTTTGCCAAAGTTAGAACCAATCAGAGTACCTGCCGCTGGGAAAAATGGGTTGGTTGGCACACCGTCATCACGAAGGTAAGTAGCCAAAACGGTCAGCATTGTACGGTCAGAAATGTCGAACTCGACGCTTGGCGCTAGATAAAAACGCTCGTTGTTGGTGCCGTCCAGTTCGCCATCTTGGTTTGTCATCAGGCCAACCAAACGGTAGCGGATTGTGCCATCGTCGTTTGCTTCATCAGCAATGTCAAAACCCACCGACTGGTGTTGGTTGTTGCCCACTTCCACTTTTACTTCGCCTTGAGGCGTAAACGTTGGTTTTTTCTGTACTGCATTCACGATACCGCCTGGTGCCGATTCACCAAACAGAATAGCTGATGGGCCTTTAACCACTTCCACACTTTCTAGGCCGTAAGGTTCGACCAACCATGTGTAGTAACCGTCGCGGAATAGGCGGTTGCCGTTTAGGTAAGTCGCAGCATCAAAACCGCGCACTTTGAACCAATCGGTGTCGTTGTCGGCGCCATAAGGCTGAGCGGTTACGCCAGATGTGTAGCGTAATGCTTCGTCCAATTTTTGCGGTGCACGAACGCGAAGTTCGTCTTCAGAGATAATAGAAACGCTGCGTGGTGTTTCTGCCGCTGGTGTTTCTACTTTTAACGCTTGTGCTGTGACGGTGATGGTTTCCATCGCGGTAACGTCATCTTGTGCGTTCGCTGAAAGCGCAACCGCTGCTACTGTAGGCGCAACCGCGCAAACCATTGCTTTACGGATCGCAACGGTCAGTAAGTTATTTTTCGTCATAAATACATTCCCGATAATTATATTTAACAAGAAGCTTAATTGTAATTATTATCATTTGAACTTTTGTTTCGGTATTTTACTGACTTTCGTATCAAAAGATAGTAAAACGTCCGCAAATTTATTCGCGGTAACCAAAGTAGTTGTTATGTTTAATTGGTTTGAAAAACTGACCCAACCCTTTCCCCAGATGGAAACCGAAAAGCCACCGAAGACGCTTTTTGGCTTCTGTCGCTTTTACACTCGTGGCTTTGAAGCCCCTTTACTTGTCATGGCGATATTCAGTGCATTGATTGCGGTGACGGAAGTGACGCTCTTACGTTACATGGGCGAATTGGTGGATATTCTTGCCAACCAAGACCGTGCAACATTCTGGGTGGATCAAGGCGATCGCATGATGATGATGGTGTTGCTTGTTGTCGTTGTGATGCCGTGTTTAGGCTTTGTGCACTCGATGGTGATGCACCAAACGTTATTGGGAAACTACCCAATGTCTATCCGTTGGTTGATACATCGTTACTTGCTGAAACAAGCGGTTGGCTTTTTCCAACGAGACTTTGCAGGCCGAGTCGCGACCAAAGTGATGCAAAGCGCGTTAGCGGTACGAGAAACAGTGATGAAGCTGGTGGATGTACTGGTTTACATCAGCGTTTATTTTCTGTCGATGATTTGGATGATGGGCGAGGCAGATGGCTTGTTGATGCTGCCGATTGTGGTCTGGTTAGGCATTTATGTTCTGATCCAGTTCTACTTTATCCCACGAATGAAGCAGGTTGCGACAGATCAAGCGGACGCTCGCTCGGTTATGACCGGACGCATTGTGGATTCTTATACCAACATTTCTACCGTGAAATTGTTCGCGCACTCGCAACGAGAGTTGGAATACGCAGAAAGCAGCATGAAGCAGTTTTTGGTGACGGTTTACCGCCAAATGCGCATGGTGACTTGTTTGCTGTTCAGTGTCGATGCCATCAACTATTTATTGCTTCTGTCTATCAGCGCTATCTCGGTTTACCTCTGGTTAGACGAGGCCGTGACGATTGGTGCCATTGCGATTGCCATCAGTATTGCGTTGCGTGTGCAAGGTATGTCGAAGTGGATCATGTGGGAAGTTAGCGCGCTGTTTGAAAACATTGGCACGGTAGTGGACGGCATCAATACGATTTCAAACGACGTTGAAGTGAAAGACGTGCCAAATGCCAAGCCTCTGAAAATCTCGCGAGGTGAGATCTGTTTCGACAACGTAGGTTTTAACTACAGTGACGAGAAGGCAGTATTTGAGAACTTGAACCTGACCATCAAACCGGGCGAAAAAGTCGGTATTGTCGGTCGCTCTGGGGCAGGTAAATCCACGTTGGTTAACCTGTTGCTGCGTTTTTACGATGTGAATACGGGTAAGATTTGTATTGATGGGCAGGACATTTCGCAAGTCGAACAAGAGTCGCTGCGTCAACATATCGGTATGATCACGCAGGACACTTCTTTGCTGCATCGCTCAATTAAAGAGAACATTCTTTACGGTGATCCAAGCGCTTCAATGGAGGCTGTGATTAACGCCGCTGAAAAAGCACACGCGCATGACTTCATCCAAACGTTAAAAGATGAACAAGGCAATGCCGGCTACGATGTTGAAGTGGGTGAGCGCGGCGTGAAGTTGTCTGGCGGTCAGCGTCAACGAGTGGCGATTGCTCGCGTGCTGTTGAAAAACGCGCCAATTTTGATCATGGACGAAGCTACGTCTGCACTTGATTCGGAAGTGGAGTCGGCAATTCAAGAAAACCTTGAAGTTCTGATGGAAGGAAAAACAGTGATCGCGATTGCTCACCGTTTATCAACGATTGCCGCGATGGATCGTTTGATTGTAATGGATGACGGCAAAATTATTGAGCAAGGCTCGCATCACGAACTGCTGCAATTGGGTGGTGTTTACGCTCAGTTGTGGAAGCATCAAACCGGCGGCTTTTTGTCTGAGCAAGGTGATGCTCAACTGCAAGTCATCTAATATGACGCTACACGAAAGAGGAGCAAATGCTCCTCTTTTTTGTGTCTGTCGTTTATACCGAGTGGGTGGCGTCAATGGGTAACGTTAACTTGTGATTATTCATTGAGTTAGACCAACTTAGTGATGGTTATGTTTATAACTGACTGTCGTTATTGAATTTTTTACGCTTTTTTTACGCGAACTCCGAATGGGCTTTTGCTAAAGTTTCTGCATCGAATTTTGGTTGATGTACTTTATGTTTGCTCATTGGCGAGATAACACATTTCTTTTTTCTGCCATCGTGATTGTTGGCGCGGTTGTGGCCTCATGGCTGTTAGACCAACTGTTTGGCTCTACGGCTGCCGTCCTGCTAATTTTGCAGTTAGCAGTCGTGGTGGTGGCATTTCAATGCAACTCGCGATTCGCTTATGCGGCGGCGGTGATCGAAGCGCTGAGCTTCAACTTCTTTTTCACGACGCCTCGTTATTCTTTGCAGATGTTTCGTCCGGAAGACATTTTTAATCTAGTCGTGTTTATGGTGGTGGCATTTATCACCAGTACCTTTGCGGATCTCTATCGTCGCCAGCAGGGCGAGTTAAAACAAACCAAGCTGCAAAACAGCATCCTGCTATCGGTGTCCCACGACCTACGCACGCCGCTGGCAACCATTATTGGAACACTGACCACACTCAACGAGTACATGCCCAAGCTCAATGACTTAGAGCGCAAAGAATTGCTCGACAGTGCGACTTCAGAAAGCCACCGCTTGCATCAATATATAGAGAACCTCTTACAGGCGACTAAGCTCCAACACGGCACATTAAAAATTACCAAAAAAGATGAGCCTATTGCGAATATTGTGCGGGATGCGGTTTCTCGTTTGCCGAGTTACACCGAGAAAGTGTCCATGAATATGGATGATGCCGTTGGCTATTTGTCAGTAAGTCGTTCGCTCATCGAACAAGCGATTTTTAATGTGTTGGATAATGCCATGCGATTTTCGCCAGAGAATGAATCTGTTGAGGTTTCTCTTTCTAAGCAGGGTTCGTCGTGCGTGATTGATGTTCGGGACATGGGGATTGGCATCAAAGCTGAAGATGCGGAAAAAATATTCAGCCTTTTCTATTCCGGCGAGAACAACAAATCGGCCGATTCAGGCACCGGAATGGGACTCGCGGTTGCCAAAGGCATCATCACCGCACACCAAGGAGAGATTCAATCTATGCCAGTATCAGAAGGGACGCTGATCCGCATTCGACTTCCACTCAATCAAGGAGCAGAGCAGGCGTGAGTTACAAAGTGTTAGTCGTGGACGATGAGCCTCGCATTCATACCTTTATTCGAATTTCGCTGTCTGCTGAAGGGTTTGATTACATTGGCGCGAGTACCATTGCCGAAGCCAAGGCGTGTTTCGAAGCGCATTCGCCACACGTAATTCTGCTAGATTTAGGCTTGCCCGACGGCGATGGAACGGAGTTTCTCACTACGCTTCGTCAGACGTATAAAACGCCAGTGTTAGTGCTGACAGCTCGCGATCAAGAAGAGGAAAAAATTCGCCTTTTAGAAGCGGGCGCGAATGATTACTTGAGCAAGCCTTTTGGCGTAAAAGAGCTCATCGCGCGCATCAAAGTGCTGGTTCGAGATTTGGTGGATGAGCAAACCGTCGCTGATGAGCTGGTGGCTGGCCGAGTCAAAATCATCAAAAGTACTCACCAATTTTGGTTGGATCAGAGGGAAATTCCACTCACCAAGAAAGAGTTTTCTTTCATTGAACAATTGATTCTCAAGCCGGGAAAACTCATTGAGCAAACTCATTTGCTAGCGGTGATTTGGGGAAAAAGTCATGTCGAAGATACTCACTACTTACGCGTGTTAGTGAGTCAACTACGCAAAAAACTGAACGATAGTGCTGACGAGCAGCGGCTATTAAAAACCGAGCCGGGGCTGGGTTACCGTTTAGTGTTTGAGGCGTCCAAGCACCACTAAATTCCAAATTTAATCAACGTTAATGCCAAGGTTTAGTGCTGGTTATCGGCACTCGAACAGGATTCGTGTTGCCTATTTTTCGTGACGGAAAATCTGTCTAGCCCTTAGCAGCGCATTAGCATTTTCTATACATAAAACACAGTTAGGTATTGATATGGCTCACTTTACAGTAATTGGTTTAGGGCGATTTGGCGTTGCCGCTAGCTTAGAACTTATTCATCTTGGACACACCGTAACGGGGGTGGATAGCGACCCGAAAATCGTCGAAAAATACGTCGAAGAGTTAACGCAAGCGGTTATATGTGACGCGACAGACGAAGGTGCGCTCAGAGAATTAGCGTTAGCGAACAGTGATGTGGTGTTGGTGGCGATTGGCGAAGACATGCAAGCCAGTTTGTTGTGTACGTTGGCGCTGAAAAATCTGGGTGTGAAATCCATTTGGGTCAAAGCGAGCACCAAAGCGCACCACACCATCGTATCTAAGCTGGGTGTACAACGCATTATTCATCCGGAAGAGGAGATGGGCGTAAGAGTCGCGCAGGCACTCAACTATCCGATGGTGAACAACTATTTGGAAATGGGGCATGGTTTGTATGTGGTGGAAATCCACGTTAAATCCAATCTGCACGATAAGCCGCTTTCTAAGTTGATCAGCCGAGGCAGTTACAACATTCAGCCTATCTTGGTGAAGCGCGAAGAAGCCGTCTACACCAATATCAATGATGAGTTTGTGCTTAATGAGTTCGACACGCTGTTGCTTTGTGGTAGTCGCGCTGAGCTGAAATACGTCGCTCCGAGGTTGGTGTAACATGGTTTTGTGGCATCCCTCTATTATCCCAATCGAGCGAAAACCTAAAGCGGGTAAAAAATTGTTGGGCGCACCGCCATTGATACTTAGCCTCAGTTTTGCGTGCTTGATCATGCTCGGCACAGTTTTACTCAAACTGCCGATTGCCACCACAGAGCCCATCACTTGGATTCAAAGCCTGTTTACTGCGACATCGGCCATTACGGTGACGGGATTAGTTGTGGTAGACACGGGCACGGCGTTTACGCCTTTTGGGAAAGTGGTTATTGCTTTCCTGATTCAATGTGGTGGCCTAGGTTTAATGACGTTTGCCATCGTGACTTTGCTGGCTCTGGGCGGAAAAATAGGCTTTTTGGAGCGAGCCGTCGCGAGAGAGGCGTTCAACCAAACTGACTCGTCGACACTCATTGCCACTGCTAAATCTGTATTGATGTTCGCTCTGCTCGTTGAACTTATTGGTTTCACTATTTTGAGCGTTTATTGGAGTGAAGAGCTGGGCTGGAAAACCAGTCTGTTCCATGGTTTCTTCTACACCATCAGTGCGTTTAACAATGCAGGTTTTGCGTTGAGTGCCGATAGCTTAATGCCTTACGTGGACGACCCGGTCGTTAACTTCACCATTACCAGTTTGTTTATTATTGGTGGTTTAGGCTTCTCGGTTTGGATTGACTTAAAACGCAATCGCCGTTGGCACCGACTCACCGTTTACAGTCGAATGATGATCTTAGGCACGATGATCATTAACGTGGTGGCACTTATCGCGATTTACCTGATTGAATATGACAACCCCAACACGCTTGCCCCGTTGAGCGAAGCAGGGAAATGGTGGGCATCGTGGTTTCAAGCGGTGACGCCAAGAACGGCAGGGTTCAACACTTTAGCTATCGATCAGTTGGAAGATGCCACAACGGCGATCATTCTGGTGTTGATGTTTATCGGCGGTGGATCATTGAGCACGGCAAGTGGTATTAAAGTTGTGACATTTATGGTGTTAGTCTTGGCAACTTACAGTTATTTGCGTCGTGATGAAGCAACCTATGCCTTTCAACGCGAGATTCCCAAAGAGACCATCAGTAAGGCATTGGCGCTGACTCTGATCTCGGTGGGTGTGACTTGGTTTGCCATATTCACGCTGTTACTGACAGAGAAAGCGTCTATGTTAGACATTATCTTCGAAGCAGTCTCGGCGCTAGGTACGGTTGGGTTATCGCGAGGCTTGACGGGCAGTTTGTCCGAACCGGGTGAGTTAGTGATCATCTTCATGATGTTTATGGGACGATTAGGGCCCCTTACTTTGGCGTACTTCTTAGCCAGTCCAAGAAAGAAAAAAGCGCGTTACGCGAGCACTAAACTGGCAATAGGATGATGAAACCGATGCGGCGGCAAAGCATGTGGATGGCATGCTTTGCTGTTTGCTTGTGCATAGCATTATTACTAAGTTGTTCATCGAAAGTTATATAAAAAGAGGAATAAATGAGCTTTATGAGTAAGTGGTAATTTCTTGAATAACCACAAATTATATATGTCTTTTGTTTGTCGTGAAGGTCAATAATCTCATTGGATCGAGCGATGTATAGTCGCTAAATTAAGTTGGCAACTTTTCCGTGCTGTTATTGGCATTTAGTATCCATTGTTTGACCTTAATACGAAAAACGACATTACCTATCAACAATGTTTGCCTGAGTTTCGGCTGTTGTATTAACGGCTGCATTTTCTGCAGTTGAAGATAACTACTTTACAAAAGAACTCTCCATGCAAACTCGCCGCGAACTCTTCTTAGCCCCTTTTCAGCGTCTGGCTGTAATCGCAGAGCAATGGCGAGCTGGGTCTAAATCTTACTTAACAGACTTAGCTTCAATCGCGTTACTGCTTCTCCCACTGACATTATCCAACGCGCTGGCTATTCTACTCGGTCACGCATTTCGAGTGGCGGGCTTGGGTGATGTTTCCTTACTGCTTTTCCACCTTTCCGACATTTTGATCAACCTATATCCCACGGCATTTTGCGTGGTTGCTGCATATTATTTGTCGCACAAAGCCAATGTATCGAGCGTGGTGCTTATCATTTATTCGCTGATCATGTTCTATTTGGTGTCGATAGAAAATGAAAGCTTATCCGCGACGTATACGTTGCCCAATAACTCTCTGTTGGCGCTGATCAGCGCCATGATGTCGTATTTGTACTGCAAACATTTGAGAATTCAATTGCTTGAACCCCAAGCACTGGACTTTACTTCTCGGCTGTTTAAAGACGTTTTGCACTTTTTCGTATTTGTTCTTGTCGCGGTAAGCCTGTCTCACGTCACTGCGGCGATCATGGTGTGGTTTAGTGGCGCAGTGCGCAGTATCGGCGTCGATCCTTTAACGCTTGAAGGCGGTTTAATCTATCAAACCGTTTTGGGGTTGCTAGGGGCGACGGGCATCAATGCTCACAACATGTTGTTTGCCATCAAGCAGCAGATATACGCCGCGACCGAAGCCAACATGGCTGCTTGGCAAGCTGGCGAAGCGTCGCTTAACGTTATCAGCCAAGGTTTTTACGACGCCTTTTTGTCTATGGGTGGTTCAGGAAACAGTGTCTGTTTGCTTTTGTGTATCCTGATTTTTGCCAGAGAGCGCAACCACATCATGTTGGCGTTGGCGGCTGCGCCATTGGTGATGTTCAACATTAATGAAGTGTTGCTGTTTGGTTTGCCGATCATCTTTAACCCTATTCTCATCATCCCATTTGTGCTGGTGCCTTTGGTGAGCTTCGTGATCACCTATGCGAGCATTGCGTCGGGTATGATTGATCCTGTCGAGAAGATCGTGAATTGGATGACGCCGCCGTTGATCAGTGGATATGTAGCAATGGGAAATCATATCCAAGGCACAATACTTCAACTGATAGTGATCGCGGCAGGAGTATTGATCTATCGACCTTTTTATCTTGCTTATGCTGGCAAACACGCGAGTCAATTCGGGCTGAACAATGCTTTGAATGGTATTGAACAATCGCTGTTTAAGTCTCTGCTTAATAGCGTGAAAGATTCAAACATATACAGTATCAACAAATCATCAGCTCAGAAGCGTTTGACTTCAATTCTGCGAGAAGGGGAGCTGGTGATGTTTTATCAAAAGTTACAATCGACCCAAGATAAGAGCGTGTTCTCCTATGAAGCGCTGATTCGTTACATCGATAAAGAGGGAAAACTGTGCCCTCCAACGTTCATCAGTGACTTCCAAATGCTTGATGCCATGCCGCTACTTGATAAGTTGGTCATCGAAAAAGTGCTGTCGGACATGAAAACAATATCGTTATCGCCGTCACGTCGAGTTGCGATCAATATTTCGGTTTCGACGATCGAACAAGCGGATTTTGTTCAGCACTTACAAGGACGACTTGAGCACTATGGCGTGTCCCCAGATTGGTTAGAAATCGAGATAACCGAAGAGGCGGTGCTAAACGATAAAGTGTCGTTGACCAATACGATGATCGCGCTGCAAGCGTGTGGTATTCGCATCGCAATGGATGATTTCGGAACGGGTTATGCTTCGTTTCCGCATTTGCTCAAATATCCGTTTGATAAGATCAAGCTTGACCGTTCATTACTGCTTGATGCCAAAGACGAAAAGGGGCGCGAGTTATACCGAATCGTGGCTAAACTCGGGCACATTGCCAACTGCGAAGTCGTAGCCGAGGGCGTAGAAACTCAAGCCGAATACGAGTTCGTCGCGCAATGTGGCGTCGACAAAGTACAAGGTTTTTATCTGGCCAAACCGATGCCGAGACAAGACTTATCGGATGAGAGAGCATGACCGGATTCGCCTAGTAAAAAAGGGAAGCACGCGCTTCCCTTTAGTCACACTCAAATTGAATTCAACAATTATTTGAACTCAAATTTACCCTGCATGATCGCCCAGTGACCAGGGAATGAGCAAAAGAACGAGTAATCACCGCCTGCCGTCATTTTTTCCGTGCTGAATGTAATGCTGGTGCTTTCACCGCCACCAACGACTTTCGTGTGAGCGTAAACGCGCTCGTCGTCTGGCTTCACGTAACTGTTATCTGCGCCAGCAGACATGCCGTCAGTGCCTACCGCTTGGATGTTGGCTGTATCTGCGATGACAACGTTGTGACCCATAGATTGCGCTGGCATTTTACCGGTGTGGTTGAGCGTTAGCGTTACTTCTTTACAAGTTGCTGGAACACTCAATGTTTTGGTCGAAAACTGCATCATATCGTTAGCATCAATAGAAACCTCACACTCGGCACTGGCTTGTGCGCCGAAGCTTAATCCTGCCAGTGCCAAGGTTGCTGCTAATATACGTAAAGACATATAACACTCTCCATTTTGTTGTTTTGGGCTGACTTGGACTTTTTTGTCCAATAGTTCTCATTATCAGCCAGTTTTGACCCGAAAAACGTGCTTCAATCGGTATATTGACGATTTGTTGCAAACTTGTACTGGTTCGTTCCACTGATTGATCACTAAACTACCTGATTTTCTTTCGTGGCGTGAACTGGCTCAATTCTTAATTCGTGTAGGTTGAGGGAGTCGATTCAATTAAGAGAGGGAATATGAGATGGGTAAGAAACTAAGAGAAAGCCCAACGTCGACGTTGAGCTTTGGAACGAATTCAGAGGAGGGTTAGCGAGTCTGTTTAAGCTCTGCTAATACTTCGTGCAGTGAAGGCACGATAGCGTGACCAAATTGTTTCACCTCATCGCAAGGTTCAACCAAGTCCGGAATTTGATAAGTGATCATGTTTGCCGCTACAGCGGCGCGAACACCGTTATTGGAATCTTCAAAGGCCAGACATAGGCTTGGTTCTACATCCAGACGGTTCGCTGCAAGCAAATAGATTTCTGGGTCGGGTTTGCCGTGGCTCACTTCGCAACCTGTCGTTAGGTTATCGAAGTATTTGCTCAACCCTGCTAATTCCAGTTTGATTTTTGCCACTTCTTTCGCGGTAGATGTCGCGACCGCGATAGGTAAATCTTGTGCTTTCAACCACTCCAGCAACTCAACAACGCCATCTTTTACAGGGATAGCTTGGTGTTTGACAACTGCGTTGTAACGAGTGCGCCATTCAAGATGCAGGCGGTCTAAATTCTCGCCGTAGGCTTTGCGGAAAATCGTCTCAATTCCTGCCGCATTGCGGCCAATGATCGATAGGTAAACATCTTCATAAAACGGAAGGTTTTGTACTTCACATGCTTCTTGGAAAATACGCATACAGACGCGTTCAGTATCAAGAAGTAAACCATCCATATCAAAAATAGCAGCTTGGTATTTCATTACATTACAGGCTTGTTGAGTGAGGGAACACATTCTGGCATAAGCCGACGTAATTTTCTCGGAAATTTACTTTTCTGTTTGTCGCAGCTGTATAAATCGGGTGCGGTCTTATTCGATAGGGTGACTTTATGGCTCTAAAACAAAAATGGTGACAGCGCAGCGTTAATCATTCTAATTAATCAATATTATTTTATTGGTATTGTTTATGTTTTCGTGGTTTATCAATTATAAATATTGATTGTTTAAATGTTTTGGATTATTCCCGTAGGGTTTTTATAAAAACTATCTCTAATTAAAGCGTGAAACTTGTCGTAATTCATTACTTGGTTTTTAGGTTATTGAGTTGAATGGTTTTTTTATCACTACAATAGATGTTGTTTAAGATATGAATGTCTCGATAACTATTCCTTCAAGCTTAAAAAGTACAGAGCGTTTTAATGAAGCCCGAAGTGAGTGGTTTGTATTGGAGTTTAAGGATGAAGTTTAAAATCGGTTTAATATCCGCAGCTATTTTGTTATCCGGGTGCGCGACTCAAAAAATGGCTTTCCCGACACAAAACAAATTAACCATTACAGGCAATACGTTGGTGTACGACGGCATGATTACCGGGGATGCCGTGCTCGAAGCCATAAGAATGGTGAATGATAGTGACCAGAAAGTGACAACATTACGTATTACCAGTAGTGGTGGTGATATTGGCGTCGGGATAGAGTTTGGTCACTTCATAAAAAACAACGATATGGATGTGATCGTCAGCCAATTGTGTTTTTCTGCTTGCGCGAATTACATATTGCCTGCGGCGAAAAGTGTGGTGATTGGAAAAGATGCGCTTATTGGGTGGCATGGTGGCGCGAATCAGAGTGACGAGATGTGGGATCAATCGGTTCCTTCGCAATACGAAAAGCAGTTTTATCGCTATCTTACTCGCTTACGAATTAAAGAAGCGGAGTTCTACAACAAAGTAGGAGTGGATCCAAATATTACCGTTTATGGGCATACGAGAACGAATACATGCCAACGTTCAACGCTCGCGAATGGTTGGTATTACACTGAATCTGATATGCGGCACATGGGAATTAAGAACCTGACTGTGCAAGGTGAATTACTGAACACTTTGAACTACAACAACAGCGAGATTAATTCTTGTTTGATGCCGCAAATATTTAATTAATTATCACCGCCACAAAAATCGCTCGAGTGAAAAAGAATACGCCTCGCTTAAATTGCGAGGCGTTTTTGTTTCAATTTGAATCAACTGTAAGCCCGTGCAACGCGACCTTCGCAATTCAAGGTGTATTGTTTGGCGTAAGCTGGGATGAAAACAGATTGGCCTTTATCTACTACACACGTTTCACCATTTGCGTGTGTAATCACGAGCGGGGAATCTAGCGGCAACAGGATTTCTGCGGTTCTTACATCAAGTGTTCGTTGGTTGGCCTGCTTTACAATCGCGAATTTGAAATCGTCGACGGGAATTGGGTATTCCAACATGTCGTTGTTTTCGATTGGTGCAAGCAGTAGGGTGTCGAATGGTTTTTCTTCGAAGCGTGTGCATGCAACGAGTTCTTTTACGTCCATATACTTCGGTGTTAAACCTGCGCGTAGTACGTTGTCTGAGTTCGCCATGATCTCAAGCCCCGTCCCTTTCAGGTACGCGTGTGGCGTTTCTGCATCCAAGAACATCGCTTCGCCTGGTTTCAGCGTGATAACGTTGAGTAGCAAGGGCGCAAACAAACCAATGTCGCCCGGGTATTGCGTTTCTAACTCCAAGATCAGGTTGAACAGAGGTAAGTCGGTGATGCGAGCTTGTGCCAATAGCACCGTCAACGCCATCTCTTTCTGTTCGCCTTCCAGTGACAATAGACCGGAGAAGAAGCTCGCCAAGCCTTTTGAAGTTTGATTATCGATAAGGTCATCCACCAAGCCTTGCAGCTCAGGAATCGCCAGCTCAGAGAAGAAGCTGATGATTTCACTTGTTGGGCGGAAGCCATTCATCGCTTGGTATTCGGTTAGCGCGTAAACCAATTCTGGTTTGTGGTTTGGATCTTTGTAGTTACGGTTTGCTGCGGTTAGGGGAATGCCTTGTTTTTCTTCCAGTGCAAAACCTAGTTCTGCTTGTTGCTTGTTTGGGTGCACCTGAATCGACAGCGCTTTCTCAGCGGCAAGCATTTTAAACAGGTACGGAAGTTCACCAAAACGGTTTGCGACTTCTTCACTCAGAAAAGCATTCATGTCTTGAGCAATCAGTGAAGAGAGTTTGGTCTCCTCGCCGTTTACCATCACCACTGAGCAACCGTTTGGATGCGCACCCATCCATACTTCTGCTTGCGGTTCGCCCGTTGGGTTTTCAATGCCAAACAGTTGGTTAACAGAAGTAGTACTGCCCCAAGCGTAGTTTTGAATCACGTTGTTCATCAGGAAGAACGTCGGGTGCGTAGCTTGAGTTTGAATCGTTTGTGTATCGGACATCGTTAAATCAGACATAGAGTGTCACCATGCGAGAAAATCATGGCTTGAGCGACATTGCCCAAGCCATAGGAGCCATTTGGGGGAGGGGGGATTAAGCAGCTGCTTGCATCATTTTTGCTTTACGTACTTTCTTCAACGTTACACACGTTACTGCGGTAACCGTTGCGCCAGCTGCCATACAAATCAGAGCAAGGACTGGGTGGTTCATCGCGCCAAGTAGAGCGACCACGGGACCGCCGTGAGCAACGCTGTTGGTGATGCCGAATGAGAACGCCATTACTGCCGCCACCATTGAGCCAAGTACGTTTGCTGGAATCACTGACATTGGATCTTGCGCCGCGAATGGAATCGCACCCTCAGAGATACCAACCAGACCCATTGCACCTGCGGCTTTACCCGCTTCGGTTTCTGATTCTTCGAACAGGTCGAACTTGCGACCAAGCGCCGTTGCCAGTGCCATGCCTAGAGGAGCAACAGGGATTGCACACGCCATCGCACCCATAAATTGAGTTTGACCGCTTGCAATCATGCCCACAGAGAATAGGAATGCGACCTTGTTGAATGGACCACCCATATCGAAGCCAGCCATACCACCAAGTACGATACCCAGTAGAACGACGTTACCTGTACTCATGCTAGTGAGTAGCGCAGTCAGACCGTCCATTAGGCTTGCGATTGGCGCGCCGATAACGAAGATGAATAGACCTGCGATGAACAACGAACCTGTGATTGGTGCGATCATGATTGGCACCAAAGGTTGGATGAATTTGTGGTAGTTAATCGACGTAATCCACTTCACGAAGTAACCCACAAGCAGACCTGCGATGATGGCACCGATAAAGCCTGTACCAGCGTCTGCGCCGTAGAAAGAACCGTTGTTTGCAATCCAACCACCGATCAAGCCAGGAGCTAGAGCTGGGCGGTCAGCAATCGCGTAAGCAATGTAACCGGCAAGGATTGGGATCATCAGCGTAAAGGCAACCACACCGACGTTGAGGATTTGGTTCCACATGCTGCCTTCAGGAATCGCCATGCCAGCTTCACTTGGCTGACCGCCTACAGCAAGAGCAAGGGCAATCAGCAGACCACCGGTTACGACGAATGGGATCATGTGTGATACGCCATTCATCAAGTAGCGATATAAGTCAGAACGAGCTTGAGAAGCTTTGTCGGCAACCGATGCTTGCGTATTGCCATTGGACTCAGCTTGGTACGTCGGTGCGTTTAACGCTTCATTAATCAGTCCTTGAGCATCGCGGATTGGGGCTTTTACGTTGGTTTTAACCACGCGTTTGCCCGCGAAGCGGTTCATGTCAACTTGCTTGTCACATGCCACGATGATGGCATCTGCACGTTCGATTTCTTCTGCGGTTGGGCTGTTTTTCACACCGATTGAACCGTTCGTTTCAACCTTGATTTCGTAACCCATTGCCGCTGCACCTTTCTCTAGCGCTTCTGCTGCTAGGTAGGTGTGAGCAACGCCCGCAGGACAACCGGTAACACCAATGATGAAACCTTGGTTCGCTTGAGCATCTGTCACTGGTTGCGGTTCTTCTTTAGCAAGAAGGAGTGCCAGTGCGTCTTGGTTGTTTGCTGCGCCTAAGAACGCATCGATGAAACCATCTTCAATCAGTTTTGAAGACAGTTCTGCAAGTACTTCGATGTGGTGGTTATCGCCACCGTCTGGAGAAGCGATCATGAAGAACAGTTTTGAAGGTAAACCGTCTTCCGCGCCGTACTCGATACCTGATTTGCTTACGCCGATCACAACCGCTGGTTCGATGACTGCTGCACTTTTTGCGTGTGGGATAGCTACGCCATCTTCAAATCCGGTATTACCTAATTCTTCACGTGCTTTTATATCTGCAAGAAATTGTGTTTGGTCAGAAATACGACCTTGGGCATGAAGAACGGCAACCAGTTCTTTAAATACGTCTTCTTTTGAAGACGCTTTAAGATCAAGCTTAATTAAGTCTTCATTTATTAGTTTGGTGATCATTGTCGAACCCCTATAAATATAATTTTTATTTCAGGGTTATTTTTAAATTACTGAAAAAAAGACTGTAGTGAAGAAAAAATGCATTTACTGGAGGATTGTAACCGACTAACTATAGTGTGATTTAGATCGTTCACTGGACAAATCTAGCTGCATATCTGTGACATGATGGATAAGAAGCTAAACGATAAGTGAAATGTGGCTTTGCTCCCATTTAAAAAGGGATTGAGTGTTTTTGATAGAGTTTTTGTTACTGGAAAATTGATGCGTTAACTGGATTTTTGTAACATTAAAATGGAAGTGTGATTTTGCTCAATAGCACAAAAGTCCAGTCCGGTGTATATCTATAGTAAATAGCATCATTGATGCATATATAGAGTGTGAAACAATGATTTTTCATGATTTAATTTCAGCGGTATTAAATGAAAGAGAGCCATTTCATAATATTTGGTTTGCAGGAGATTTTCATACGCCGCCTGAATTTAGCTATCAAGTTAATTTCCCTCGCCTAGAGTTAGTTCTGGATGGGGAATATATTAATGAAATGGAAAGTCATGATCGAAAAGTAACGCACATCGTTGCTAAAAAAGGCGACGCGATATTTATTCCACCTAACTGTTGGAATAAACCAGACTGGGATACCGATTGCTCAGTGTTAAGTATTTTGTTTGGGCGTCGACAACTTGGGTTAAGTTTGGTGAGCAAACGCAAAGGTGAGGTAAACTTTTACGATATTCAAAAGCATAGCATCCAAACACGCTCAGGATTTGCGATAGATAACATCTTAGAAGCGTTGAGCTCACTGGCTCGTGAGAATACTAAAAAACCAATGGATGAGCTTTTACTGCAAGCATTACTGCAATACGCGAAGACGATGTTGGATGCACCAGTCGAGCAGCAGGCACATAGCCGTGTGCAAGATCTCTATCAAGGGATTTGTATCTACATTCAAGAGAACTTCCATCGCCCAATCACGCGTGACAGCATTGCGTCGAGATTCAGTATTTCCTCGAACCATTTGTCGCGCTTGTTCCGTCAGCAGGGGCACATGACCTTGGCAGACTACATTACTTGGGTACGCGTGGATCGTGCGAAGTTTATGCTCAAGAAATACAACTTCAAACTCAATGACGTGTCAGTGCGCTGTGGATTTAAAGACGTGAACTATTTCTGCCGAGTATTTAAGAACCGTACAGGCAGAACGCCTACGGAATATCGTGGTTCGATTTAAACCTTCAGTCAGAGTGCGTAAATCATAGAGAAGTTTAGGCGAGCAGCCTCGACATGGCGTACATCAGCAGCGCTTGTAAGTCGACGCTGCTTTTTGTTAGTAGTAGGCGTTCCGCCATTTGATCGGTAAGCAGATTTCGTGTGAGGTTAGTGGCCGCAATGATCTGTTCTCTGGTCGGCTTTTCTGGCATCACCAGTGCTATAGCCAGATGAACATCACCCATCTTTGAAGCCCAATCCATCGACTTGTCATTTGCAATAACGGCAATGGAAATATGGTCAACACCTGAAAACATCACATGCGGTAGAGCGATCCCCGGAGTCACGCAAGTTGATGAACGTTCTTCGCGTTTAATAAAAGCAAGAATCAGTTCGTCGGGATGAATGGGGTGGATCAGCTGAGCTAATCCTTTAAGGCATTCAAACTTGGTGAGCTCGGTATGCGCTTTGGCGTAGTGCCATTTGATTTCACAAGGTGGACAAATTTGTGGTAAACGCTCGGCCAGTTGGCTTGAGAACTCGTAATTGATGTGGGAGCCCACCACAGTAAAGTGTTCAGCAATCATGTCTTTGATGACGAAGCAGGCCAGCTCTGCGTCAATGCCAATCGCTGTGATTTGACACAAATCACCTTGTTGTAGACCTGCTTGCAAAATCGCCACGGACTTGGTGAGTTCCGCAACACGATTTTGCGTTACATTAATGATATGTAAGGTACTTTTGAACTTCTTTGCCACTCGATTGAGTGGCTGAGCAAGGTGCGCACTGGCATTTGCATTATCGACGAAAAAGGTGATTTGGTATTCGTTCATCTGCAAATTTAGTCGCGGCAGTGGACGAGGAATACTTTGTCGACGTTCAGCAAAACCTCTTCAATGGGGATTTGAATTTTGCGCGTCCCTTCGAATCGGCCAGATTGTTCTATCTCAATATCCGACACAATCAAAACCCGATCCGCTTGAGCGATATCGTGAGGAGTGAGCTGATTTTCTATCCCCATCGCACCTTGCGTTTCTACTTTAATTTGCACGTTATGTTTTGGCGCAGCTTTCATTAGTGCATCTGCCGCCATATAAGTATGAGCGATGCCTGTAGGGCATGCTGTCACCGCTACGATTTTCATGTTCTATCCATTTTATTTTTTGTGGATATTAGCACAGCCACCGCAGATTGAATTGATTTGAGCTGGATTAACGCAAGAGCTCTATCACAGTTTGAATCTCATGTTACATTAATCCAGTTAATGCACTTTTAGTCCTATATATCAAAGGGTAGGCACTGGTTAATCTATGCCCAAATAAAATGAGTAGGAACGCATACGAGCCAGGGGATCCTGTATCTCAAACTCACTTGGGTATATATTCGAGCGTGAATATTGGAAGGTAAAACAATGGACATCACAAACCTAATTGAGCTGGAAACGATATGTTTAGATCTAAAAGCTCAAACCAAAGATGAAGCGCTCAAAGAGCTGGTCGAGATGTTAGAGGCCGCCGGCAAGCTCAATAGTCAAAGCCAGTTCTTGGCAGATATCTGGAAACGAGAAGAGATCGGTAACACAGGATTTGATGATGGTATTGCGATCCCTCATGCCAAAAGTGATGCTGTAGCGAAACCGGCTGTCGCGGTAGGGATCAGCCGCAGTGGGATTGATTATGGCGCCGAAGATGGCGAGCTGTCCGATGTGTTTTTCATGCTGGCGTCTCCAGATGGTGATGATCATCATCACATTGAAGTATTGGCACAAATTTCCACCAAAATTATCGAAGACGGCTTTGTTGAAAAGCTCAAGTTGGCTCAATCGCGAGAAGAAGCGCTTGAGATGCTGACTGATATTCAAACCCAATCCAATGAATTTCTCCCAACTTCTTTAGAATTTGCATCAGAACCCCTGAGCCCTTGGGCGCAAAAACTTGGCCGCATTAAAGAGCACTTGCTGTTTGGCACATCCCACATGATCCCGTTTATCGTTGCGGGCGGTGTGTTGTTGTCGTTGTCGGTGATGATCTCTGGTCACGGTGGTGTACCACAAGAAGGCATTTTGGCCGATATTGCCCAAATGGGGATTGCTGGCCTGACATTGTTTACTGCCGTGCTTGGTGGTTACATTGCTTATTCCATTGCCGACAAGCCGGGCCTTGCGCCGGGTATGATAGGGTCTTGGATTGCGGTCAGTCATTACAATACGGGTTTTTTAGGTGCAATTGTGGTCGGCTTTTTTGCTGGCTTTGTCGTTTGGCTATTAAAGAAAATTCAGCTACCAGACAGCATGAGTTCGCTTGGCTCGATTTTTATTTATCCGCTAGTGGGGACGTTTGTTACTTGTGGCGCGGTGATGTGGGTGATAGGTGCTCCGATTGCCAGCGCAATGACCACCATGAACGAAGTGCTGACGGGCATGGCGGGCTCAGGCAAAGTAATGCTCGGAACTGTGCTTGGGGCAATGACCGCGTTTGATATGGGCGGCCCAATTAACAAAGTGGCGACGTTGTTTGCTCAAACCCAAGTGAACACGCAACCATGGTTGATGGGCGGGGTCGGTATTGCGATTTGTACGCCGCCATTGGGTATGGCACTAGCCACGTTTTTGGCGCCGAGTAAATTCAAGCGAGATGAACGCGAAGCAGGGAAAGCCGCAGGTATTATGGGGATGATCGGTATTAGTGAAGGTGCGATTCCTTTTGCCGCTGGCGACCCTGCACGAGTGCTACCCGCTATTGTGGCGGGTGGCATCGTCGGTAACGTGATTGGCTTTATGTTCCACGTAATGAACCATGCACCATGGGGTGGTTGGATTGTTCTCCCGGTTGTGGATGGAAAAATTGGTTACATCATCGGCACGATTGCGGGCTCTGTTACCACGGCGTTGATCGTGATTGCACTAAAGAAAACCGTCACCGAAGATGAGAGTTACACAGGTCATTCTCAGGTATATGGTTCCGTTCAAGGCGAAGGTGAGGCGGATGTTTTAGCGGTTACATCTTGTCCATCAGGTGTGGCACATACGTTCTTAGCGGCGAAGTCATTGGAAAAAGCGGCTTGTGCACTCGGCATTAAGATTAAAGTCGAAACCCAAGGGGCGAATGGCGTCATCAACCGAATTACCGAGAAAGACATCGAGAAAGCGAAGTTTGTGATCTTTGCTCATGATGTCGCGATCAAAGAACCGGAACGTTTTCGAAAAATAAAAGTGTTGGATGTCACGACCAAGGATGCCATGTTGAACGCCGCGGCTTTGTTGCAAGCACGTAGAGTGTCTTAGCATTTAACTTCTGAGAAATTTTTCCTTAATAACCCTCTGACTGCTTCGGTTTTTACTCCAACATCGTGGTCCGCTTTTATTTGTGCCGCGAGTGAAGGATAAATTACGAGTAATGTTTTCAATTCTTTAGTAGCATGTTACAAAACATTTCAGTCAGGTGAACTAAGGGAAGCGTGCAATGGAAAAACAACGAGTAGCATTTATTGGTTTGGGTGTCATGGGCTACCCAATGGCGGGCTATTTGAGCAAAGCGGGGTATGAAACCAAAGTATACAACCGCACCAAAGCCAAAGCTGATAAATGGGCTGCAGAATACAATGGCATTGCGTGCGAGACACCGCGAGAAGCGGCAGAAGGTTGCGATATCGTATTTACTTGTGTTGGTAATGATAACGACGTACGCAGCGTGGTGTATGGTGAAGAAGGCTTGTTAGTTGGTCTCAAAGCGGGCGCGGTTTTGGTTGATCACACAACAACCTCGGCAGAACTTGCTGTGGAACTGGCGGATGCGTGTAAAAAAGTGGGCAATCACTTTATCGATGCGCCAGTCTCGGGCGGTCAAGCGGGCGCAGAAAATGGCGTGTTGACCATCATGTGCGGTGGTGAACCAAGTGTATTTGACCATGTTGCGCCTGTGATGGATGTGTACGCGAAACAAATCACTCTGCTGGGCGAAAATGGTCAGGGACAGCGTTGTAAAATGGTAAACCAAATCTGTATCGGTGGTATTTTGCAGGGCTTGAGTGAAGCACTTTTGCTTGCGCAAAAATCTGGCTTAGACATTGAACAGGTTGTCGAGACGCTGAAACACGGCGCTGCTGGTTCATGGCAAATGGAAAACCGTGCCACAACCATGGCGCAAGACAAGTTTGATTTTGGCTTCGCGATTGATTGGATGCGCAAAGACCTTGGCTTTTGTTTGGAAGAAGCTGAGCGTGTTGGGCTTGAGCTTCCATTGACTAAGATGGTCGACGAGCAGTACGCAGGCCTTCAACGTGAAGGGCTTGGTCGTATGGATACGTCAGTACTGATTAAGGCTGTAGCCAAAAATCAGTAGTAGATGAAGAACTCTTTGGTATCGAAGAGTTTGAAAAAGTCTAAATTGATCATATCGAATTTCTCTTAACTGGGAGGCGCAACGTGCGCCTCCCTTTTTATTTACTGTGGAATATTTACTGTGGGTTATTTCGCTAAACCTAACGCCAGTTCTAAGCCTTTGCCGTAGGCTTCGTCCGCTTGGTAAGCGTGGTTGACGTGACGTTCTTTAATGAAGTCTGGCACACCATCCATCGCTCGTGCGGTGTTATCAAACAGCGCTTGGCGTTGCTCTTCGTTCATTAGTCGGAACAGGTCACCTGCTTGGCTAAAGTAATCCTCATCAACACGATGGTCGTAATGGTCAGCATGGCCGCTAATTCGCAATGGTGGCTCTGAATAATCAGGCTGCTCTGCCCACTCTTGTTTGTAGTTTGGCTCGTAACCCAGTGTTGAACCGAAGTTACCGTCAACTCGCATTGCGCCGTCACGATGGTAGCTGTGTACCGGACAACGAGGGGCGTTGACTGGAATTTGGTGATGGTTTACACCTAGGCGGTAACGCTGTGCATCTCCGTATGCAAACAAACGGCCTTGCAGCATTTTGTCTGGCGAGAAACCAATTCCAGGAACGATAGCTGCCGGGTTAAACGCGGATTGCTCAACTTCTGCATAGAAGTTTTCTGGGTTACGGTTCAGCTCAAACTCACCTACAGGGATAAGTGGATAATCTTTTTGAGACCATACTCTTGTTAGGTCGAATGGGTTGAAGTTAACTTTGTCGGCTTCTAATTCTGGCATGATCTGTACGTACATTTTCCATTTCGGGAAATCCTGACGCTCAATCGACTCATACAAATCGCGGTGATGGCTTTCACGATCTCTGCCCGCCAGCAGTTGTGCTTCCTCATCGCTGATGTTCTTAATACCTTGCTGAGTTTTGAAGTGGAACTTCACCCAGTAGCGTTCATTTTCAGCGTTGATAAAGCTGAATGTATGGCTACCGAAGCCGTGCATGTGACGGTAGGACGCAGGAATACCGCGATCACTCATGACGATGGTTACTTGATGGAACGCTTCTGGCAGCGATGTCCAAAAATCCCAGTTGTTTGTCGAGCTGCGCATGTTGGTGCGTGGATCGCGTTTCACCGCGTGGTTGAGGTCAGGGAACTTCAACGGGTCACGTAAGAAGAAGACTGGCGTGTTGTTGCCGACTAAATCCCAGTTGCCTTCTTCGGTGTAAAACTTTAGGGCAAAACCACGGATGTCTCGTTCTGCATCCGCTGCGCCGCGTTCACCAGCAACGGTCGTAAAGCGAGCAAATAGTTCGGTCTTTTTACCAATCTCAGAGAAAATTTTTGCACGAGTGTATTTTGTTATGTTGTGAGTCACGGTGAATGTGCCGTACGCACCAGAACCTTTTGCGTGCATACGACGCTCAGGGATCACTTCACGATCAAAGTGCGCTAGCTTTTCTAGAAACCAGACATCTTGTAGGAGTTGAGGGCCACGTGGGCCTGCTGTCATCACGTTTTGGTTATGAGCAACTGGGCAACCTGCCGCAGTCGTTAGCTTTTTGTTTGTCATTCTTATTTCCCTCCAGGGATTCATCAAAACCTTAGAATCTGAAAGGAAGATTATTACGGAAAGTCATGAGGTTAAAGCTGATAATGCTTATCAATTCAATAGGTGATGACTATGGCCGAAAAGTCACAGAAATCAGAATTGGACTACATTTTAGTTGTTGATTTATCTTAGGATTTATTAGTAACAATCAAGAATAATTGGTAGGGATAGAAGAAGTATGAATGATTGAATTTATAAATGAATACTTGCGCTCTATTTCGATAAAAAACGTCCCTTTGATGCGATTGAGACAACGTTATTTGTCTTCAATCCAAGCCTCAAAGGGACGATTAAATTAAGCGTAGTTCACTTCAATTTGTTCGGCTTTCTCGAAAGCAGGGTGCGTCGCAAGTTGTTTACCGTAACGAACCATATTCGGGAATTGTTCTGCTAGGCCAAACATCTGTACTAACTCAACGATGAAAGACATCATGATGTCTGCACCCGTCAATCGCTCTTCTACGAGGTAGGTTTTTCCTTCTAACGCTTGTTCGAAGTAGCTCAATACATTCATTGCTTCTTTGTCGGCGTATGCAGGCAAAAACTGCATCGAGTTCGGCTCTTTACTGATGAATATTTTCAATAGCATCGGCAAAATAGCGGAGCTTTCTGCAAAGTGCATCCATTGTAAATATTCAGTATGCGCTTTTGTACCACGCTTAGGGGCAAGCGCTCCATCACTGTACTTTTCAATCAAGTATTCAGTCATGGCTCCTGATTCAATAATAAACTCACCATCATCTTCAAGGAGTGGCGACTTACCAAGTGGATGAACGCTCTTTAGTTCTGGCGGTGCCATGAAAGTCACTTTGTCACGAACGTAAGGCACGATTTCGTATTCCACGTTGAGCTCTTCAAGTAACCAGATAATACGCTTAGAGCGTGACTGATTCAGATGATGAAGTTTTATCATTTGTTATCCCTTCCTTATTGCGGGTTGTTATAGTGGGTCGTTGATTTTTACAACAAGCTTGCCAAAGTTCTTGCCTTCTAGCAGACCAATAAATGCCTCTGGCGCATTGTCTAGACCTTCTACTAGATGTTCGCGGTATTGGATCTTTCCTTCAGCCAACCATTGATTGATATCTTGAGCGAACTCACCGTAACGGTGACCGTAGTCATCAAAAATGATAAAGCCTTGTACCTTGATTCGTTTCGTCAGTAGTTTACCCATTAGCAGAGGTAGATGGTCTGTGCCTTCAGGTAATTCTGTTGCGTTGTATTGAGAAATCAATCCACACAAAGGGATACGCGCACTGGTATTGAGAAGTGGCATGACAGCTTCGAATACTTTGCCGCCTACGTTTTCAAAGTAAACATCGATGCCGTTGTAGCATGCATCTTTCAATTGCTGTGCGAAATCATCTGCTTTGTGATCGATACACTCATCAAAGCCTAAAACCTCTTTTGCGTAGCGACATTTTTCTTCACCACCGGCGATACCAACTACGCGGCAGCCTTTGATTTTACCGATTTGACCAACTGTCGCGCCGACAGGGCCCGTTGCCGCAGCAACTACAATGGTTTCACCTGGTTTTGGCTGGCCAATATCCAACAAACCCATGTATGCGGTAAAGCCAGGCATGCCCGCAACACCTAGAGCGTATGATGGGTTTTGTGGCTCTTTGCCTAATTTAATCACCATCTCTCCGGTAGAAATTGCGTAGTCTTGCCAACCCACTGTGTACGCAAGTACCCATTCACCCGCTTCATAGCCCGGGTGGTTGGATGCTTCTACCTGACAAACGGTGCCGCCAATCATCACATCGTCTAGCGCTACTGGTTCTGCATAAGATTCTGCATCGCTCATGCGACCGCGCATGTATGGATCTAGAGAGAGGTAAACCGTTCTCAGCAGCATTTCTCCTGCCTGTGGAACAGGTTTTGCTACTTCCTCTAGGCGAAAGTTTTTAGTTGTAGGAGCACCATGTGGGCGTGATGCTAGGACGATTCTACGATTGGTTGCGTTAGTCATGTTTATCTCACTTATAGATTAGACCGGTCGTCTAGTGTTCGTTCCAAAATATCCCGCTCTTAGAGCGGGAAGATTTAGTGTGTTCCAAAAGGTTAATAGCCCAAATGAAACATGTGTAGGGTATTCATCTTACTTTAACGTTACTTGTTATGGGCAAGTACGCGTGTTTTGCAGTAGATGTTGAGTATAGGTCAGGCTTTGCGTGAGCGCTTCCTGATCTTGATACAGTTTGTTCAGTAAGCTTGCGCCATTCCAAAGATAATAAATCTGTCTGGCCAACAATGCGCTATCACCGTTTGGGATAGAGCCATCTTGAATACCGACATCAATACACTCAGCCATAGCTTGAATGGTCTTATCAGCGCCTCGACGCAGTGCGATACGCATAGGCTCCGATAAATCTGACACTTCGGCGCTTAGCTTCACTAACAAGCATTTGTTTGCATTACAGACATCATCTTCTACTTTTACCATTTCTTCAAAGTAGCTCATTAAGCGTTGGTAGCCATTGAGCTCGGTATTAGTGAAGCGGGCAGTCAATTGTTCAAAATACTTGTTGAAGTAATCTTGAATCATTGCCTCACCAAACTGTTCTTTAGATTTGAAGTAATGATAAAACGAGCCTTTTGGCACTTCGGCCGTTTTTAATAGCTCTGAAAGTCCAACACTCGTAAACCCTCGGGTAACAATCAATTCGTACCCGACGTCGAGAATGTGTTGGCGTGTGTCATTTGTTTTTGCGTTCATGGGCGGTACTATAAGATGAATTAGACCAGTCGTCTAGGTTTTTGTGGTCTACTTTTTGATCAATTCGTATTCGATAACAAATAGCTTATCGATATCCGGATAGATTTCTCGAATCAACTGTTTGAGTTTTGGCAACTCGATGGCTTCTTGTTCTGCGTGAAACTCATTGATTTCATCAAAGTTTAATGGCTCAACAGACAAGATTTTGATATCACAAACCTTACGGTCAGTTTCCAACGTGAACACTTCTACTTCTGTGTTTGGTACATAGTGACTTTCTGATTCGTCACGAATAGTGATGGTCTTTTGGCCAGAAGTGATCAATGGCGTGAGAAATTCGAAAAAGGTAATTTTTGTTGGATGAGATGACATGAGGCTCTCTTTTCTCCGGGTTATTTGGCAAGATTATATACCCAAATAACCCAAAGGTGTTTGCCTAACAACAGGTGCGTCACCTGCCGGTGAGTCTACGCACGAGAGCGAGATGTTCGAAAGAGGGTAATCGCTTTGGCACCAAAGTACCCTAGGATCATACCAATCCAGTTGGTACTCAAATCGTCAAAGCTGAATGAACGGCTTTCAATAAACAACTGGCTAAATTCTTCCGCCGAGATGATCAGTAGTAAGCAAAACAGCAGTCGAATCCCGAACGCATCCATTTTGGTTGCGTGGGTAAAGCGAGGGAAGGTAAACACAGCGAGAAAACCAATCAACATGCTAAACGTAAAATGCAGCGTGCTTGAGCCTCCAACATAGTTTTCCATAGTCAGATAAACGGCATGATTTAGCTCTGAACTCTTCCACAAAGAAAGGCCGATTGTCAGTAGAGATATAGAAATAAAACCTAAACGTGCGATCGTCGAAGTCATCGTTAGCCCACCGGAAAGAAGCCTAAATAGCGTTTTACAAAATAGAGCGCGGCAAGGTTTTGGATCGCCATGCCGATCGCCATTGCCCATGCCGCCCCCAGAACGCCGTAGCTTTGGCTAAGAAAAACCAAAAGAGCGATGGAAATAGTGCCTGAACAAATCGTGATGTATTTCATCGTTCTCTCATGGCCGCTCATTAGCAATAAAAATCCTACCGAGCCAGTGGCGATATTGACCAGCTGCCCTAAAGAAAGGACAACTAACAGCGGAGCTGCCGCAAGAAATTCATCACCAAAAAGCTGCATGACGAATTCAGGAAATAGGGTGCAAACCAAGACAGGAAGTAAAGCTGCGCCAATGTTTGCACGACAAGCCCATCGACTTAAATTTCGCAGTTTATCCAGCTTTCCCTCTTTAAAAAGAGAGGCGAACATTGGGGCAACAACGAAGTTAATGGTAATCAGTACAAAGCCAATCAGTAGCGATGTTCGTTGCGCTGCTGCTAACAACCCTAGCTCCGTGGTAGAAATGAAAAAACCAGCAATAACAATGCTTCCCCATTGGAGGATATTGGTGAAAATGCTGCCAATCCACACTTGCTTCGCAGAGGAGATCAGTTCGATATTTGTTGTCGGGGTCGGCTTTTGATATTGACCAGAGCTAAACCATTTAGTCGTTGAAGCAATACTGACGATCAGACTGGCCAGTAGCAATGCCGCCATTAGGCTGTTGATGTTTTGTAAGTGCAGTGTGCTCAGGCCAATAATGAACAAAACCATGAGTACACTGACGCCGAGTTGAAGCGCGAATAGGGATGGCACCACCATTCTACTTGCTTGTAAAACACGGCTGTTGGTTTGTCCTAATACGAGGAAAGGTACGCACATCAGCGCGAGCGTAATCGCCACTATTGGACTGTTGGTTTGATTCAGTTGATTTGGAAACAGGTAAAAGCCGACAAATAGAGTAACGGCAGCCATGAAACAAAATGTGATACTGCGAGTTAAAGCCGTCCAATAGTTGTCACTTTGCTGTTGAATATCTCCGTTGCTAAACGCGATAGCGTTGAATCGGACTAAAGCAACGTCAAAGCCTCGCTGAGAAATAATGGCTGTGAGCGATACGAGATTGAATAAGAAGAAAAACTGACCTGAAGTGGATGCATCGGTTGTGCGCGACACGATGAGCGTAAGCAAAAAGGCAAATAATGCACTGAAAACTCGGGTGATCGCCGTTTTCATGCCGAGTGACAGCAAGTTCTTTTTGCCACTCGGCATAAGTAGCAATTTTTGTTGAATGGTTTGAAACATTCTATTTCTCTAACTGTAAATGTTGTTTAGAGCGAGGCGTTGTTTTTCTTCACTGAACGTCTCATTCAACTCGGTGGTGTATTGGCGAAAATCAATGTCATCATAGTGGTTGATGCAATGTGTCATTTGCTTTGCCATGTCTTCTGGTGTTTGCGCCAAAAAAGGATAGTTGAGATCTTTTGTGGCACCAATAGAACGAATCACCATAGGAAGGTGCAGCTTCGCGGCTTCTAGAATCGTTAAAGGCATACCTTCCCATGCGGCGGTATGTAAATAGAGATCGGAGGCTTGCAGTTTCTTAACCACTTCATCGCGAGGAAGCATACCCGTTACTTGTACGTCTTCGGCTCTTAACGCTTGCTCTAGCTCTTTGTCTCCTCCTCCAATCCAAGTAATGTCTAATTGGCGATTGAGCGCAAATCGATTCAAGCAACGGAGTGTGTTAAGTAAAAATTGAGGGTCTTTCTGTGGTGCGACACGCCCTAAAACAACAATGTTCAATGCTGCTTGATGGTCTCGGCCGACACGCGTCGCACTTTGATAAGAAACGTAGTTGTTCAGCAGTTCCGCTCGTTTTGCTCCAATGCTAATGGCTAAATCACATTCGCGCTGACTGCAGCCTGCCACCACGTCAATTTTGTTGAGCATCACCTTTTCTAAAGCTCTGTATAGTTGGCGAGCGAAGCCTGAAATGTCTTCTCGTTCAAACGCATAGCAGTGCGGGGTATACACCAAGCGGGCGTGGTTGAGTTTCAAAAATCGACCTAAAAACCCGGCTTTGCTAGAGTGCAAGTGCACAATATCGGGTTTTATGTCATTGATGGTTTGATTGGCGTCTCGCACAAACTGCAGAAGCCCACCTTCCACCCATCTCGTTTGAGCAAAAACATCGTGATTGCTGTCTTTGGTTAAATCATTGTGACGCGCTCTAGCAAGCAAAAAGTGTTCATACGGTTCATGTCGAGATGAATGTACATAGCTGTACAGTGCGGTTTGAACACCGCCACCAAAGGCTTCGGTAATATGCAGTACTTTTTTCATGCTGACTTTGTCCCTGGAGTTTTTAACCACTTGGTTTTGAAAGCTTCTCGTTCTTGCTGCGAGTAAATATGGCGATAAAGCGGTAAGTCATACATGTAAAACAACTTAGAAAAATCGTAATGCTGTTTAAAGTATTGGTGGATGTTGGAATACCATTTGTTCTTTGCTTCATTGCTGTTTTTAAGAACAAAGTTGTCGACATTTAGGAAGTCTCCAATCTCTTTGTCAAGGGAACTCAGTTGCTCGCACTTAATCAGAATGACGCTGGCTTTGTCATTGTTGAACGTAAAAAATGGTTGAGTGTTATCGATCTCTTGGCGCATGACATCGATGCTGAAGTTACGTTTTAGCTCGTTATCGAACCAATCTGCGAAGTAGTTCAGGTTGATGTAGTTATCAAAGCAATGCTCGAGATGCTTGTAGGTCACTTCCATATCGCGGTGGATGGCATCGTTCTTTTTGCCTTCGATAAATTGCAGATGCAAATCTTGGAAAAAACGGGAGAAAACCGTCGCAATCGGGTCACGGATTAATGTAACGATCTTGATTTGCTCGCGCTTTTGCAAAATGCGCTTGCGTTGATTCAGAACCAAACGGTACATCGCGCGATTTTTAAAATCGAAGAATTTACTCACATCCTTTTTGTTGTGGTACATGTGAAATTCTTCATGATCGTCAAACGTGTGGATGTGGTAGCTCGGAATATTACGCGCTTCCAAAGTATGCTCGATAGATGACGAGCCCACTTTCCCCATTTGATACACCAAGACGAAGTTATCAGCCCGAAGTTCTCGGTTCTTTTCAAATTGTCGAGCGATAGAGTATTTCATTGATCAAATCCTTGATTATTAAAATTCGTGACTTTTATTGACTGGCAGCGAATGGATGACTGTCTGAGGTTCTTGTGTTCGTTTTCGACTGATCATAACTGGCAACAAAAGTATCAAAATGATGGTGGTATTTACGGCAACGAAGAACACCATGATGAGGGCGTAAACCGCGAGTAAAAGACTTTTTCTGTTGTCATCAATACTGCGAAAACAAAATTTGATGAAAAGAAAGTAGCCTCCAAACAGAAACGCAATGCCGAGCAAACCGTATTCGATGGCGGTATCGAGCACAAAGTTGTGGGTGTAAATTGCTAATTCATCGTAGTTGAAGTAATCGATCATAAAGTTGGGCAGCATTTTGGCGCCCACGCCTAAAATAGGGTGCTGCGTTAAGATATCCATGCCGTTTGCGAGTAGCAGCTTGCGATGCAAGTTGGACACCCATCGCGCTTCACTTTGGTTGGCAAACAAAATGTCTTCTTGAGTGATCTCCAGTTTATCGGCAAGAGCATCAAAACCGACGTAGAGCGTGGTAGAGACTGTTCCAATAACCACAAATGCCAACGCCAAGAGAAGCATCCATGTATAGGTTTCACTGATGGTTTTTCGCATCCAGTTTTTAATAAAAATCTGATCGAGAAAAAACAGCAAACAAAAGCCCAGCAGAGCTTTTCGTTCTTGAGATAAAACGAGTAGCGCAAATGCAACTAGCATTAAAAAAGGGAACAGGCGAATTTTGTCGCGATACAAATAGAGTAGCGAGCACAACACTCCAAATCCGTATTTACTGACCCCGAGTAATTTAAATCCGCTTTGATAGCCTTGGGCGAAGTGCCATGCTGCGACTAGCGCACAGATGATAAAAAGTAGGTAGGTGAAATAGACCATCACTCGCTCATCATCAAATGCTCCGTAAGCGTAAAGTAAGCTCAGTAGACAAAGAATGGCTAGCCACTGAACGGTTTCGATCAATAGTGGGGCCAAAGGCACTCTGTTCAACAAGCCATTGATAAATACATATCCAGTAAACAGTACCAAGAATCCGATACATGGATGCAACAGTTGCTTTGCTCTTCCTTCTAAAATGATCAAGGCGATTAAGCCAACAGAAAGCAAACTTGCGATATCGGAAGGCGCAAGTGCCACGCCACCTACAGCGAATTTCACTGGGACAAAAAACAGTGCCAGAGTAATAGCTGCAAGGAGTGGAACGGTATTACTTATCGGTACAGAGCTGTTGGTAGATTCCATAATAGCCCTCTCGAAATTTGTCGATGGTGTATAGTTTGGCTCGGTTGACGGAATAATGACTTGCCGAATTGTAAAGAGCCGCGTCTTCGCATAGCTCTGCAACCTTTTGCGCAAGCAGATTGCTATCACCGACTTCGAACAGATATTTTGAGCTGCCGGTAACCTCATCTAATCCCGGAACATTGGACGAGAGTACGGGCAAACCTGCTGCCATCGCTTCTACGGCGGCGAGCCCGAATCCTTCAACGTGGGAAGATTGCACGTAGATATCCATATCGCTGAGAAAGAGAGGAATATCGGATACGACTCCGTGAAAATGCACGCGAGGTGAAACGTTTAACGATTGAGTTAGTCGTTGAAGCGAGGCTTTTCTATCTCCATCTCCAGCAAGGTGTAAGTGGTAGTACTCAGGCAGTTTTGCGATGGCGTGAATTAACGTTTCGTGATCTTTGTGTTCATGTAGTCGGCCAACCATGCCAATGTTGATGGTTGCTTTCTCGCTGAGATCGTGGGCTTGTTTAGCCGTCATCGGGAAGCGATTTAAGTCGACGCCGTTATGTACAACTCGATACTTGTGTTGGTACCGAGGCATGAACTTCACCAATTCTTCTTGAACTTTTTCACTGATGCTAACGGTATAGTGGTGACCCCAATAGAGGACATATTCGATGAACTTAAACAGAGGGTAATCTCTACGTCGGTTGTAAGAGCAGTGTTCTGTTTGAATGCGTTTTTTCCCGATCGCAAGCAGCGCTAGGTAAATAGAGGGATACAGGTGTCCGTGAACGAGATCTGGCCAGCGTAGTAGTGACCATTTTTCCGATAGAGACAGTGTCTGCCAGTTAAAGCATTGGATTCCCTGTGCGGAGAGTTGTTCCAAATAGTCGTTCTCAGCACACAACACGAGGATCTTGATTTCATACTCGGGATTATGCTCGAGCACCAAGTCCACTAAGAACTTTTGCGCCCCACCATTTTGAGATAGGTCGTTGATGATGTGTAAAATTTTTGTTTTCATCAGTGCGCCATTTGATACTTTTGTTTGAGTTCGGAAATTTCACTTGAAGTAAAAAAGTGGGTCGTCAATTTGGATGACAACATTTCCTCAATAAACTCGGGTTTAGGTTGATAGCTGTTTTTGAAGTCATTGATCAGCGAGGAATACCATTTGTTGTTTGATTGGTTGTCGTGGACCACATCAACTGGATATCCGAGAAAATCGCCAACGGTAGCTGGTGATTGCTTCAGCTTGTCACTTCGGATTACGAGCAGAGAAAAGTTGCCTTGTTGGTAGGTTTGGCAACCAGCTTCATGATCGAACGGTTTATTGAACACGTCGATCCCTGTTAGCATTTTGATTTCATTATCAAACCACTCCAAAGGGTAGTGGTGATTCATGTGCTCTTCGAAAGCTTCTTGCAACAATTGCGGACGCTCAGAGCGAACTGCACTGTCGTCATTTAGGTATTTTTCTGCCATCCAGAAAGGTAAAGATTGAAAGAACATCGAGATATTTCTACCAATCGGCTCTCTCACCAATGAGATGATGCGCACGTCTTGTTTACGTTTGAGCATGTGGCTCATAACGCTTCGCTTGAGCAGACGTTTTACATAATGCTTGTTTGGTTGATGCAGCTTCGCTCTCACTGGAGAGATCTGCTTGTTAGAATCAATCGCCATAAGGTCATGCAAATGAATCGAGTTAGGAATCGACTTTTCTAACGCACTCGAGCCGACTTTACCCATTTGATATATCAGCACCGGGCGTTCTTGGCTTTTTAATATCTGATACCAAGACGCATGTGGATTAGTAGGCGTATTTCTGGACATATAAAGTCTCTCCTTCCTTAGCTTTTGCTTGAGTGATAAGCACGCCAAGAGACGGTATTGAGTGTTGTATTTGTTTAGATAACGCGACATTAACCAGTGATGCTTTGGTGGACTCGGAACGAATCACTGTGATGAGTCCGTTCGCATATTGGCCTAAGATGAGCGCATCACTGACCGACAACAGTGGTGGTGTATCGATGATGATGCGATCGTATTTATCTTGAAAATGGTCCAGTAGTTTTTTGAAGCGATTGGATGCCAGCAACTCTTGTGGGTTGGGTGGAATCAGCCCAGCAGGTAGTACATCTAAATTGGCGTCATCGATGCGAACGATACAATCTTTTATTGCGGTATCCATCGTCAATATGTTGGTTAAACCTGGCTGGGACTCAGGAATATTGAATCGTTTGGCTAAAGATGGACGACGCAAGTCGCAGTCGATAATCAACACTTTCTCCATAGTCGAGAAGGACACCGCCATATTGATGCTGGTGGAGGTTTTGCCTTCCTCTGGAATCGCTGAAGTAAAAGGTAAGATCTTTTGCTTAGTGTTGGTCAGCCTTAATAGCAACGACGTTCGAACAGAGCGACAAGCTTCGCTAAAGAGTTTTTCATCTTTATCTAAGTAGGCGGTATAACTTACCCCATTTTTTCGCAGGGTACGTTTTTTCACCATTGGGATAACCCCCAAGCATGTCACGCCTAGCTTATCTTGAACGTCGTTTGAAGTGCGGATGACTTCTCGCAACGTTTCTAAAATGATCACCAATGCACAAGCGATAGCAAAACCGAAGAATGTGGCGATAAGCACCAGTTTCATTCGTTGTGGCGCGACAGGAAACAGTGGAATGATCGCTTTATCAGTAAAGCGAGCGGTCACATTTTTGTAATCGCTAGTAGCGCTGGTTTCTTTTTCTCGATTTAAGAAAGCTTCGTAAAGATCTTTGTTTGACTCTACTTCTCGTTTCAATTGCTCATAGCGAGCCTTTTGCGAACCCAATGATTGGAAATCTGACTTTTTTCTGTCCAGTTCTTCGCGCAACATGTCTTCTTGAGCTTTCGCTGCAAGTAAGTCTTGTTGCTTACTAAAAGAGATTTCGCGAATCAATTGCTGAGTTCGCTCTTGAATAGAGGCGAGTTGCGCTTTCGCTTGGACCATTCGATCATGCTTTGGTCCATAACGTTGCGCCAGTTCAGAAACGTTCTTCGCAGCTTGGGCTTCGGAAAGTTTTAAATCACGAATCTGAGCTTGATTGGCAAACTCGTCAATGGACAGCAGGCTATCAAGATTCTGAGAAGATTTTCTTTTTAGTAGTTGGATTAGGGTTTGCGCTTCGATGCGCTTATTGACAGCGGTATTGAGTTTACGGTTAAGCTCTTCTAGTTCGTTGGCGTAGATGTCGTCGATACCGTTGATATCAATCAGGCCTTCTTTGAGCAAAAACTCTTGCAAAGCATGCTCTGATTTTTTTAAGCGCTCTTCGAGTTTTTGAGAGTTATTAGTCAGCCATGTTGCTGCATTTTGAGTTACTACGAGCTTGGCTTCGAAGTTGGCATCAATATAGGCCTGACCAACCGCGTTCGCGACTCTTGTTGCTAACTTTGGATCGGCAGAACGAAAGCTAATTCGCACTAACTGTGTGTTTCGAACAGGTTCAATTTCAAGCTTTCTTTTGAAGGCTTGAAGTGCTTGATAGTAAGACTCAGAGTATTGTGATGTCTCTTTTGGGCTAGGAGAAACATTCAATAAATCTTGTACTATTGGGACTGCTTTGATGTCGTCGATTTTTTGTTTTAGTCCACCAGAGCTCGTAAATTCAGGGTGTTGAGTTAAATTCAGTTCATTAATAACTTTGTCGGCAATGTGGTTGGATTTCAGAATAGCGATTTGTGTTTGAAAGTACTCTTTCTTGGTCGTATCTACGCCATACACTTCTTCAATCGACAGCGCACTTTTTTGCTCTTCTTGAATCAATAACGTCGCTGTTGCTTGGTAAATGGATGTTTTGGAGTAGATGTACCATGTGCACGTCAATGAGAATATAAGCGTGAACGCAGCAATGCTAAGCCAGTTTTTTTTCAGCGTTTTAAAGTGATGGCCAAAACGAATCAGTTCCACTTTGTTCATCTGGAAATTGTTGGGATGAGTTCCGTTCATTTGATTACCTGTCACTAGAAGAAGCTCTGATCAATAAAGACAATGTCACCTGGTTCAACCGTGCGCTGCATACTTACGCCTTCTACGGTTTTGCCAGTTTTGTGTTTGGTTAAGTTAATGCTTTTACGTGAAGCTCTATCGGTGAGCCCGCCAGCTAGTGCGATGGCTTTTTCTATCGTCAGTCCTGGTCGATACTCAAATCCTCCGGGTTTACGAACTTCGCCATTGACGTAAAACAAACGGAAGTAATTGATTGTCACCATGACTTTCGGGTTGATCAGATAATCACCTTTTAAGCCCGTTTCGATTTCGTACTTGAGCTGTTTGGGCGTTTTATTGATCGCTTTGATTCGTCCAAGGTAAGGGTAATCAAAGTAACCATCTGACGTGATGAGGATGTTTTTAATAGAAAGATCTTCCTCCCCGTAAACTTGCACTGAAATAGTGTCACCAGTATCGAGTAGGTAATCTTGTTCGTTTGAATTTGCGCTAACAAAAGTACTGAAAAGTAGCAGAGCTAGGCCAATTAACTTGAATAATGGATTCATTAACATTCCTTGTTACAACGAAAATTGCGCGCTTAACGTCCAGACATTTTGGTCGTAGCTATAACCTGAACGATTGGATGTTTTGTCTTGATATTGCCAATCCGCTTTCAATTGAATCCACCGTCTAATTTGATAATCAACGCCAGCGGAAAGGGTATATCGTTCGTCGTTTCTCGTGATGCCGGTGTAATCATCTTCTTGATAAATGCCACCTAAACGAGTGGCTAAATAGCTGTTCCAATCGTGTTTGATATCTAGGCGATAACGAGTCTGTAAGTTGTAGTCACCATCTTGGTCAGGGTTGACGGCTGCTTGGGTAGTTTTGACCGTCACCAACGTTTGCTCTTGTGGTAGCCATTCAAATCCGATATCCCAGCTAAAGCCTTTGAAGGTTTCTCGTTGTTCACTATCAAAGTCTTTAACTTGATAGCCAAGCCTTGCGATACCTTGGGTTTTCCCCGATATTTCCCACTCAGCACCGGTGTAGTAAAAACCGGTGTCGCTGTCTTTTGATGCAGCGCGAGGGTTTTTATTAAGGTACCCGGTGAAGACTTGTTTCGTCCCAACTAACCAATAGGTTTTAGGAGTCGCTCTAAGGTAAAACTCAACGTGAGCGTTTGGGGCACGGAAGTCGTTGTACTTAGTTTTTGCGTTGGGCTTGCCAGGTAAACCGTTACGATAATTTTGGTAAGTTTTATCGCTATAGCCTAAGCCAAATTCGAATCGTCCTTTCGCACCAGCAGAGCCAAACACGTAGTTGGTTTTCAAATCATTTCGGTAAAACTCGATAGGTGAATCGAGAAGATTACCTTGTCCTTCAGTGATGTCTTCACCGCGGATTTCATGCAATGCCTGAAAACGATAATCCACGACTAAACGATGACGATGATTGAATTCAAAAAAATTGGTGAACTGAAAGGTATGGTCATCGTAATCATTCTTATCGTCCGAAGAAAAGCCCGCTTTCAGCTTGTACTGAATGTCTGCGCGATATTGATTGCGTTCGATACGTGCCAACAAGCTAGGCTCTAGTCCCCAAATGTTTACGGATTCTATATCTTGAGATTTTTCCGCTTTGTTTATGTTGTCGTCGCCTTCGTAGAAGGCTTTGACCAATGGGATAAACTCAATGCCAGATTCAGTTTGATACGCCATTGGCTCTGCGAATGCAGCTGTTGAACAAAGGGCAAGCGCAAGCGCTGGAGTTGTTGTTTTCATCATCGCCGCCTTAGTACGCATTGGAGCCAGTAAAGCCTTTGAACACGGTAAGGAAGATGATTTTGATGTCCATCCAAACCGACCAATGATGGATGTAATCCAAATCAAACTCGACGCGTTTTTCCATCTTATCGAGTGTGTCGGTTTCGCCGCGATAGCCGTTGATTTGAGCCCAACCTGTAATGCCTGGTTTGACTTTGTGGCGCAACATGTAGCGCGCGACAATCTGACGATATTCTTCGTTGTGCGCAACGGCATGAGGACGAGGGCCAACGATCGACATAGTGCCTTGTAATACGTTGATAAACTGCGGCAGTTCGTCTAATGAGGTGCGACGTAGAAAACCGCCAAACGGAGTAATACGAGGGTCGTTTTTCGTAGCTTGTTTGATGTTTGGCCCTTGATCCATCGTCGTCATCGAGCGGAACTTCCAAACTTCGATTTTTCGACCATCCAAACCATAACGATGCTGCTTAAATATTACAGGGCCTTTTGACGTCAACTTAATACCGATGGCGATAGCAAGCAGGATTGGTGATATCAACACTAAGATAATGCTAGAGAACAAAATGTCTTCGAAGCGTTTAATCCAGGATGAAACGCCAGCAAAAGGCGTATCGAACACGCTGAGAGTTTGAACTTGACCAATTTGATCCCAGCGAGAATGGAGCAGGTTGTAAGTAAAGAAATCCGGGATCAGATAGGTGTTCGCTGTGGTGTCGGAGAACTGGTTCAGGATGGAAGCAATACGCTCTTTAGCATGCATTGGCATTGCAATGTATACGTAATCGACCTCACCTCGTTTTGCTCGTTCTAACGCTTGGTTTACCGCGCCTTTGATTGGGTATTCGGAGCTAGGCAATCTGTCGCTAGAGCGTTCGTCATAGAAGCCGTCAAATAGAACACCATGCTCGGTGTGGTTTTGAATCTCGTTGGCAAGGGTAATGCCGTGAGGGGTCTGACCGATGATGATAGCGGTGCGTGTGTTGAAGCCCATTTTTCGCAAATAGGCCAAAACGGTACGAAAGGTTACTCGCCACGCCAACAGTAATGCCGGCGTAATAGTAACCCATAACGCTAAGATACTGCGGTCAAACAAAGGGTAAACTTCGGAAAAGTAAAGCACCATGAAAAGTAGAGCGCTTGTCATTAACCACGACATGCAAACAATGAACATTTGCTCTCTAAATGAGCTTGTCCGCCATGAGCGATATAGGTTGCCGCTCTCCGCCATAAACAAAAATGAAATACCCCCGACGAAGGACAAGATGACGTAGTCCTTATCCATCGAGGTATTTGTGTCTTTCAATACTAGGAGCAGCATAAAGGTGACAATGACAGCAAGATCTGAGAGGCGATATAAAAAAGCGAACTCCATCTCATAAGAACGAATTAGTCCTTTGTGTTTCATGACCTAGTTTCCCTTCTAGCACGCTACCGCCATTGGGGTGATTGCCCAATAGCCGTGTCGCGAACGTTTTAATTGATGAGCAGAGACATTTCTATGAATGTTTCTGAATTTCTGTAACGCATAAATTCGAAGGTAAGTTTAAAAATTCGTGTTGTTTAGGTAAGTGGAAATAAGAATGAAATTTAGACCTTTGGCTAAGTTTTGCTGTTTAGGAAAAAGCTGGTACTTGCTACGCAGGGATGAGGAAAAGTATTAAGAAGCGAGTTTGATTATAAAAACTAAGGTTTAATTTCTTGATGGTCTAACGGATGACTTATTTACAGGGAAGTTAATGATTTAGTCTTGGGTGCGGAGTATGAGTGATGAGTCCAGCGAGCGAGTGATGTCGGTCATTTATGTGGTTTTGATACAAAAAATCCCTCTCAGGAGAGAGGGATTTATAACAACTATAGGTGAATAATTTATTCGAAATCTACGCCATTTTCTTTAAATAGACGTTTACAAGCACGACCATCACTATGGAATAGGTGACAACGGTGAGCAGGAATACCGATTTCCAATTTATCGCCCGTGTCGACAGCTAGCGTGTCTGGTTGACGATAGATCACATCCGCGTCTGCGCCTTCAAGGTTTAGGTATACCTGAGTTTCGTTACCAAGCTTCTCTACGATCATCACTTCACCGTGAATGGTTGCGTCAGCTTCGGTTGCAGAAAGTAGGTGCTCTGGGCGAATACCCAAAGACATGCGGTCGCCACGGTTAACGGTTGTACCATCTACAGGAATCCAGAATGATACGCCGTTAGATAGCTGAACTTTAACGCGTTCTGATTCTACTTCATCGATGAACACGCTCATGAAGTTCATTTTTGGAGAACCGATGAAACCAGCCACAAAGCGGTTCTGTGGGTAGTGGTAAAGTTCAAGAGGTTTGCCAACTTGAGAGACGTAACCACCATCTAGTACGACGATTTTATCCGCCATGGTCATTGCTTCCACCTGATCGTGTGTAACGTAGATCATGGTGCAGCCAAGTTGACGTTGTAGTTTGGTAATTTGCGCACGCATGTTTACACGTAGCGCGGCATCTAGGTTAGACAAAGGTTCATCTAGAAGGAATACGTTTGGTTGCGATACCAGTGTACGGCCGATAGCCACACGTTGACGCTGACCACCTGAAAGTGCTTTCGGTTGACGCTCAAGCAAGTGACCCAGTTGTAGGATTTCTGCTGCGTGTTCAACTCGTTTGTCGATTTCTGCCTTGTCTGCTTTAGCCAGTTTCAGACCAAATGACATGTTGTCGTATAGGTTTAGGTGTGGGTATAGAGCGTAAGACTGGAAAACCATACCAACACCACGTTTGGATGGTTCGACGTCATTCATGCGCTGGTCACCAATATACAAATCACCTGAAGTAATGTCTTCAAGACCGGCAATGCAACGTAGAAGGGTAGATTTACCACAACCAGATGGACCTACGAAAACAACAAATTCACCTTCGTCAATCTGTAGGTCTACGTTTTTAGAAATCAGTACGTCGCCATACGCTTTACAAACATTTTTTAACGTGACACTCGCCATGTAGCTCGTCCTCGATCAATTTTTTTATTATTCACCGCTCATCATTATATGAATTATCTAGCGAGCAGTAACAGTAGGAATCGGTAAGTTATTGCGGTTGGTAAGAAAAGTAGGGTAGCACTTCAATGAAATGTCCTAAATAGAAGTGCTACCCATCATAGCCAAGTACGAGTTTCTCTCCCCCACATTATTCGTGTTGTCTCCCCCGTGAAATAATTACCACAAACAACACCAATAATGACATTCCACTCGTCTGGCAATGCAAAACCAGCAAATCTTTTTACCTAGCTAATAGGCACTGCTGGGAAAGGGTTCTTACCATCCACTCTTGGATGAATGCAGTTTCTAAGATTGTGCTATCTGCTACATCCTCCTAATCGAAATAATTGTAGGGGGAGTAGATGGGGAGGAGTAAAAAAGGAGGAGTAATGAAGCAGTTGGGCGGAAATCACATTATCGCACCGCCTAAAGTTGAAACCGATCACAGGAAGTATCCATTTTGTGATTTGAGTCTCTTACCCTTGGCGATTTAGATCACGAAAATACGTCATAATTGTAAGGGCGTAGGGATTAGGAGGATGAGACATATTGGATTATTTCAGATGATATATGTCGAAATACGGCTGAACCTCAATGGACTAGCCCTACATCAAAAATATAAAAAGGATACGAACATGAAAAAGTTAAGCGCTGTAGCACTAGGTACTCTTGTCGCTTTGGGTTCTTTTGGTGCTAATGCTGCCATCGAAGAAGGACAACTTACTATCTGGATCAACGGCGACAAAGGTTACAACGGCCTTGCTGAAGTTGGTAAGAAATTTGAAGAAGACACTGGTATCAAAGTAACAGTGGCTCACCCAGACGGCCTTCAAGATAAATTCCCTCAAACTGCAGCAACAGGTGATGGCCCTGATATCGTATTCTGGGCTCACGACCGTTTCGGTGGCTACGCAGAAGCTGGCCTACTAGCAGAAATCAAGCCTTCTAAAGCAATCCAAGAAGGCATCGTTGACTTTGCATGGGATGCAGTACGTTACGACGGCAAACTGATTGGCTACCCTGTTGCGGTTGAGTCTCTATCTCTAATCTACAACAAAGACCTAGTTCCAAACCCACCAAAATCTTGGGAAGAAGTTGCAGCGCTAGATGCAAAACTTAAAAAAGACGGCAAGTCTGCAATCATGTGGAACCTAAAAGAACCGTACTTCACTTGGCCTCTAATGGCTGCTGACGGTGGTTACGCGTTCAAATACACTTCTGAAGGTTACGACGTTAAAGACGCAGGCATCGCGAAAGAAGGCGTGAAAGACGCGATGAACTTCGTGAAAGGCTTGGTAGACAAAGGCGTTATCTCTGCGGATATGGACTACTCAGTGTCTGAGTCTGCGTTCAACCAAGGTAAAGCTGCGATGACTATCAACGGTCCATGGTCTTGGGGCAACATCGAGAAGTCTGGCATCAACTACGGCGTAACAACACTACCTAAGTTCCAAGGTCAGTCTTCTAAGCCATTCGTTGGTGTACTAACTGCTGGTATCAGCACTGCGTCTCCAAACAAAGACCTAGCGGTTGAATTCCTAGAGAACTACCTACTAACAAACGATGGCCTACGTATGGTTAACAACGACAAGCCTCTAGGTGCGGTGGCGCTTAACTCGTTCCAACGTGAGCTAGATTCAGATACTCGTATCGCTGCGACAATGGACAATGCGATGAACGGCGAAATCATGCCAAATATTCCTCAAATGAACGCATTCTGGGGTGCGGCTAAGAACGCAATCATCAACGTTGTTGACGGTCGTCAAACTGTAGATGCAGCACTTGCAGATGCAGAAAAACAAATGACTAAATAATTCAGTAATACTTTTTTAAGGAGGGGGCAACTCCTCCTTACTTTTCTATATTTATTCTATATTCGCTAGCAGGTTCCCTATGCAGTCAGTTCAAGGTACAAATGCTATGACAGCACCAGAAGCCAGCCTTCCGAGCAGCAAAAAAGTGTTCATCAAATGGTCACTTTTAGGCACAGTCGGCATTCTCAATGGCTACGCAACAATCCTTATGTATTCTCGCGGTGAGATTGCGTTTGCACTACTTACGATCATTCTTACCGCTTTAGCGTTGTTCATTTTCGGTAGTAAAAAGACGTACGCACACCGTTACATTTACCCTGGTATTGCAGGGATGATTTTGTTCATCCTTTTCCCTTTGGCATATACCATCGGTTTGGCGTTTACTAACTACAGCGCGAAAAACCAACTCTCATTTGATCGTGCTCAGAGCGTCCTGTTAGACAGAACTTACCAAAGTGGTGATAGCTATCCATTCACTTTGTACAACACCGAGCAGGGCCACCAAATTGTGGTTGAGAAAGATGGCGAGCTACTAGCAACTCCTGTTTTCCAACTTCAAGGCTTCTCAGAGACAGACTTAGACCTAGCGCCTATTACAGAGGCGGCAGGCGATAAAGAGCCAATCAAAACCATCGTGAAGAACCGCACTGCGCTAAGTAGCGTTGATCTGCATCTTCCGAACGGTGACGATATCCGTATGAGCGGCTTGCGTAAGTTCGCAGCAGTAGTTCCGCTCTACACGTTACAAGAAGACGGCGAAACCCTTTACAACAACCGTACCCAAGAAACACTGCGTCCAAATATGGAAGTGGGTTACTACCAGCCAGTGGATGAAAACGGTCAGTTTGTTGGCAGCACAGTGTCTCCAGGTTTCGTGGTGAACATCGGTACGCACAACTTTGAACGTGTGTGGAAAGATGATGGCATCAAAGAACCATTCATCAGCATCTTTATCTGGACTATTGTTTTCTCTGCGCTAACCGTAGTCTGCACATTAGTTATCGGCTTAGTGTTAGCAAGTGTTGTTCAGTGGGAAGCGTTGAAAGGTCGTTCAATCTACCGACTACTACTGATTCTGCCTTATGCGGTACCGGCGTTTATTTCTATCCTGATCTTCAAAGGTTTGTTCAACCAGAGCTTTGGTGAGATCAACATGCTTCTGGAAGGTTTGTTTGGTATCAGCCCGGCATGGTTCTCTGACCCATTCATGGCAAAAACCATGATCCTGATTGTGAACACGTGGCTAGGCTTCCCTTACATGATGATTCTATGTATGGGTCTGCTAAAAGCGATTCCTGATGATCTTTATGAAGCATCGGCTATCGATGGTGCGAATTTCATCACCAACTTCACGCGTATCACAATGCCGATGATGCTGAAACCGCTGACTCCGCTATTGATTGCAAGCTTTGCTTTTAACTTCAACAACTTCGTACTTATCCAGTTGTTGACAGGTGGTGGTCCAAACATGATTGGTACATCAGAACCTGCGGGTTACACAGACCTATTGGTAAGCTACACCTACCGAATCGCATTCGAAGGCGCAGGCGGTCAAGACTTCGGTCTAGCAAGTGCAGTAGCAACACTTATCTTCCTATTGGTTGGCGCGTTGGCACTTATCAACCTACGTGTAACTAAAGTAGCTCAAGACTAAGGAGAGATTACAATGGCAATGGTACAAGGTAAGTCATTAAAGTATCGTGTTTGGGCTACTCATATTGCTATGTGGGCATTCTTAGCACTGATTATTTTCCCATTATTGATGATCATCGCGATTTCGTTCCGTGAAGGTAACTTCGCAACGGGTAGCTTGATCCCAGACAACCCAACGCTTGACCACTGGAAGTTAGCGCTTGGTTTCTCAATTACGAACGCAGATGGCACCGTAACACCACCTCCATTCCCAGTAATGACGTGGTTGTGGAACTCGGTAAAAGTTGGTGGCATCTCTGCAATCTTGATTGTGGCGCTGTCTACAACATCGGCTTACGCGTTTGCGCGTATGAAGTTCAAAGGTAAGAACACCATTCTCAAAGCGATGATGATCTTCCAAATGTTCCCAGCGGTATTGGCATTGGTTGCTCTATACGCGTTGTTCGACAAACTTGGTCAGTACATTCCTTTCCTTGGTTTGAATACGCACGGCGGTCTGATCTTCGCTTACTTAGGTGGTATCGCACTGCACGTATGGACGATTAAAGGCTACTTCGAAAGTATTGACTCGTCTTTAGAAGAAGCGGCTGCTCTTGATGGCGCAACACCATGGCAAGCATTCCGTTTGGTATTACTGCCACTGTCAGTGCCAATCCTAGCGGTAGTATTCATCTTGTCGTTCATCATGGTAATTGGTGAAGTTCCTGTAGCATCACTACTACTTTCTGATGTAGACTCGTACACACTTGCAGTAGGTATGCAGCAATACCTATATCCACAAAACTACTTGTGGGGTGACTTTGCTGCTGCTGCAGTTCTATCAGCAGTGCCAATCACTGCAGTATTCTTACTTGCTCAACGCTGGTTGGTTGGTGGTCTAACCGCTGGTGGTGTGAAAGGATAATCTCAAGTGGTCTGAGATTGACAAGAATAACTAGAAAAGGGCGACCATATGGTCGCCCTTATATTTAGCATCGATATTACACTTTTGGTTTGGCCGCCGATCAGTAATATCCTGCTTCTATTGGCGTTACGCATAGCTGGCTGTTAGCTTAGTTCCTTACGATTCAATCACTAACAGTTTTTGTAACCATAACCTGAGTCTTGACTCAGGTTTTTTTATGCTTAATAAACACACAAAGAGTAGCGGCTTTGCAATGGATTACACAGGGACGCCGAGGTGCCCTGCGAATCACTTCACATAAATACATGTGATGGCGGGAAAGTATGAGATTTAGGTCTTACTAATGTGCGGTGTCGTGGACGTATTTACGAGTAAGGACGTCAGTTTTAACGAGGTGAAGACGGGAAATGCCGAGGTGCTTAAAACTCGCGGCTAGACGGCGCGCAGCCAACGTATTGTAGCAGTGTATACAAGCTCTCTTGTTGTAGCGCTACGCGACGAAACAGGTTGGCAAAAGTGGTATCGCCGCCGAAACAGGTCTGAATATAGTGGTTAATTTCCGATTCGTTATAACCCTCGACGTACATGGTTCTTACCCATTGATATTCGACCGCTTTCAAATTGGTCAACGTCTCTTCACTTAAGGTTGTTTGCTTTAGTCTCAAGATCCAAACTCTATATAGCTCCAAAATACTGGGTGGATTTAAGCAAAACAAGGTGACGGAATTATGACAATGTGTCACGAGTGTGAAGCAAATGGCCGAAGCATGACATTGCTTCACACTCTGAGTTGGAAAGAGGGGTAGAGAGGGGCTTTCGAAGCAGGAAAATTACTTAAGATATTTAACGTGCGCTTCCATCTCTTCGCCAATTTCTTTACGCATATTCATTAAGCGAATAGCCGATTGCTCTAGAGCCTTGTCTTCATCAGATTCAGGAATCCACTTCGGTACATCGGTAGGTTTACCGCTTTCATCTACGGCTACCATAATCACGATACAGTGCGTAGTTAAACGATTTTTCATCTGTTTTGGATCGCTAGCTTGAACATCAATGGCGATGTGCATTGAGCTTCGACCGGTGTAAATGACTTTCGCGCTAACTTCCACAAGGTTGCCAACATGAATAGGTGCAACAAAACGAATCCCACCCGCATAGGCAGTAATGCAGTATTTTCCACTCCAAGCGGCGCTGCATGCATAAGCGGCTAAGTCGATCCATTTCATTACAGCGCCGCCGTGAACCTTTCCGCCAAAATTAACGTCGCCAGGTTCTGCTAAAAAACGAAGGGTAATATCTCTTTGACCACTGCTCATCTGTCATTCCTTTGTGAGTTATTGATACAACCATAAAATGATAATTACAACCATAAATTGATATTTTGTACAACCATAAATTGATACTCTCCTTTTATGGCCTAAACTTGGCTTTGTTGCGTAATTCGAGGGAACTAAATCAGAAGCTTACGATCTGATCGGCTAAGTAAGTTAATTCCCCTAGTCTCATGCCGAAACCTCGATACAAAACAACGAACTGGAAACAGTACAACAAAGCCTTAATCAACCGTGGTTCACTCACTTTCTGGATTGATGAAGAAGCCATTCGCAAGTGGAAGCAGAGTAAACAAGATAAACGCGGTAGACCTCGTCAGTTCAGCGACTTAGCCATTACCACTGCGCTTATGGTGAAACGAGTTTTCTCAATGCCGTTGAGAGCATTGCAAGGGTTTATCGATTCTGTTTTTTCATTGGCTAACGTCCCTATCGTTTGTCCACATTACAGCTATATCAGTCGAAGAGCTAAGCAAGTCGAGGTTTCATTTACACCCAAGACTAGAGGTGCAATACAGCATCTAGCCATTGATGCGACGGGTCTCAAGGTCTATGGCGAAGGTGAATGGAAGGTCAAGAAGCATGGTACTGATGGGAATCATAGGGTCTGGAGAAAATTGCATTTAGCGGTAGATACCAGCACTCATGAAGTCGTCGCGGCAGAACTGAGTTTATCTAATGTTACCGATGCAGAAGTCCTTCCTAACTTGCTCAAGCAAACACGCCGAAGAATTATCGAGATATCTGGTGATGGCGCTTATGACAAAAGGGATTGCCACGATGCTATACGGTTCAAGCGAGCTGTTCCACTCATCCCTCCAAGAGAAGGGGCAGCCTTCTGGGAGAATGGTCATCCTAGGAATTTAGCAGTAGGTTGCCAGAAGCTCTACGGCTCCAACAATAAGTGGAAGAAGCGGTACGGCTATCATAAACGCTCACTATCAGAGACAGCAATGTATCGAGTGAAGCAGTTGTTAGGTGGGCGATTAAGTCTGAGAAACTACAATGCTCAGGTTGGTGAAACTTACGCCATGATTAAAGCGCTGAACAAACTTACAGGGCTTGGTATGCCTGATACTCAGTGTCTTGTATAAGAATTACTCAATTGCAGGCAGTTTGGTTCTCTGACCGAATTACGCAACAAAGCCGACTTGATAGACGCTGTTTAGTTCGACAAAATGACTGACAGCTAGGTGCTTATGAGCAGCAGAAGATATCCAAATAATTGGTTTTGGTTGCTCTTTTAATGGCTATATGATGACGTCTCTAACCCAAAAGGCACTCGCTGAATTTTACCAAGGTGAAGCAGGCATGATTCTAATAATTAGCTTTCCTCTGTAGAGAATGAGAAGCAATATGAGAGAAGACTAACTATGGTCTACTGACTATTCAGATATACTAGGTATGGTTGAACTTTAAGCGGCTTTATCAAGCCGCTAAGAAACCTCAAAGTTAGTCATTTACCATATAATACCATGTTCACGAAGTATACGTTGAGCTTGCACTTCTGAGGTGGCTAGGATGTATTTCGGGTTGTTACCAGGGATGAATACACCAATAGCACCTGGATTTGTCGAACTTTCCCAAAGAGCTGGCTGTGGGAAAGTTTTATCGGGTCTGCGTTCTACGATACTTACAGTTTGCCTGATGTTTTGATAGATTGGTGCGGTTGTTTTAAAGTTATTTGCTACAGAAAATGCTTTTGCCTGGTTGTTTTTAGGACGGCAAAAATGACAGTCAAACATTTTGTAACTAGGTTCTAACGCTCGGATACTACTAATAACATCAGAAAATAGTATGCCTGTAGTTTCATTATCTAAAAGGAAAATGTCGAATTGTAAGTTATTCTTATCGCCGTGAATATCTGCGACTAAGCTAGCTGCGTTTTCTGGTTGCGTTCTAATACCACCACTTAAAAAATAGTTAGTCACTCTACGCTGGCGTTTGTCATAAACTTGAGATGCGTCTTTATACTGAATTTCATCTTGTCGAAGCTTGTCGATGAAGGTTGTAGTTGAAGATGACAAAACAGTATTCGCAAGTGCAGCAAAATTTAGCTGTATGTCGTCGTCTTTATTGAAGGTCAGAGTGTGGTTTCTAGCCGTTCCATGAGTGCTAATTAGTAATCTGTTTCTATTACTATCAATGCCTTGGAATAGGTACCCAATAAACTTTTCGTTATGATGTACAGGTAAAACATTTATATTATACCTATTAGATAACTCTGATGCGGTTAGATCATAATATTTATTTTTTGGCTCCTCACTTTGACATACCGATGATGTATTGCTTTTTATCGACTCCACTTTATTTTTCTGTAATAAAATTGATTTTAACTTGTTGATTTTTTCCTCATTATTTGAATTTTTTATCGTTTTATTAATTCTTTTTAATGAAAGCTTTTCTAGATTGTTTTTATCAATTGCAGAAGAAACTTCTTTTGATGAAACATTTAGATTAAAAAAATCTCTCAGTTTTTGGCTTTGTATTAACATTTTTATCCGGATTGTTTACATTGATGGAACAATATGAGGTTTAGAAAATAAATACCCTTGGAAAAATCGCACGCCTAACGCTTTAAGTTTTATGTACTGTTCCCAACTCTCTACGCCTTCTGCTATAACTTCTAGTTTTGCTGTTTGGCACGCAGAAAGAATTGCGAATAAAATTGATTCTTCGTTATGATCGATAGTATCTATGAATTTCTTGTCAATCTTAACGTGTGTTAATCCTAGGTTGATCAAGTTTAGAAAACTATTGTAACCACAACAAAAATCATCAATTTTTAAATAGTAACCATGATCGTTTAAGAATTTTATATTTCTCTTTGCAGCTTCCCAGTTAGTAATTGGCGTGCGCTCAGTTAATTCAAAATGAAGTCTACCTGGTAAAGGGAAATTTAATTCTGTCAATAAGTTTATTAGTTCATCACTTTCAATCTGATTTGGCGTGATGTTAACGCTAAACCAAGCATCTTTTTTGAATTTTTCAATGTTTTCTTTAATTTTAGATATAATTATCTTGACGATGGTAGATAAACGGCCAGAGCTTTCAAGTTGTTCAATAAAGAATGCTGGAGATAGATATTCATCTCCTAACTTCCATCGAATTAAAGCCTCGTAACCAGAAATTTTTTCTTCTTCACAGTCATATATACCTTGAAAAAAAGGTATAAATTCATTGTTAATAATACCATTATCTATAGCACTTAACATTTAGCCACCTCTGATTTAAATTTACTTCAGCGTATTTGAATGGGCAATAGAAAGGAAATGAATAATGTTTACCATTAAAAATGCAGGATATTTCATTGATACTCATGTTTGTTCACTATTCTTCATGCAATGTAGTGTTAATTCATATGATTTTGTCTTATATGTGGCTTAGTATAACAATGTGTTTCTGTATTTTTATCAGGTGTTTAATATAAATGGCTCTAGTAAAATTTACTGAAGTAAGAAACCTATTAAAGATGAATGTTAGCTCTGAGCAGCTAGATAAATTTGAATCAGTACTCAAAGTCAATCCACGATTCTCAGATTTAAATAGAGAGCAAAAGATTACATTGAATATGATGTCAAAGTATTTACGTGAAGGGAAAAATCACAATAAAATACTGAGAATTCATAGTTTGATTAACAAGATTCAACTTGACGATGTAGTTAAGCCTAGTACTCCAAGATTAGTTTCCGATTTGATAAAAGGTAGACAAGAGGGGCGATACCAACACTTTTCCGGAACGAATAGGGATGTATATATTGATACTGAAAATGGTGTTGGGTATAAAGTATTTAAAAGTGGTAGTTCTTGGAGTTGGATGGATAATGCCGACTTGAGAGTTAATGATATATATAAAAACAAAGGTTTCTATGGCGGGAAATACGCCAAGTACGCAAATAATTCAAAAATAAAGATGATTGATGATCGAGGTGTTAAACCAGAGGTCGTTGATGTGTTTAGGTTTGAGTTAATACCTAACGCAGAGCGCTTGTTTAGATCTGAGAAAATTCCTAAGTCTGTTCTGGTTATGATGGAGAAATGTGGCTATATGCCTTTTGATGTGAAACCAGACAATTTTGTCAAAGTGCTTAATGATAAAGGTAAATATGACTATCTTCCTATAGATTCTAAACAAATCGGGAAAGTTGGAAGTAGTACAATGCGTACTCAAGATGTTATTGGTTTCAAACAAATGTACGGGGCGTACTACTATGGCGGGCGCTATGTTGATCAGCGAAAATGATTCAAAGCTTGATAGATTAAGAAGGGACGTTGTGTTGGGTATTGAACGTGCCGTGCGCTTAATTTCTGAAGACGAGGATATATGTATCATCAACAGTCATCTAAATGAATTGGAAAAAATACATCGTTCTTTTGAAAAAGAATATAGATTTCATTTGAAAAAATGAAAGGAAATTAACATGTTAGAATTAAAGCAAATATTTAGGAAAACATGTAATCCGTCCGTTTTTGAAGATTTTGATGAAAAAGGGTTACAGTTAAAATCGGTCAGACACTTATCTACAGAAGAAAAAGCTAAGATGAAACGTGCGCCTTTTCCAAAAGGCGATGTGAAGCAGGCGAAAAACGGTCAGTTAAAAGCTCTTGTTGTAGATAGTGTTGTTGTTAATGGTTCTAACCAAGTTGCGACTAAAGCTTTTGCAAGCGATCCTAAGTTTAACAGAAATAATATTCAAAAATCTGCTGACGTAAACTTAAAACTTATGAATTCGCTAGAAAAAGGTGACGTCAGTGTGTTGAAAGGTAAGGGCATTGTTGGTGGAGAGAGCAAAACTAAGCAGTTGCCATTTACCTGTGACATTATTAAGTACGATAAAAATGGATTCAAATCAGCATTAGGAACTGACCAAGCTCAATATGGTGTAAACGTCATAACTGGAAAGGACATTACATCTGCGCAGTTAATTCCGGGAACACCTTTAGGTCAATTTTACAATACCAATTCGTTTAGTGACAACCTCAGTGTTGTACACGTTCCAAATGGTGATCGAGGGATAACCGCACTTAAGGTTTCATTATCAGATATTAAGAAGAATCAAAAAATTCTAGTATCCAGTGGTGCCTTATCTGGTTGTACATCTGTGACAGCAAGGGATAAAAATAGTATGTACGTCTTTCATGTTGGCAAAAGTGGGAACGACACTTCTCCTTGGAAGACAAATAAAGATGGGGCTGCAATGGTGCAGCAGTGTGCAGAAAAACTGTCGGGAGTTAGATCGCAAAGCACTGGAAAAAGCTCAGAGTTGCAGTCTTTAGTTAATTTCTGCTCAAAAGCTTTTGTACAAACTACAATTCAATATTGTGGTCATGGAGAAAAGGTTAAAGCTCCAAAAAATGTAAGTCTATTTGATTATAACTCACCTCAAAAGAAGACACCTTTTAGAGTAGGGAACCACTTAACACTTATTAGTAACTCAAATGGTAAGGTTAATATATCAACCTTATGTGATGATATGTCGATCAATAAGACGAGATGTAGTACGGAATCACTCGAAAGTAAAGTAGTCAAATTAGCGTAGTCACATAACATTAAATTATAACTAAGCTATACATTCTCTCTTTTATTTTTAGGGTCGAGTACATTTCGACCCTAACTTTATGGAAATTATTAATAAGGATAAACTATGCCTTCAAATAAAATAAACCCTATTCAGTCTAGCTATGTTTACAGTGGAAAATGCCATGAAGAACAAGCAGCTATCCCTGTGAGGAATATTTCTCATAAAACAATAGAAAAAGCGGTTTTGAAAACAGTTAAGCTAATTAAAAAAGGTGTATCAAAAGACAATGATGAAAAGTATGGTGTTCTAAAAAATCATATATCTTATGTTTGTAATTCAGAGATCAACAGAATACTGACTGAGAAATCAGGTACGATCAGTAATGGTAAACTAATCGGCATCAAACAAAAATCGATTAATCAGCAAGTGCTTATGGGAACTAAGTTAGATTACTTAATGTGTTCAGCACCATTGCAAAATTATTTGACATCATTATTAGATAGAGATCCTACGTTTAAAAAGTTAAATAAAGACGATAGGCAAGCGCTATTAAGCCAAGCTTATGAAATGTTAGATGGAAAAATCGATGAAAAGATTATCGCTAAGAAGCTTAAAATGCCTACAATTGCAGCATCCAAAGAGCTTGTTGCTGTTATTTGTGAAACTGAGTTTTCGAAAGTTGAATCAGATGCGAAAATGAAGAAACGCCTTTCTGAGGAGTTATCGAAAGAACTAGATATTGAACTTAATTTTGGTAACTTTTGCAGCGAGACACTCAATGAGATAGAGCCAATTTTTAGTAAGTATTTATAATTTTTTAATATTATTAAGGCTTCTTTTGTGTTAGTAGAGTTTCCTGAAAAAGGTGAATATACATGAATGTCGATAGTAAAGCAGGACCGGTTGAGTGTAATCAAAGTCTTGATCATAGTTTTCATGATCAGTTGTGTGCATACATTGATTTAATGGATGACGCCATTAAAAATGGTCAGCAACTACCTAAAGATGCTGCTGCTGGAAATGATATTGCTTTGATACCAGATTTTATTGATATAGCAAATAAGAAGAAGGCGGGGTTAAATGCTATATTTTGTAATAATCCTCTCGAAATGGTCGAGAAAGTAAAGCAACTCCTATTGTTAGAAAACTCATCCGCAAGGTTTATTGTGAACTTAGGTTGCGGAGGTATTCATTGTATGGCAGTAGACTGCTTGGTTAGCGATGGAAAGTGTTCATTGATTGGTATTGAGCCTGTAGGAATGAACAGCTCCGGGCCTGCGTTGTTGGCCATTCGATTACAATCAATATGTAAAAGAGAACTGCCTGAAGCCGCGTTGGCGATTTTTGAAACAGATATGCAACGCAGCTATAGTGAGTGCGCAATGTTCTCGTTGTTTTTGGTTAAAAAGATGCATAAGGAAAGTGCTCAATTCCAAGAACTTCATAAGAAAAATATAGATCAAAACTTGCCTAAATCTGGAGAGATTATTGTTTCAGTTTCACAGGCCAATAATTTGTTACCGCCCTCCTTGATGAAGCATGTGCAATCACCAAAAAGGCTAGAAGCATATCTAGAATCAAGACCAGAAGTTGCTGATGTAGTAGTTAATAAAAAAGGAGAAACGCTTTTATCACGACAACAGCGTTATATTGCTACTATAGAGGTAGAAGATAAGCAGATTACTTATAGTACTTCTATTGAACATAAACGATTAACAGAAGTAAAAAAACTTTTAGAATCACTTTGATAATTTTATAAGAGAATGTGTATCTGATTTTGTTATGAATGTAATTAAAGTGCAATGAGTGACTTCACTCAACCTAGTTAAAAAGAGTTTCCTCCAATGCGTTAACCTATGTTTATCTTAGTATAGCTATTGGACAGAAGAGATAGGTATTGCACGGATTAAAAAATGACGTCTACGAAAGTGGGTAACTGTCAGATCAGGTCTGAATTAGTACAAATGAATGTAAAAAAATCGCCTTTAAAAGGCGATTTTTTTTATTAAGCCAGTTTTGCTGCCAATGCCGCTTCTAGCTCTTTGAGTCTGGCCTCTAAGCCAGAAAAGGTAAAGTATTGAAATCCATTCGCCAAATGTTGAGTCATAAACGTACAGATATTCTGTGGAGCACTCTCCGTACTTTCTATTGAAGAACAGAAAGCGGATTTAAGTTTTTGCACTGCTACTTTACCATTTTGTTGCTCAAAACCTTCCATACATGGAAGCTCACAAAATGCTTTAAATAGAGCGTCTTTGTATCCGTTACCTAAAAGTTTAAGTTTATCTTCATTTGGTAGTGATTGTGATGCTTTTTGCGCCATGCTCTCCAGAATCGACTGGGCACTCTTAAGTTCAACTTGACCTAAATTGCTGTCAGAACGGAATATACGATGTGGAGAGCCGCTTAAGCGCGTCATTGCAACTTCTACGATATCTCGTCCCGATTTATGTTTTGGTGATTCATCTGATACGACGTCTGCCTGTTTATATACATCTGGATATTTACTTATTTCAGACCACATTACTTGTAGGTATTGTGGTTTCTCTGTTAAAGCTTCCTCCAAAGCGCTGGTAGATGTTAGTCCTTTGAGTTCACTCTTCATGAGTTTTGGCCAATCTACTTGCATGGCTGCGGTCAAATACTGACCAATGTTTTCGCTAATTTTTAACAATGAGTCTGGAGCTACTTTTTGCGCTGATTGCATCAAGCTATCAGAGAAAATATCAACCTGCGATGGTTCTGCATGTTTCGTTGTTGTCGATACTGCTTTTTCCAATCGTCCGGTTTTTTTCAAAAGCGTCTGACTAAACGAACTGATCTCTGCGAGTAACTGATCGCGACCTTCTCCCGGCTGCTTCGCCGTTGTAGCTTTTGGAAGCGGTGGCGGCGGAGGTGGTGGGATGTCACTACCATCATTGCTAGGACGTCGATTGTCACTAAACGCTTTTGCCTTTGTGCGAATTTCTTTCATCAGCTCAGTTTCAGGTGACGCCTTTTTATTCTCAGCTTGTGGCACGGTTGGTTTCAGTTTTACACCAGCTCGTATCTCCTCCATTAGTTGAGAGCGGTTTGACTGCTCTGCTTTATTTTGTATTTGACTTTTGTTTGCCTTCACTTCTTTTTCTGGCTGCGGTGCTGGCGGTGCTGGCGGTGCTGGCGGTGCTGGCGGTGCTGGCGGTGCTGGCGGTGCTGGCGGTGCTGATTCTTTTTCTTTTATATTGCTGGCTCCAGATAATGGCGTCGATAATTGAATTTTCGTGACAGAGCGAAGGGCTGGCTCGCACTTGTTTTTGAGCTTTGGAATACCTAAGAGTTTTGATTCACGGATTGCAGATGACACTTTGATGATCGAAAAGGTCGAACTGCTCTTAGTTTTGGACGTGTTTGGTTGTTCCGTGTTTTGAGATATTTGTACTTTAAAGGTTGACTTAAACATCGTCTTTCCTTCTCTGGTTGAACACACAGATATCATAGGAAAAACACGTCTTTGTTATTAGTTACTTTAAGTGGTTTTAGCTGAAGAAATCGTCCAGCATGTGTTTGATAGGATTTTGCCCTCAGGACGGATTTCATTTTAATTCACATGATTCTAATTCGAGAGCAAGGTACGATTTTGAAGAAATAAACAAGCAAAAGAGGTTTGTGTATGAAATCGTACAACGTGACTTCTCACGTTCATAGCAACAGCAATGTTAGAAATCTTGACATTGAAAACGATCCTGATTTCGGGAACTCCGTTACTCAAGTAAGAGAGAAGCATGCAACTCAGGCTTCAAAGTTAAGCCGGTTAGTCTCTATTTTTAATCAAAAAAAAGGAGCTGAGTCGAAGGTTAAGCTTACAAAATACGAAAATAAAGACTTTTCCGGCCCACGTGAAACAGATTTTAAATCATTATTGGATGCCGTTTTTACAAAGTCGAAGAAGAAAAGCGCTGGCGATGGTTTGAAAAATTGGCATTTTGGTGTGACTCCTGCTGCATTTGGGCCGACACCTAATGAGGTTGCAGTTCGCATTGTTGAGAGAATCAGTTCGCAGCATCACTATTGCCAGGATGGCGTTATCGGAATTAAGCATTCTAAGTTAAAGGCTGGTATTGCCATTAATCATTCGGATAAGACGATCGCGCTCGTATTCAAGCGTAAAAATGAGACTGGTCTACAGAACTTATTTAAACATAAAAACTCTCAACAAGATTATCTTAACGCTTCCGTTATCCTTAATCGCTTAATGTCTTACGCACAGGAAAACCTTGGAACGTACCAAGTTGTTATTGCGGGACAAAACCAAGATAACAAACTGATTGCCTATGCTGCGTCCAAAAATGAATCTGCGAATGAGAAATTAAAAACAGTTGTTGTATGAGAAAAGCGGGTCGTGACCCGCTTTTTTATTTTATTTATCATGCAATTAAATATACCAGACTCTTACGTACCATGCCTTTTTGTGATTGTTTGTGGTGTTCACTTTGATTCATGTTTTTTCATTGGTGTCTTGAATATTCCTGAAGTAATTTTTCATCAACGAAAGTCACTTAGTGAGGTTATATGTTCGATTTTTCATTACAAGGTGTTCAGGCTGTAAAACCATCAGTACTAGAGGAAACCTTCAACAATGTAGGTGAAGGGTTTGAAGATATCCTTAATACTTTAGAACAGATCCGTGGGCATGGTGATATGTCCGCTGTTGATGCATTACAGTTGCAACAAGATGTGTTTCGCTACTCAATGTTCCAAGAGGTAGTGAGCAAAATTGCATCTAAATCAGCGACTGCGATTAACGAGGTTATGAAAGCTCAATGATTAGAAGAATTTGGTTTTATCTAGTCATATCACTGATGCTAGCAGGATGTGGCACTCAAGGGCAGAGCAAAATCGCGACCTTTGAATCAGCTGATCTGGCGAATAAAGTGGTGGTTATGCTTAATAAACATCAAATTCCTAGCACGCTTTCTGTGCAAAAAGAGTTGTATTCAGTTTCCGTTGATGAATCCAATGAAATGAAAGCGAGAGAGTTGCTCACAACGTTCAATTTCTATTTTGAGAAAGAAGACCTAAATGACTTGCTGGAGTCTAAGTTTGCGAGCTTAAGTAAGCTTGAGCAAGTAAAGAGCAACTTTCTACAAAGCCGAGAAATATCGAACAAATTAAGTGTGATGCCGAATATCTTTCGCGTTAGCGTCGTGGTAACGGGCAGTCAAAAAAAACGCATCTCAGTTCTTATTTTAAGCTTGTCAGAGTTGGATTCTGAAAATAAGGCAAATATTGAGCAGTTTTTAAAAGGAACGCTGGAATCTGAAGATAAATTGACAGTGAGTTATTTTGTTCAGGCAAGTTAGCATGAAAAAATACAACAGAGTTTATCAGTGCGTGCTTCATTATTATTTGTCAAAAGCACAGTTAGCAGAAGAAGAGTTTTTAGTTTTGACGACCCTGACTGAAGAGGAAATAGAATCATTTTTTTTGGATAGAATAAAGACGGTTAGAAAAGTTATTTACTTGCTAGGTCAAATTGTTGAGTATCAAAAAAGTAAAAGGGATATTGATTATCTGTCCTGGGTTGGGATGCAAGCATTGATTCCTAGGGAATTATGTCTAATTTCAGACAGCATTGGCTTGCATACACAAATTGATGCCACAGATAAAAATAGTCTTGGTTTAGGATTGTTATCTTCAATTGATCGCAGAAAAGCAATTGTTTGGGGGCTTAGACTAAAACATAGCGCACCAGAACAAAAGCTGACAGTAGATAGTGGAGCGCGTCTTCGTTATTTGATAAATCGCATATCGCAATCTTAATCAAACTATTTCAATTATCAGAGATAACTTACATGGCAGAAACTTTAAACATAACCTCAGATTTAGAAGAAGATTTTTTTGAACTACTAGAGGGGCGTTTGTACTCTGAACGTCTAAAAGAAATCCGAAAAAAAGAGAATATATCAGTAGAAACCTTAATGGCGATTTATGCGCTAGGAGAGGAGTTTTACAATCGCTTCCTGATGAAAGAAGCAGAAGTTATTTTTTCTGCATATATGGCTCTTTGCCCGTACGATCATCGTGGTCCTGGTAGTTTAGCCTCTATCTACTTAGAACAGGGTAAGTTTAACAAAGCACTAGAAATGCTTAACATTGCGAAAGTCTATCCGACAGCAGACTTTGATGAAACTATTTTAAATATTGCTTTGTGCCACTACAAACTAAAAGAGCACAATAACGCAGCAGTAATGCTTATCCTTGTTAAGAGAGAGAATCTTAACGAGTATTATGCTAAACGATACGACTATCTAAAGAGACAGTTGAATCCATATCTACAATAAAATGCTAACTTTGGAGTTACTATGAAGGTTAATTCTAGCATTAGCTCTTCGGTGTCAGCGCCACTTACTGGCACCGAGAACCACACAGGAAATCAGGGCGTAGTAGAGAACGTAACGAACTTAGAGCAGGCGTTATCACTTCTTGAAAGTGACTCGCTAAATGTCGCTGATTTAAAAACACTGTCGGATACGGTTAATAATCAACGAAGTGCCTTGAACTTAATGTCGTCACGAAATGCTGAAGCAGACATTGCGAACTCTCTTAATGGGGCTATCGACCAGTACGCTAAAGAGTTAGAACTTATACAAGGTTGGACCAATGGCGGTAAGGATATGTTTAATGCAGCCAACCAAGTGATGTTTAATACGATAGTCAGCTCTGGCAATGTGTCCGGTTTTCAGCTAGAAGACATTTTTCAAATTGCGATAATTGACTTCATGGCAAACCACCCAAGTATCCCTACTGATGTCTTTGAGGCAATGCGGCATTTCTTAGAAAGTACAGGAACAGGAAGTCATGGGGTGCACGAAGGATGGAATGGTGCGATGTTTTCCCAAAAAACAGATTTGGTTTGGGATTATATGAAAAACAACGCAAACTCTACTAGTTTGACTCGTGAAATCTTAAATTATCTGGATACTTTTGCTGGAGGAAGGCAGGCCCTTAAAAATCAATATTCGGGATCGTTTGATAATAGCGACGGATACGCATTTAACTCTGGGTTTAATAAAGATAAGGGACTTAGCCCAATGTTAAGGCTTACGTTAATGTCAAATTACCTAAAGGAAAATCCGGATATAAAGCAAGCAGAAATGGAAATCTTTTTGAAAGGCTCATTTCGTGACATTGAGTCGTTTGTTCAAGATACGACAAAGGAAAGTCTGGATGTCTTGCTCGCGAAGGATTCCGAATGGACGGTTTTGCAGATTAGACCAGGTCACAAGGTCATCGACTATACAGGTGTAGGATTGGATTCGACGTTCTTTGTCAATCTTTATCAAAAATTTCCGCCTCGCGTCTTGAGCGATGAAGATACGAAAAACATTAACCGAATTGGTGATACGGTTAAAATGATTCAACAAACGTTGAAATATTGGATTCAGATTATGCGCGATGAGCGTATGGCCATCGCGAGAAATATTTAATTTTGTGTTGGTCGGAAGCACAAGGCTCGAGAATAGTTTTATTCTCCGAGTAATTACTAAGTTCCGATAAAGTTATATAGGTGAAAAATATGAGATCATCTTTAGTATCAAATCTTGAGCCTGTTGCTCTATGGAGTCAGGCGAATGAAGAAATTGAAAAAGCGCAAAATAAACCACAAGAGTTTGCAGAAAGTGGTGCAGTTGTTCCTGGTCAACCACTTCCAGGCAGCTCTGTATCGCTAAATGACTTGTGGCGCGTTATCAAAGACAGCATGAAAGACGTGGCTGAAGCCGTATCTGGTACAGGTCAAGAAAACGTAGCAACGAAAAAAGGTCTGATCCAAATCCAAAAGGATTCTCAGATCCAAATGCTTAATGAGCGTGCTTCTCAACTTGAAGAGCAGAAGAAGGCAGAACAAAAACAAGGTATTTGGGGCAAAATTGCTATGGCGCTTAGCTTCGTCGCGGCAATTATCATGGCACCATTTAACCCTGTGATGGCTGCGGTAATGATTGGTGGTTTAATTGCGAGTTTGGTCATTCCCAAAATCGCTGATGAAATTATGAAAGCTGCTGGTGTTGATGAAAAAACTCGCGGTTATGTAAAGCTTGGTCTTGATTTGGCAATTGGTATTGGCTCTGCGATTTTAAGCTTCAACCCAGCAAATATCGCGTCTTCGGCTGGTAAGGCAATCGCTGGCGGAGCAGCTAAGGTTGGCGCGCTTGTTAGTAAAACCATGAATGCAGCGAACACGCTAAAATCTTTTAGCTCTATTTCTTCTAAGGCAGGAAATATTGTCAACAAAATGAAGAAAACCATCGAGCCGTTGCTTAATAAAATACAAGATTTTGCTAAAGGCGGACAAATGGCGACAAGCCGTATTTCACAAGCTAGCTCTGTTGCATCAAATGTCACTTCGACGGTGAGCATGGGGTACGGTGTGAAATCGGCAGATGTTGCTAAAGACTTAGAAATTGCGCAAGCAAAACAAGATGAGCTACAAACCCGAATTGACCAAGTTCTAATGATGCTCGAGCAAGCACTGCGTTCTGTATCACATGCATTTGAGTCTTTGTTCAAAACAAACGAAGACCAGCGTGAGTTTACAAAAGCAATGTCATCAATTCATATGTAATAGGAGCAGATAAATGAAACCAATTAGTATTAATGCAGCCGCTTCTGCAAACGTATCAGCTCAAGAAGCAACAAACCACAACGCGCCAGTTAGCGTGGATGTACAACAATGGCAACAATTTGATTCGTCGTTAGAAAAAGCGAGCCAAGGCGGCGTATCAATGAGCGAGCTATTAGCATTGCTATCTCAGATTATCTCGTCAGCAAAAGAGTTACGTTCACAGGTAATGCAAAGCCGAATTGATGAAGCGAAGGCAACAACTGATCTTGCTATCGTGCTTGCAGATGATCGCCGCAGCGATGCGCAAATGAAGTTTGGTATTTCATTAGCGTCATCTGTTATGAACATGGCATTGACAACAGCGTCTTCAGTTCGTATTGGTCAAACAAAAACTCTAAAAGACAAGCATCTATCAAGCATGTCAGGAAATGGTGACATGAAAGTGTCAGATCTTTCTATGAAGGATTTGAACAAGTTCACCGCGCAACTTCAGCAAGCTCGTACGGCTAAATACAACACGGTTTCTCAAAGCGGTAACATGGCTAACTCTATGGTGGGTAATGCAAATGACATTATTAACGCCGAAGAAGTTAAGCACCAAGAGGAAGGAACGGCGAGTAAGCAGCTTAAAGAGAAAGTAGATGCTCATTTGGATCAATTTATCCAAGAGTTGACCACAGAAGCGGTCAAACTCAATGAGATTCTAGATTTGATGGCTCGCGCAAGTTTGGTCACAAACCGATAAGAGTAAAAGTAAAGGAGCAGGCGGGTTATATACCCGCCTTATTATAATTTATGCGCCCAGTTTCGTTTGTCACCCCACTTCGTGCAGAGCGTATATCTGAAGTTTCAAGCTCTCGTAGCATACGAGAAGAAGAAAAACCTAAGCGTGTTAGAGATGTTAAAGATTCTGAAAGGCAGGAAAAGAAACGCCACCGAGTCTTCAGAATAAAAAAAGCCCCAATGACACCTCAACAGCAGAGACAGTTTGCGAAGCAGCTAAACAGTTATCAGCTTAGGGCTATGCGTGATTGGTATAGCTTTTCAGAGTCGTTAGATATTGAATCTTTAAATGATGCTCAAAAGTGGGTTTTACATGCAGTTAATCAAAGCCAACACCTCTATCCTAAAACATTGAGAAGAGAAATTAGGGCATATCTAAATGGTGTATCTCTAGACCAGTTCGCTTCTCTTGAAGAGGCACCTGATGGTGCAACGATTCAACAGCTTTTAGCCTATGAAGATTACTTAGAAGGCATATTGGCAATGCTTGTTTTATGTCGACGTTATGATGAGAGAGAGAAGAAGCGGAAGTTAAGACAAAATGCAGAAGAAAATTGCTCATCTGAAAATAAAGAATAAACCTTTAGATCCCTACGAAATACTTAAAAACAAATCTAATCGAATCAGTTGGAATGGATTGTCAGACTCTGAGAAGTTTGTTGATAAGGAAAACTTAATGGACTGGTTTGTGTTACTAAGAGATTACTCTGAGGACACGGTTAAAGCAGTTGTTATCGATGGCCTGTTGGAAAATCAGTTCCATAAAGTTACGTTTATTCTTCAATTGGCGATGACTCCCGATTTCCAATCATTGGGTTCTAAACAGGTATATGAATTACTTTATGATTTTGTATCTCGTACTCCGAAATCCGTACTCGCGTGGATAGATGAAAAAGATTATCAAATGAGTAGAGACGTATTAGCTTTATTGTCCAGAAATCGATGAGGTAAAAGATGGTTGATAAACTCTGTGTAATAGAACAAAAGAATATAACGAAAGCTGTGTTCAACAAAGTTGCACCTATTGTTGGAAAGGTGTTTGATAATGATGAAATAAAATTAGATTTCGGCGAACTGATATTTAATCTGCCTAAGAGCGAATCACTGATTGCAATGAATCTCGTCAATTTTGGCATAGAGGCCAAAGTTTATTTATGTGAACAAGAAGCTCAGCGATTACTTGGCGTCGAAGTCAAGTATTTGGATGAGAAGTACATTTCATATTTAATCACACAAAATCTGTCACGTATTGGGCTGCACTTTGATAAGTTAGTGTCATGGGATGAAGTCGATAATGTATCACTTATTCATTCCATGCTGAGTTTTGGTGAGCAAAAAATAGATGCAATTGTTGATATTGAAAGTCTAAAAGCAGAACAAGCATATATGGCTATGAAAGAAAACAATATAAGTCGTCATTTGAATGTTAAAACTGAACTCTCTTTGTTTGAAACATACCTTGATTCGTCTGAAATTAGTTCATTGACTAATGATGATGTTGTTTTGGTTTATCCTAAATAAAATGGAGTATATTGAAAAATTCCTTCTTCAATTGGAAAAAAATGAAGAGTATGTTTTTGAAAGTTGTTTGGATGATTTTATTATCCCTATTTGCCCATTTTTTCAACTGGTGCATGTCATCAACCTCAATGAAACATTACAAAAACTGAAAACAATTGAAGAGAGTTGCTTTGGCTTGTTGGTAAGGGATGGTGGCTATGTGTCATTAGCTATTTCAGAACAGAACTTTAGACAAGAGGAAGTAAGAAGAAATATTCTTCAGTTATTGGAAATAATGAGGTTTTAATATGATAAATAGCCTTAATATACAAAATACTGGTTCAATCAGCGAATTGGGTCAGAGTCCAAATTTAACTATAAACAGTGCGCCTGCACCAAGCGTCCTACCTCGTTCTGAGGCGCTAGCTAATTCAAACGATGTTTTACCTAGCGCGGTTACTGCTCAAGATAGTTGTTTTGAGCAGGGTGAAGAGAAACTAACCGAAAATAATAATGTAAATAAACCAGCAAAAAACAAGAAAGTTAATTGTAAATCTAATAAGTACAATAACAAAACAAAAGCCAAAACTCATTTAGCGGCTATTGCTGGTGCTACAACGTTAGGTGCTGTGCTGGCTCCTTTTACTGGTGGTTTAAGTTTATTACCTACAGCATTCGTTGTGTTGTTTGGTAACGCATCGGCATTAGCAATGTACGGTGGTTCGGAGTTCTTCCTCGGACAAAATGCAACAAATAAGGAAGAAGAGCCGAAAGACAAGCTAAAAGAAAAGGAGACGCCAGAGACTGCGTTAAAGCGTACTCCAGAGAGATCAATTTTCCCTCGTTACTTGGAACGTCGCACACACTTTGATGAAGTTGATGGATTAAAGCGCAATGGGCCCGATTCCTTCAATGTAACAAATAACTACTACTCGCCAACGTTTAACATCAATGTTGGCGATTATTTTTTTAATAACCAAACAAATAATAGAGACGAAAGTAAAGCTGAAGATAAACCATTTGCGGAATCTGCAGCTCAATCAGACGCTTCTTCGCAAACTACAACGTTGTTCGATGAAGCTATTCAGAACATGGGGCAATTACAGGTTGTAGATGTTTCTGAGATCAGTCCTGACACCTTATTTAGTGAGGTGACCGATCATGCTACAAATATTGGTACAGAAGATACCGTAGACAACTTGTTAGGCGCACTTGAGAGTTGTCACTTGCAAAGTGGTCAGGCCAAACTAGTAAAGGTTACGCTGGAAGGAGGGCTGCAAGCTTATCTAGGTGGTATCTCTGATGACACAGCAGATGCTTTACCGCCTGTTGTTACAGAAAACGTAACGTCTTCACCAGTTAAAAAATGGCCAGAAGTTAAGATCCCGGCACGTATTATCACCACTTCAGGTAACGCGAGCGTTGATGGTAACCCAGGTTACCGTCCAACGCGCGTCGACAGTAATGGTGAGACGATGGGCTATGAGATGCGCGATCGCGTATCATCCTCTTCGACGCCATCGCCAAGCACGGCTCCGTCATCGAAGGGCAGTGTGAATACAGAAGGGAGCGCGACTCAAACGGGTACGCCAGCACAAGCTGACAGCACGAAGGGGGTGGAACCAAATGTGGCCACACCAGAGCAGAAACCAAGTGCGGATGCCGCTACAGGTACGCCAAACACGGCAGACGACAAGAATGCTGTGGGCGAAAGCACCCCAACACACGAAAGTGGAGAGAGCGTTCCGTCGGTAGATCCAGAGCAAGCGTCGTCGGGTCCGGCGAAGCGTTGGCCAGAAGTGAAGATTCCAGCTCGAGTGATCACCAGCGCGGGGAACGCGAGCGTTGATGGTAACCCAGGTTACCGTCCAACACGCGTCGACAGCAATGGTGAGACGATGGGCTATGAGATGCGCGATCGTGTGCCAGCCTCTGCGACGCCATCGCCAAGCACGGCACCGTCATCGAAGGGCAGTGTGAATACAGAAGGTAGCGCGACTCAAACGGGGACGCCAGCACAAGCTGACAGTACGAAGGGTATGGAAGCAAATGTGGCAACACCAGAGCAGAAACCAAGTGCGGATGCATCTACCGGTGAGCCAACTTCGGCACAAGGTAATGTCTCAGAAGGCATTGATTCCGGTGTAGGTACGCCAGAAGCGGCACCGAGTATGGACGCGGCAACGGGTGAGCCAAACACGGCAGACAACAAGAATGCCGCGGGCGAAAGCACCCCAACACACGAAAGTGGAGAGAGCGTTCCGTCGGTAGATCCAGAGCAAGCGTCGTCGGGTCCGGCGAAGCGTTGGCCAGAAGTGAAGATTCCAGCTCGAGTGATCACCAGCGCGGGCAACGCGAGCATCGATGGCAACCCAGGTTACCGTCCAACACGCGTCGACAGCAATGGTGAGACGATGGGCTATGAGATGCGCGATCGCATACCAGCCTCTTCGACGCCATCGGCAAGCACGGCACCGTCATCGAAGGGCAGTGTGAACGCAGAAGGGAACGCGCCGCAAACGGGCACACCAGCACAAGCTGGCAGCTCGAAGGGTGTGGAGCCAAATGTGGCAACACCAGAGCAGAAACCAAGTGCGGATGTGTCTAGCGGTGAGCCAACTTCGGCACAAGGTCATGCCTCGGAAGGTATTGATTCCGGTGTGGGTACGCCAGAATCGACACCGAGTATGGACGCGGCAACGGGTGAGCCAAACACGGCAGACAACAAGAATGCCGCGGGCGAAAGCACCCCAACACACGAAAGTGGAGAGAGCGTTCCGTCGGTAGATCCAGAGCAAGCGTCGTCGGGGCCGGCGAAGCGTTGGCCAGAAGTGAAGATTCCAGCTCGAGTGATCACCAGCGCGGGGAACGCGAGCGTTGATGGTAACCCAGGTTACCGTCCAACACGCGTCGACAGCAATGGTGAGACGATGGGCTATGAGATGCGCGATCGCGTGCCAGCCTCTTCGACGCCATCGGCAAGCAAGGTTCCGTCATCGAAGGGCAGTGTGAACGCAGAAGGGAACGCGCCGAAAACGGGGACACCAGCACAAGCTGGCAGCTCGAAGGGTGTGGAGCCAAATGTGGCAACGCCAGAGCAGAAACCAAGCGCGGATGCGTTTAGTGGTGAGCCAACTTCGGCACAAGGCAATGCCTCAGAAGGCATTGATGCCGGTGTGGCAACGCCAGAGCAGAAACCAAGTGCGAACGGGGCTACCGGTGAGCCGACTTCGGCACAAGGCAATGCCCCAGAAGGCACTGATTCCGGTGTAGGTACGCCAGCATCGACACCGAGTGTGGACGCGGCAACGGGTGAGCCAAACATGGCAGACGACAAGAATGCTGTGGGCGAAAGCACCCCTTCGGTAGAGTCAGAGCAAGCGTCGTCGGGTCCGGCGAAGCGTTGGCCAGAAGTGAAGACGCCAGCTCGAGTGATCACCAGTGCGGGCAACGCGAGCGTTGATGGCAACCCAGGTTACCGTCCAACACGCGTCGACAGCAATGGTGAGACGATGGGCTATGAGATGCGCGATCGCATACCAGCCTCTTCGACGCCATCGGCAAGCACGGGACCGTCATCGAAGGGCAGTGTGAACGCAGAAGGGAACGCGCCGCAAACGGGCACACCAGCACAAGCTGGCAGCTCGAAGGGTGTGGAGCCAAATGTGGCAACACCAGAGCAGAAACCAAGTGCGGATGTGTCTAGCGGTGAGCCAACTTCGGCACAAGGTAGTGCCCCAGAAGGTATTGATTCCGGTGTGGAAACGCCAGAGCAGAAACCAAGTGCGGATGCGTTTAGTGGTGAGCCAACTTCGGCACAAGGCAATGCATCAGAAGGTATTGACTCCGGTGTGGCAACGCCAGAGCAGAAACCAAGTGCGGAAGCGTCTAGTGGTGAGCCAACTTCGGCACAAGGCAATGCATCAGAAGGTATTGACTCCGGTGTGGCAACCCCTGAGCAGAACCCAAGTGCAGATGTGTCTAGTGGTGAGCCAACGGCAGCACAAGGTAGTGCTCCTGAAGGTATTGACTCCGGTGTGGCAACCCCTGAGCAGAAACCGAGTGCGAACGGGGCTACCGGTGAGCCGACTTCGGCACAAGGTAATGCCTCGGAAGGCATTGATTCCGGTGTAGGTACACCAGAATCGACACCGAGTGTGGACGCGGCAACGGGTGAGCCAAATACGGCAGACAACAAGAATGCCGTGGGCGAAAGTACCCCAACACACGAAAGTGGAGAGAGCGTACCGTCGGTAGAGTCAGAGCAAGCGTCGTCGGGTCCGGCGAAGCGTTGGCCAGAAGTGAAGACGCCAGCTCGCGTGATCACCAGCGCGGGCAACGCGAGCATCGATGGCAACCCAGGTTACCGTCCAACACGCGTCGACAGCAATGGTGAGACGATGGGCTATGAGATGCGCGATCGCGTGCCAGCCTCTTCGACGCCATCGGCAAGCACGGCACCGTCATCGAAGGGCAGTGTGAACGCAGAAGGGAACGCGCCGCAAACTGGGACACCAGCACAAGCCGGCAGCTCGAAGGGTGTGGAGCCAAATATGGCAACACCAGAGCAGAAACCAAGTGCGGATGCGTCTAGTGGTGAGCCGACTTCGGCACAAGGCAATGCATCAGAAGGTATTGATTCCGGTGTAGGTACGCCAGAGCATAAACCAAGTACGGATGCGTCTAGTGGTGAGCCAACTTCGGCACAAGGTAATGCCTCAGAAGGCATTGATGCCGGTGTGAGTACGCCAGAATCGACACCGAGTGTGGACGCGTCTAGTGGTGAGCCAACGGCAGCACAAGGTAGTGCTCCTGAAGGCACTGATTCCGGTGTAGGTACGCCAGAATCGACACCGAGTATGGACGCGGTAACGGGTGAGCCAAATACGGCAGACGACAAGAGTGCTGTGGGCGAAAGTACCCCAACACACGAAAGTGGAGAGAGCGTACCGTCGGTAGAGTCAGAGCAAGCGTCGTCGGGTCCAGCGAAGCGTTGGCCAGAAGTGAAGACGCCAGCTCGAGTGATCACCAGCGCGGGCAACGCGAGCGTTGATGGCAACCCAGGTTACCGTCCAACACGCGTCGACAGCAATGGTGAGACGATGGGCTATGAGATGCGCGATCGCGTGCCAGCCTCTTCGACGCCATCGGCAAGCACGGCACCGTCATCGAAGGGCAGTGTGAATACAGAAGGGAACGCGCCACAAACGGGCACACCAGCACAAGCTGATAGCACGAAGGGTGTGGAGCCAAATGTGGCAACACCAGATCAGAAACCAAGTGCGGATGCGTCTAGTGGTGAGCCAACTTCGGCACAAGGTAATGCCTCAGAAGGTATTGATTCCGGTGTGGCAACGCCAGAGCAGAAACCAAGCGCGGATGCGTTTAGTGGTGAGCCAACTTCGGCACAAGGCAATGCCTCAGAAGGCATTGATGCCGGTGTGGCAACGCCAGAGCAGAAACCAAGTATGGGTGCGTCTAGTGGTGAGCCAACTTCGGCACAAGGTCATGCCTCGGAAGGTATTGATTCCAGTGTAGGCACGCCAGAGCAGAAACCAAGTGCGGATGCGTCTAGAGGTGAGCCAACTTCGGCACAAGGTAATGCCCCAGAAGGCATTGATTCCGGTGTAGGTACGCCAGAATCGACACCGAGTGTGGACGCGGCAACGGGTGAGCCAAACATGGCAGACGACAAGAATGCTGTGGGCGAAAGCACCCCTTCGGTAGAGCCAGAGCAAGCGTCGTCGGGTCCGGCGAAGCGTTGGCCAGAAGTGAAGACGCCAGCTCGAGTGATCACCAGCGCGGGCAACGCGAGCATCGATGGCAACCCAGGTTACCGTCCAACACGCGTCGACAGCAATGGTGAGACGATGGGCTATGAGATGCGCGATCGCGTGCCAGCCTCTTCGACGCCATCGGCAAGCACGGGACCGTCATCGAAGAGCAGTGTGAACGCAGAAGGGAACGCGCCGCAAACTGGGACACCAGCACAAGCCGGCAGCTCGAAGGGTGTGGAGCCAAATGTGGCAACACCAGAGCAGAAACCAAGCGCGGATGCGTCTAGCGGTGAGCCAACTTCGGCACAAGGTAATGCCTCAGAAGGTATTGATTCCGGTGTGGCAACGCCAGAGCAGAAACCAAGCGCGGATGCGTTTAGTGGTGAGCCAACTTCGGCGCAAGGTCATGCCTCGGAAGGTATTGATTCCAGTGTAGGTACGCCAGAATCGACACCGAGTGTGGACGCGGCAACGGGTGAGCCAAATACGGCAGACGACAAGAATGCTGTGGGCGAAAGTACCCCAACACACGAAAGTGGAGAGAGCGTACCGTCGGTAGAGTCAGAGCAAGCGTCGTCGGGTCCGGCGAAGCGTTGGCCAGAAGTGAAGACGCCAGCTCGAGTGATCACCAGCGCGGGCAACGCGAGCGTTGATGGCAACCCAGGTTACCGTCCAACACGCGTCGACAGCAATGGTGAGACGATGGGCTATGAGATGCGCGATCGCATACCAGCCTCTTCGACGTCATCGGCAAGCACGGCACCGTCATCGAAGGGCAGTGTGAACGCAGAAGGGAACGCGCTGCAAACGGGTACACCAGCACAAGCTGGCAGCTCGAAGGGTGTGGAACCAAATGTGGCAACCCCAGAGGAGAAACCAAGTGCGGATGCATCTACCGGTGAGCCAACTTCGGCGCAAGGCAATGTCTCAGAAGGTATTGATTCCGGTGTGGCAACGCCAGAGCAGAAACCAAGTGCGGATGCGTCTAGCGGTGAGCCAACTTCGGCACAAGGTAATGCCTCGGAAGGCATTGATTCCGGTGTAGGTACGCCAGAATCGACACCGAGTGTGGATGAAGTAAATCATCTTGCAACTAGCCAAGAAAAAGAGGTTTCAGAAAGCTCTTTTACTCATAGAAGCGAGATTAAATTTCATGTAAATGCTGAGACAGACACGGATATCAATCCGTTGGGTGAGCGATTTACCTCAACCCTCAAAGTGAATCTGGGGTCAGGTCAAGCTTCAATTCAGACTCAAGCCAGTGATTCTTTTGTTGATTGGCAGTCTGCGCAAGTTGAAGATGGAATTGAATTCAAAGAAGCTGTGCTTGTTACAGAAGATGTGAAAGATGAAATTCCATGGGCAACTGGTGAATTGAATGACGGCCCAGAATTAAGATTTGCGAAAAAAGTTGACAACTCCTCTGCTCAAAATTTTGAGTCAGGATTGGACAATCAAAGCACAGCTTCATCTGGAGTTGCTCGCAATGAAGGTTCAACTAAAGAGGTTGTTGGATCTGTTTCTGGCAAAAAATGGAAAGTAAATATGCCAGCTCCTGTGTTGACAACTCAGGGAATGATGAGTGGTCATGCTCGAAACTACACTCAAGGTATTTTGAATAATATTAGAGATTTGAATACAACGAGGAAGGAATACGAAACCACATTGGTTTCAGGTTTGGTTGGTTCAAACTCAAGTGTAAGTATCTGGGCGCATAGCGAACGGAGTATGGTGGTGCCAGTGGCAAATTCATCTAATTTCAAAATGATGTAATAGCGATAGTGCTTCTTTAAAATTGAAAAAGACTAAATCAGATTTGCTCAGGTTTAGTCTTTTTTTTTCCTTTGATAATCATATTTGGTGTGGATAAAGTCTGAATAAATTTGAATTGGAGGTGCTCCTTTGTACATAGAGTTAAGAAAGTCTGATTATGAGATTCCGCGTCTAGGCTTTAAGTCAAATCGAAGCTCTAACGTAGTAAAAAAATCAGAATTAGTTATGTATCAGGAATCTCGTGCTTTGTTGATGGCAATGGAAGACAAAGTTACTGAATACCAACGATTGCTTGAAAATCAGATATTAGAATTAATTGAAGAGAAAGAGAGAGAGCTAAACGAAAGCATTTCTAAAGAATATAAAAAAATAGCTGATGAGTGGGTTGACCAACAGATGGACTGGTTTTTTAGCGCGGAGCAAATTCTAAGCGAAAAGCTCATTGGTATAGAACGCATGGTTTCAGAAATAAAAAATGAACTGAAAACACAAATTGCTTTGGCAGTATCTTCTCGTTTAACAAAACTTAGCCAAAGTGAAAACCTGATAAATCATTTAATAGATGTGTTACATGCGGAGCTTGAAGATGAAGCTAAAACACTGAAGATCCAAAGGCAGGAAATGGCAGATGGGGTCGCGCTGACTATCGAAAATAGTGACAGTGTGGTTAGTATTAATACTCAGAAAATCGTTGAAGAGTTAAGAGGTGTCTTGGAGTCTATATGATTTCAAAACTACGTAATTCAACACTACTATTTAATCCAAGTAGTGTGATGATTGCATTTTTGCTACCAACAATCATATTGGTAACACTGCCTGGTGTGGTCATCGACTTTTTTTTGTTGATTAGCTTTGTAAGCTCGGCGTTGCTGTTGATTATCATGTTAGAAAACGACCAGCCGCTGAAAGTCACATTTTTACCTACAATGGTATTACTTTTAACCACGTTTCGACTGTTGTTATCTATTGCTACGACAAGAAACATCATCGCAAACGAAGATGTAGGCCGAGTTATTGAGACGATTGGTGAGTTCGTGATGGGGGGAAACCTAATCTCGGGTCTTTTGATCTTCGTCATTATTACTATTGTACAGTTTCTCGTTGTGACAAAAGGTGGTGAACGTGTTGCCGAGGTAGGTGCGCGATTCTCGTTAGATGCTTTACCTGGTAAGCAGATGACCATTGATGGGGACCTGAAAAGTGGTCTTATTTCCGGAGAGCAGGCTCAAAAGCTTCGTGCTGATCTCGGTACGGAAAACAAACTGTTTGGCTCACTAGATGGAGCGATGAAGTTCGTAAAAGGTGACGCGATTGCTGGTATCCTGATCAGCCTTGTCAACTTGTTTGGTGGAATTTATGTGGGCATCAACCAGTTTGATTTGTCGTTGTCGGAGAGCGTGAAGCGATTCTCGGTACTTACGATTGGGGATGGCCTTGTTTCACAGATACCGAGTTTGTTGTTATCAATGGCATGTGGTGTTTATCTGACTCGTATTAAAGGCTCGGAAGACGAATCCAGTTCGTTTATGAGCCAAATGATGGCGCAGATTCGAACATTCTGGAAGAGTCTTTTAGTGGTTGGTGTAGTGATTATGCTAATTGGCCTACTAAATCCAACATTAATGTATGTCTGTTTGCCACTTGCTGTGCTCTGCGTTGTTATGGCTATATTGCTTTGGAAAAAAAATGGAAACAACAGTGTTGCTGTAAAGTTTGAGCCAGAAGGAAGTGGGGTTTTCGAATCTCTAAAATTTGTATTTCGTGATGGGCAATATCAAAGCCTAATCAAAAAACGCCTGAAGGCTGTTGAAGAGAGAGTTTGGGGACAAGCGTTAGGTGAACCAGCGGTGCTTGTAGATCCTGATTTAGATGTTGATATCGCAGTGTATATTTCGGGTATACAAACGTACCAATTTTCTCAAAGCTCGGCTGAAGGCATCGTGGAAATATTAAATGATGACACATTTAATCTGCATGATGACTTGAGTTCAAACTTGGATGAAATTATTAGTTATTTCATTCAAACGAGACTCATTGAAAAATACAATTTACAACATAGCTGTAACATTGTCGCAGAATTAGCTTCACAGAGTGAAATCATGAAGAGTGAAATTGATTCTGCTGTTGGTTTAAATCGTGTTCATGATGTTCTGAAACAAATGATTCGTTCTCCAGAATTTTATTTGGACCGAGTAAGCTTTTTTGAATCTCTTATTTATTGGTCGAGAGTTGAAAATGATCCTAGGAACTGGCTCACACGGATTCGACATCAAGCTAGGTACGAAATTACCGCTCGCTTATTAAATAGTGATGGAAAGGTTCACGTAATGTTGCTTAGTCCTGAACTGACTGAGGAAATTAGTGGATATGTAGCAGGTGAGTTTGAAGACTTTGAGAGACTGATTGAGATCCAGAAAGCACTAAAATCAGAAATCAAGCGTTTACTTCTATCTCATAAGAATAGACCTGTGTTAGTTGTGAACGATAATGAACTTAACGTTGTTAAAACATTTGTTCAACAAGTCATGTCAACGCTAATCGTTTGTAGCCATAGTGATATTGTAGACAACAATTGCATATCTAGTTCAGAGGTAATTAACATACAATAGTGGGTGTTTAAATGGAGTCAACAGAACCTAAGAAATACCCCCCGACAGAAAAAAAACTGCGTGATCTAAAGAAGAAAGGGCAATTTCCGAAAACAGAATTAGCAGAACCTACGTTAGAACTGTTTGTTTTTTGCATTATTATAGTTATCACCTTACACAGTCTATTTGAATATACTAATGAATGGATTTCTTCAGCTATTCAATCAGACATAAATGTGGGTATAGATAACATGTTTTCTATACTAGGTTATACTATTGGATTTTTGGCATTCTTTAAAATAGTGATGGCTGTTTTTGAGTGGGTTATGATCAATAAATCTGTAATAAGCACGGAAGCTTTGGGTTTTAAGATCGATAAAATTAACCCAGTTAACGGGGCTAAAAATATTTTTGGTGTTGAAGCTATTTCACGTTCGTCTCGTAAAGTTTTAGAACTGTTGTTTTTGCTTTTTTTATTGAAGTATGTTTTTGACGTTTTAGGGGCAGAGTTATATAAGCTAAATGAAATTAATAACTATCCTTACTTTATTTATTACTTACTTTATTCAATAGGTGCCGTTTCTCTTTTCTATTTGGTTTATGGTGTCTGTGTTGGATCTATAGACTATTTGGCTGAAAAGTATCATTTTCACCAAAAAAATCGCATGACATTCACAGAAATGAAAAATGAACTGAAAGAAACAGAAGGTTCACCAGAAATTAAGTATGAAAGACGTCGAAGAATGCGAGAGGTGATGGAATCTCCTGTAACAAAAGGAAGAAAACCAACATTTGCAGTGGCTAACCCGACGCATATCTTGGTGCCTATTAGTTACGAACCTAAAATAGAAAAAATACCAGTAGTTCTAAAAATATCTACCGAGTCGCTTGCTTTATCTGAAAGGAAGCGCTTAGAAGAACAAGGGATTCCAATTATTGAAAATATTCCATTGGCGCGTTCACTTTATCGTAATATGAAAAGTGGGGAAGATTTTTTGCCTAAGGAATTTTATAGAGATGTCGCCGTGATTATATCAACCTTAAATAGGCAAAAAAATGTTAAGAAAAAATAAATTTGTTTTTATTGGGTTTGCTAGCTTGTTGACTGCATGCAGTGGACCAATTCGAGAAGATAATTTAATTCTCGACATAGATTGGGAACCAGATATTTATAACATGGTCGTGACTCATGTCTCTGATCCGAATAACTTTCGTTTCATTGTACATCAGGCGCCAGGATATATTGAAAACTCACCTCATGAGCAGGCATGTTTGGAGATTGACCAGCCATTAGAACCCAATCGTTATTATTTAGCAAACCTCAATACCTACGGTTTAACAGAGGTATGGACATGTGAAGGCGAATACTGGTTGTACAGTAATTTGGTTGATCCTCACAAAAGTCTGGGTACCGGCTTGAATGTGTGGGATCCGAGAAATTATCGCTCGAACGGAAAGCATTCATCTGGAAATGGAGATAGAAATAGTACGAATGGGCAGGGTTATCCTCTTTTTGGTAATAGCGGCATCGATGGTTTAGACGCTTATCTGATTGGAGAAGGAAATTTAAGGTTAGTCTTCGAGAACTTATTTCCAGTTAATGAATATGAGTTAACGCAAGCATCAAAGGAAACATTGTTACAACTCATTCAAAAGTTGAAGAATTTACCTGTAAAAGAACTAGTCATCTATGGCATAGCGGACTCTTCAGGTTCTTATGCCAAAAACCGAGTTCTGGCAGATCGACGGGCATTGGCGGTGAGAGATTTTCTTGTTGAAGAAGGGCTTCGAAACGTATCAATAGCAATTCGAGGAACCGTAGAAAATGGGCTAGAGACAGCGGAACAACGTGTTAAACAACGAAGATTTTCAATTGATGTAAGGCTAAAAAGTAATGGCAAATAGAAAATTTCAATTGCTGATGAGTGAGTTTGCTCAGTTGACAAACGGAAAGTCCATAAACCTGAATGCAGATCAATCATTGGCTTGTCACTATTCTGGCATGGATTGCTATGTAGAAGATGGTGCACGAATTGGGTTACATGGCCAGATGTTAGTGATTGTACCGATTGTCAAAAAGTTGGCAGCAAGACAGCAAGTGCGCCTCAATAGCTCTTTCGACCTTACTAGAGATGGTTATGTCGCAGAGGTTAAAAGTTACGGATGTTGCTTTGTTCGTCACTTAGTTGCGCCAGAGCATCCTCAAGTGTTGTTGAAATTTCTGTCTGAAACTGTCTCAGTAGTCAATAAATTGAAGAGTGAGATTACCAAGAATGTGGCTAGCTGAATTCGTAGAGGGTCCCCTAAAAGGTGTGGCATTTCCTTTTGAGTCAACTTTGGTATTCAGTGGAAATGAACAGAGCGACAACGACAAAACAGTTCCGATCCCAGAATACTTACAATCTGATGAAAGCTTTGAGCTGGCACTAGAAAATGGGAGTCCGGTATTAAAACAAACTTCTAAAACATTGTCCCTAGTTCAGAACAGAGTTTTTCAATACAAAGGTGTATGCCTGTTTGTTTATCGAAAAGGTGAGAGAAACCCAAATCTTCGACGTTACTACTTTAAACGATACCGTTCGGTACTCTTGGTCACGTTATTGGCGCATGTTAGCGTTGCTATTGTGGGGTATGGAATAAACAATTTTCATCAGGGAGAAGAATTTGGTGATCGAATTAGTGCGATTGGCAGCGGCTATATTTCAGAAGGCGTTCTTTATGTAACGGGCAAAGAGGATGTAAAGAATTTGCCGTCTTCTTGGAAGAATTTTATTAAGCCATTAGCGAGTGACAAATATGAGCAAGTGTCACAGTTTAATGTTGCTGTTGTTTCTGAATATTCTGGTAAACCCCTAGATATGAAGATTGTTCGTAAAGATGGATATGACGAAATCAGGGTAGACACCAAAGAAGATGACAATCATTTCATGGCATTGCTGGGCCGACACGGCATCAGCTTCTATCGAGATGAGAACGACAATTGGTATGTTTCTGATCCTACGAAAGTGTCAGAACTTTTAAAAGGTGCGGGCCTGAGCCACATGTTGGCTTCGGTTAAATCAAGAGCAGATAACGCGATTATCATTCCGGATGATCAGTTCCCGTACTCTATTTTTTATTCATCTCACTCTGGCCGATATCTCTTTGATGAGAGCAAGAGGTATTGGGAGGGAAGTGAAGTGCCAAAACTGGGTGTGATTAAGTCAATAGCGCAGGATAAAGTCGTGTTCTTTGACGGAGAGCATACTCGAGTTTATTTGATTGATGTTTAAAGAGAGGTTGAAATGATGAACTCTTCTATTTCTGGGTTTAGCGTACCGTCAGATGTACCATTAACTCGACGCAACGAGGTGGTAGCAGAGCAACTAACTCAACAAAGTCCGATCATACAGCGTGCTGCTTCGTCTGTACCGCATTCTGATGTGCGCGCTTCGGTTAAAGACCCACTGGATTTAATTGATGACCTTTTAAGTCGTTATTTAGATCAGCAAACGGTTCGAGCGAAAACCATGGCTGATACGATCGAGACTTGGTCCAATGCTATCGCGGAAATCAACCGAATTTGGGGTTTGGTCATGCAAGATAACATGAACCATACGAACCCAAATGACAATAATACCAGAACGCCATTGGGTGATAGCGTTTCTGGACAGCACCTAACAGATATCGACCGAATTATCAGAGAAGAGTTGAAAGATGACCGTGGTATTGCTGCGATTACAGGGCTAGATCTTAATGCATCCAAAACTCACCGCGTTTCCTACACTGACTTGCAGTCTCTGAACGCAACCATGACAGCGTACTGTGACACCATTCAGGTTGATATCGATACAGAACAACAGAAGTTTAAAAACGTAATGACAGAAATCACTTCTGCACAAGAGGAAATTCGTGATGTGCGCCGTGTGATTGTAACGTTGAGCCAAGGAGGCTAATTGTGAAAATAGCGATCGATGTTGTTATTGCACGCTGTTCCATGACGCTTGAAGAGCTGCTTCACTTGCAAAAGGGCAACATGATAAAAATCGATGATTTCGTACAATCGGAAGTGATGCTTAAAAGCGGCAATGAATTGATTGCAACAGGGACACTGATCAAAATTGATGATCAATACGGCGTATCGATTGACAACGTAAATCAAGTGAAATCGTAATTTTGTGAAAGGGCAAGGAATTGCCCTTTTATTTTAGGTTTTTATGTGTTTTTTATTTTATTTTAGGTTTTTCGTGGAATTTTTATGCTTTTTTCATAACTTTATCACGAGATCATTAAGTGGACGTAGATAATGCGGACCTCGGATTTTCTAGGGCAGCGTTGCTCAATTTGCCCTTAAGGACAGAGATGTTCTCTTTCACTCTCAATTACAAATCAATCAAAATGATGAAAAGGGTTCACTATGTTAAGAAACTACTTGTTAGGTAACCAAGTTATCTTCGACACACTAAAACGAGAAGTAATCAGCCCTGAGCAAATTATCAGCTTGGGTGGACGTGAGTCAGCGATTCTAAAACTATTGTGTGAGAATGCTAATGTGGTCATTTCCAAAGAAGACATTCAGGACAAAGTCTGGGGAAAAGTGTTAGTGAGTGAAACGTCACTTACAAAGGCGATTTCAAACTTGCGCAAATCCTTACAAATGTTGGAAGGCGTCATGTGTGAGATTAAAACGATCCCTAAAGAAGGGTATATGTTGATCTTAGAAGATGAGAACTTAGGCTTAATGGTCACTGAAGATGCGCCGCCTTTGGAAGTGAAAAGAATCGAGTCAAAAGATGTGGCAATGATCAAGCAACCGATAAGCCACAGTAAACCGATAGTACAAAGGGAACCTGTAAATATGGTGGACCCTAAATGGTATATCATCGGAGTATTTTCAGCCGCACTTCTGTCTTCTATGATTAGTACGATTTTAGTGACATTAATTAAGTGACCCGCAAAGCAAGTGAATACAAACATGGATGTTTCTGGTTCACTTGCGCCTTCCATGACCACTATGCGTCATATTCTGTTCTATCCTTCCTAACAAAAAACAGTCTGGTCTCTCAAACATTAAACATGCCATTTGATTTAGTTTCATTGCTCATTGCTCATTGTTTCTGGCTATGGCTACGAGTGAGCATGACTTTATCTTCAGCAACGAAGATATGGCTTTCATTTGAGTCCCCCAAAATCTTAGTTTTGAACGGCAGCGTACATCGACATTTTTGAAGAGTGTCATTTGACCTTAATACCAATACACCTAAACCACTCGATTGAGTCGGTGGTTATCATTCGCTCCGGCTCTGCCTAATATCAACATTGTTTACTTTGGCTTCGTATCCGACCACAAAGTATTAAAGTGCTTTAGGTAAACACCTTTAACAAACACAGCCGCTTTGTTTAGCGATGACTTTTGCTCAATGTCATAGATTTAATATTGGCTCCGAGCATTGACATGGTAGTGCTACCGCCAGTCTCAACTCTCATACCCCTTTTAGGGCGATCACACAACCCTAGTTCTTCAGAACGGCCTGATTTAATTAATTGGCTTTCATCACTATCAATAGAATCCGCTCGTGCGACAGGCTATTTTTCTATCATGGGAGGCGAAAAACACCAGTTTTGTTTCTTTCTATCTCTATTGGAATCCTCGGATTATTGATTAGAGGAGAGAGCTACTCTTCTAAGCCCTATATTTGTTCGAAAATCAAATTTTAAAAAGCGAGATGGTGATTTTTCGAGGTTGTGTTTTCTATATTGGCAAGAATGGAAACCCAATATCTGTGGTAAGAACGGAGAATAGGGTGTTATTACACAGAAATACATTTCATAAACATTCTTTTTGTTATGGCAAATTCTGAACATTTGTGTTTTTCGGGTGGGGATTGCTGCGTTTTTGTGGATGTTAGGTGAGTTGCTTGAGCTTTGTTCGCGTTTTTTTTCAAAATTTCGGATGGTGAGAGTTTGCCGCGTAAGGGTTTTGTGTGTTGAGGGTTTGAGTGTTTTTGTCTCAGGTTTTTTCACTGGTTTTATCGCTTTCCTGGCTGTTTAATTGTTTGCATCCCGAGGGGCAAGTGACCCAATGCGGGAATCAAACAATCAAACAATCAAACAATCAAACAAAATTTAAAATTAAAGGAGCTTATATATGAACTCTCTAAATATTGGTGGTATGGCTGGTCGTGCAATTGATCCAAACGGTGCTTTGAAAACGACCGAGGTGGGTAAGACATTTGAAGATTTTGTAACTACGGCTGATACTGCAGTAGAAACCTTTATTACTAACAAAACTACCGCTGGTACTGGTGGTGCTGGTGGTAGCCTTTCGCTATCAGCCGGTGAATCACTAGAGCTGCAACGTCTGATGGGTGATCAAAGTATTACTGTACAAACGGGTACATCAACGCTTAAGTCAATTAAAGACTCTATTTCATCTGCAGCTCGTAACATTTAATTTTTGCTTAATTATGCCAGGGTTTACGCCCTGGCATACGCATAGATTTGGGTAGAATCGATATGGTTGAATTATTAAGCCCGCATAATGCTTATGTGGGCGTAAACTTGGTCATGCTGTTGGTTCTGGTCTTGTTATCAGCCGTCTTTTTTATCTGCTTTTCAGGTTTTGTTAAATACAGCATTGTTTTAAATATTATTAAAAACGCGGTGGGTACTCAGCAAATACCGCCTGCTATTGTGGTTAACTTATTGGCGGCATTAATGGCGCTAAATAGCGTGTGGCCAGAAGTTAAGCCCGGCCTCGAGCGTGTGAAACCGTATTTTTCATCTCAGCATCGGTTAGAAGATAGTTTAGATACTAGCGCCTCTGTTAGCAGCGAAGAGTTACCTAAAAACGTCACCATGTTTACATTGGTGAGTAACCTGTTTGAGTTTTTTCCTGAGTTGTTAAAAACCGCAGAGGATAAAACGAACAAATTGACCTCATTAATCGACATTCCTTTAAATTTTGATGAGGAAAACCAAACCTTTAAGTTCTTTATTGGTAGTTTAATTTATGACTTGTATAAAGGGTTTGAGTTAGGCTTAAAGCTATATATTGTTTTTGTCAGTATCGACTTTTTGATTGCAGTAATTTTGAGTGGTGTTGGTATGACAATGCTATCGCCAACGGTTATCTCTACACCGGTTAAGCTTGCTGTATTCTATTTTTCGGACAGTTGGACCATTTTATTTAAAGCGTTGGAGTAACTGTATGCAACAGTTACTATTTCCAAATTGGATTTTATTTGCTGGCGTTTTTTTATTTTTAAAAATATTTAACCCAACACGACTATACCTAGATAATACGTCCTGCTTGGCAATTGCAATCGCCATGGCGATATGTTTAGAAGGGTTCAACTTAGTTGCAAACCCTACCTTGTTATGGTTAGTCGGCGTGGTTATTTTTGCTTTCTATTGCTCAATCCCGTATTGGTTGAGCGGTATGGTGGGTGGCGTAATCCAGCAGATGTTGCTGCTGAATGAACAGTCTGTTCAAGATCACCGTTTCACCGAAGAGTCTGAGGCTTTAGCAAAGCTAACGAGTTTAATCTTTTCGTTTTATGCGCTGGAAAGTGGGTTGATTTTTTTTCCTCTCCTCCAGGTTATTCAAAACCAGGTCACGGAGTTTAATGAGTTTAGTATTGATGGTTTTTTTAAGATGTTAGTCGATAACCTTCAAATGGCTCTAATTGTTTCGGGGAAATACATCATCCTCATGCTTGTGATTACTATTTGCTGCGGATATTTAGACTTATTTTTTAAAAAAGCATCGTTATCGATGTTTGTTACACCAAACATTAAAAGTATCGTGGTGATCATCATTATTAATTTGTGGGTGTTACACGATCAGTTTTATCTTTTTGAACAGATGATGTGGAAGTTAGGTTATGAATAAAATTGAAGCGATTAAAATCGATACTGGTTTGACATATCAAGGCGAAAATGAGTTTGAAACAATGCTAAATGAAATCGAAGCATTGAATAAAACAGAAGGAAGCAGCTCAAAGGAAGAGGGGGAGGTTACACTGGGTGATGCTGAAATTGCTGATATGATCGTAGCAAGCGGTGTTATTAACAATGTAATCAGGACAATTAAAGAAGACGAACAGAAATTAAAAGAGATACTTGACGATGTATAGATTAATTTTGCTTGTACTTTGCTGTCTAACCTTCACTGTGCAAGCTGATGTAATGATTAAACAGCAAGATATGAATTTAATTGAGGCGTTAGATGCCATTGCAAAGGATATGCAATTAAAGCTGGTCTCAAATTTAGATACGCAAACACAAAACCAACCAATGACTCAGACGCTATCAGGCCCTGGCCCTGTGTTGTTGGACAAGCTATCGAAAGTGTTTGATTTTGATTGGTATACTTATGGCGGGACGCTAACGATTCAATCTGGGCAAGAGTATATAAATTACACTTACAAACCGAGAAATATTTCTCCTGAGTTGTTGCTCAGAGAATTGAAGTTAACGTTTAAAACTAACGAAACGACAAAAATTCGTTTGGTAGAACGTGGGCACTCAATCTTATTTTCAGGCACCAAAAAGTTTGTCAACGATGCGGTTGCTTATGCAGGGATGGTAGATAAAAACCATTTTCTTGAAAGAGGTAATAACCTTGAGTTGGCAAGAATCGAGTTTCATTATATCTCGGTTCTAGACCGCAATATTGCTACATATGATGGCCAGGCAACATTCCCTGGTGCACAGTCACTTATTGCGGCCGCAATTACCAATATCGGTCAGTTTAAAAATATCAGTGATGGTGAAATTGTTTCACGAGCCTATAAAGTCAAACTCAGTGAAGGCGATCGTCAGAATCTTGATGAGGAAGAGAAAACCACAAATGTGCAGGCGCTACCTGGCTCTAATGCATTGTTAGTTCGAGGAACGCCCGATGAAGTGAAATTGGCAAAGCGAATTGCGGCTTTGATCGATACGGAGCGTCGTCAATTGTTGTTTTCTCTCAAAGTATATGATGTATCTGCAGAACGAAAAGAGCACTTCGGTGTTGATAGTTCATGGGTTAATGGTTCACGTGGCGTTTATGATCTTGTCGTGCCTCCGTTTACAGAAACTATTGATTTTCTGAGAAACTTTCAAGCACTGGCATCAAACGGTATCGCTCGCGGTGTTTATGAAACTAACTTGCTTGCTTTGGAAAACCAACAAGGCCACTTCGGTAAAAAGCAAACTGCAACCATCGCTTTGATTTCAAATAAACAGGTTGAGACACAAAAAATCGAAGCTGATAACAGCTTATACGTGACGGGGCGCTTACTGCCATCTGGAGATGTGCAAGCAAGAATTCAGTATGTTGAGGAATCTTTGGATGATGACGAAGGTGGTGATAGTTCGAACAGACCACCTAAAGTGAGTTCTCAGTCTTTGAACTCTGAAGTCTACATTAAACCGGGACAAACCATTATTCTTGGCGGTTTTGACAACACGGTTACACAACAAACGGAAAGTGGTATTCCTGTTTTATCGTCAATTCCACTATTAGGTGAACTGTTTAAATCAACGTCGGAAGTTAAGAGTAAGTACAAACGTTATGTTTCTATCTCATTCCAGGTAATCGAGTGATGTTACAGCACTATTTTAAGGTCAAGGAGTCATATCAAGACACCGTACGATGCAAGGTTAATATTGATGCGTTTGTCGGACAGGAATGTTTTGTTGAAACGGTGGATAGTGGTTGGATTCGTGGTGAAATCTTAAAAGTTTCCGGACATGATATCGAGATCAAACTGCTCCAGCCGGGCTCGGTTCAGCGAGGGGGAAAAGTCGAAATCACCCCAAGGCGCTTCTGCTTTCCTCTAAATGAAGAGGCATTAGTCGGTAAGGTGATTAACTGTTACGGTGAGTCTTTATACGGAGAGAGTTATCTCGAACAAGAGGGAAATTATAAGGACTTGCCTATAGCGCTAGAACCAATACCACTTCAGATGCGTGCACCGATAGAAACGGTGTTCCCGACAAAGCTGAAAATTATTGATGGTTTATTTACGATCGGTGAAGGCCAGCGTTTAGGCTTGTTTGCCCCAGCGGGGGCCGGGAAGACAACAACGGTATCGATCATGGCGAACAATATGGATGCTGACGTTGTCATCTTTGCGATGATAGGTGAGCGCGCGCGTGAAGTGGTCGAATTTTTGGAAGGGGAAATTGGTCCGGAAGTGATACAAAAATCAATTACGATTGTATCAACTTCTGAGGCCAACCCTCTGGAAAAGGTTCGTTCGGGGTTAGTTGCCGTTTCTATTGCTCGATATTTTATGGAGCAAGGAAAGAAAGTTGTCCTTTATTTCGACTCCTTAACTCGATTTGCTCGTGCACAAGCGATGTTGGATGGCACTCCGATTCAGGGAGGAATTCCGATTGGCGTTTCTCTTGCGTTATCAAGACTAGTTGAAAGTTGTGGTAACTCTATCTCTGGTTCTGTAACCGGTATTTTTACGGTACTTATTGAGAAAGAAATTGATGATGACCCAATTGCCCACGAGGTTAAATCACTGATTGACGGGCACTTGGTGTACTCAACCACAATTGCATCGACTGGTCGATATCCGGCGATTGATGTACTTAAAAGCAAAAGTCGTTTGCAGAACAAAATTCAGGACAAGGAGTACGTTCGGCTGTCTGAGCGGATCAAAGATATGGTTCATAGGTACTTTAGTGTCGAACTGCTTATTCGTGTTGGTGAATATGAGAAAGGCAACGACCTAGAAACTGATGAAGCGATAGAACTGTATCCGAAAATAATGGAATTTTTAAAGCAAGGGTTTGACGGAGTTGAATATGAAGAAACCCTCAAAGGAATGGAGAGAATTTGGTCAGCTTATTGATATCGTTGATATACGTATAGGTAAGCAAGTTAGATTATTGGATAAACTCAAGAAAGAGAGGCAAGAATTAGTAGAAAGCATAAAAAGTAAGTGGCTTGATATAGAAACACTGCAAAGTGAATTAAAAGTATTAAATATAATACAAGAAAAAGATGCCCTCACTCGCTTGTTCAGGCGACGTGAGGGGATCAAATCTAAAATCGAGAGTTTATTCTTTGAAGCTTCTCTAGCTCGACAAGATCTTGAAGAGTTGGATGAAAAAATCCACGATGCTGAGTTAGAAAAAAAGAAACTTGAAAAGCGAAAGGATGCCCTTACAGAAATGAGAGTACATTTACTATGACTGGGTATCATGATTTAAAACCGTCTTCGCTTTCATCTTTTGAACGCAGTGATTTTTGTAAAGAAAATTTTAATGGAAAAGAAGAGTTTACAAAAATATTGTCTCAGGTAGAGATATCTAGTAAAGCTTCAGAAGGAGAATCTTTATTAGAGGTTGAAGAGGAAACCATTAATGAAGATGAAGATGAAGATGAAGATGAAGAGAAGAGTAGTCTACTTGCTATCGAAGGTATTGTAGGACGGGATTGCTTAAATTTTCTTTTGAGGAATCCACACAGAAATCAGCATCTGGAAATTAAAAAAAATGCATTTATTGTTGAATTAGAGTCAATAAGATCATCATGGTCTAGAGATTATAGTTGGCATAATGGTTTTTATCCATTGTCCTTACTTAAGGCGAAGTTAGATACAGAAAAAATTTGTAGTTCTAAACCTTTTGAAAGTAAGTTAATAGGTTACTCAGAAAGCTCATGTTTCATTTTATGGAAAGGTAACCATTTAAATTTGGATGGCACCAATCGTGTTGAAAATACAACTGATGTTTTAAGACAGATTTCTCATGGCACAAAGAAATATTACCAAGTAGAGAATTATATTCTATCGGAACTCGTTTTAGATGGTTGTCTTAAGAGTGGTTTAAAACTCGATGGTGACTATTTTAAAGACGGTTCTAATCTTGTTAAATATAGGGTTTTCTTTAAGAGAAAATATTACTGTTTTACTTTTGATTCAGGTCGACTTATTGATTATTTAGAGGAAAGCCATGACAGTTCTTGATGTTGTTTCGGCTAGCTTAGATATCTTGTCAAATGCAATTATAATATTTTCATTAGCATTTGTGGTTACAGGTGTCGTGGTCGGCTTGCTTCAGACGGTATTTAGTGTGCAGGACCCAGGCTTGCCAATGGCAGCCAAATTAGTTGTTTTTATGTTCTTGTTAGCCGAGTTCGGTGGTGGAATATATGAGCAGTTCTATTTAGTTTTCAAAGAGTTATAATACTTGTTAAATAAGGAGTTGTTTTGAAAACATTACGAGAAATCATTTATAAAACGCTGGTTGATAATCTAAATATCGACCCTAGGCTGCTATCTCGAGTAGAAAGCAATGAGCCAATTAGTATTGAGCTTGTTAGTGGTGAAGAGATTTTTATTAGTTTAAGTGACGGTGCGCTACAAACTTTTATAGAAATACCTTTAAAAGACATGAGAAGTCTTAGATTCAAAGCTTCTAAATTGGTTGAGTTACTACTTGAAGATGAGGATGTGTTTGTTAATTTTAACAAAGACAAAATTGTATTAATCAGCGAGATAGAAAAAGATAAATTAAACATTGATAAAGTTCTATCGAAAAAGCTCACTTTATTCAATAAGTTCTCTATTGAAGTTAGACAGCTTTAACCTTTTTTAAATGCCAATATTTGGCCACCATGAAAGAAAAATTTCATTACAATATATTCGTTTGTTTCACTAACCACTTGAACAGGATTAGCACTGTTTAATATGTTATTTATTTCGTTTCTGTATTCTCTTAACCGAAAAACAGGACGTTTACCT